>PSRJ01000162.1 GCA_003175985.1 Terriglobia bacterium
TGATCGGCCCGCCCAGGCTGCCGCCGAACTGGTTCTGCCGGAACGACGGTACGGAGGCGCCATCGAAGAAGTTACGCGCATCCAAGGCGCTATTGCGAAAAAACTCATAGGCGGAGCCGTGGAAGCCGTTCGTGCCGGACTTGCTCGCCGCGTTCACCACCGCCCCATTGCCGCCGAATTGGGCGCTATACGTGTTGGTGAGAACGGAGAATTCGGCAATCGCTTCAATGCCCAGCGTAGTGCCCATGACACCAGATCCCGATCCGTGGTTCCAAAAACCTTGGATATCTGTGTTGTCCAACAGGTAGGCTTGGCCTTCCGCTCGCGAGCCCGAGACACTGAAATTGTTCTCGACGCCGTAAAGGAGGTTCGCTCCACCGTTGCCGATTTGCGATCCGGTGGAAACACCCGGCGCCAGGGCAACCAGGTCCGTAAAATTGCGCCCGTTCAGCGGCAGGTCATTGATCTGCTTTTCCTCGACGCGGGAAGACACGGCCGTCGAAAGCGTATCGACCTGCGAAACCTCGGCCTCGACAGTTACGGTCTGCTGCGCTTGCCCTACCGATAGAGAAAGATCCACTACCGCCTGCGCGCCAACAGTCAACGTGATGCCGCGGCGCACGGTCGTTTGGAAGCCCGGCGCCGAAGCCTGCGCCTCATAGCTCCCAATGGGAAGATCCGCGATCGTATAGCGGCCCTGACCGTCTGTCTGCGCCTGCTGCACCTGGCCGGTCGCGATATTTTTGACCTGTATCGCGGCATTCGGAACCACGGCGCCCGCCGAATCCGTCACCGTACCTAACACGGAAGCGCTCGTCACCCCCTGCGCGTTCAACCGGCCGGACCAAACCAATCCAAGCGCCACCAGCAGACTTGCCAGCCGGGCGGTATGGCAGCCGGAACAAAATCCTAGAGTCATCGAAACCCCCATCCTCAACGTGAGCCTATGCTTTTAGCCCCGCAAAGTCAAAGCAATTTCTTGATAACGCCCATCAAGTATTCGGATAATTGCATGATCACTTCGGCGCGACAATCGGCCTCCGGGGCCGCGCGTTATACACTCTAAACTGGTGCAGACAGCAACTCCCCGGAGCAGAAGGAGGTTTATGAGGATCGCGGCAGCACTGTCTTGGATCGCGGCGGGAACCGCAATGGCTTTTGTTGCCCTGGCGCAAACCGAGTCTCCGGACGAGGTCCAACCCCATATCCGAAGCCTTTCACACGCCATCCACGCCGTCGAGGATCTGGATACGACACTGGCTTTCTACCGCGAAGTGTTCGGTCTTGACGGCACGCCGCGGGACTTTCCGAACCCGGCCGTGCCGCAACTCACCAACGCTCCCGGCGTGACGCTGCGTCTTTCGATGATGCAGCTTCCCGGCGCCATGCGATTCGAGCTCACCCATTTCAAGGGTCTCGAGCGCAAGCCGGCGCGAGCCGCTTACACCGATCCCGGCGCCGCCAGTATCGTTCTCTATGTCCGTGACCTCGACCACGTTGTAGCCAACGCGAAGAGGGCGAATGCGCCCGTTGTCACAAGCGGCGGCGCGCCCGTCGAGATTACGACGGCTCGAGGCAAGGCCCGGTCGATCCTCTTACGTGATCCGGATGGGTTTTTCGTTCAGGTGGTTCAGGAAACGCCTGCGCCCGATGCGCCCGAAGGAAATGTGCACCGCGTTTCCCTCGCCTATACCATCGAGAGTGCCGAAGCGACGGCCAGGTTCTACAACGGCATGATGGGCCTCGAACTCACCGGCCCTTCCTCGTTCTCGAAAGATCCCGCAGTGCTGCGCCTGGCAGGCGCGCCGGCGGGAACCGAATTCCGAAAACTCACCGGCGTTCTTCCCGGCCCTCCGGCCTATGTCGAGTTCACAGAGTTTCGCGGCGTGCCGCGCACCAAATTCCATTTGCGTGTCCGCGACCCGGGCGCGCCCGCGATGGCGATCCAGGTGGTCAACCTCAGCGGCATGGTGGCGAAGATGAAGGCCTCGGGTGTCAATTTGATTTCCGCCAACGGTCAGATTGTCGATTTCGGCGGCGGCACGCACAACATCTTCGTGGAAGATCCGAACGGAATGAACATCGAATTATTCGAACGCCCGGGTCCGCCGCCGGGGGCCGCGCCGACGAAGTAGGCGTCACCGGGGCGGTTGATAATGCGAACCGGACACATCGGAGGTATCCTGAGCGGGATGGCGTTGTTCCTCTTTCGACGCTCATATCCGGGGCTGGGCATGCGCGGATGCCGCAAAACGCGTATCGCCGTTGCCCTCATCATCCTGGGCGCCCCTCTTACATCCACGCATCTGGCCGCGCAGTGGATGAAGTATCCCACCGCGGGAGTCCCACGGAGAGCCGATGGCAAGGTGGAAATGTCGGCCCCGGCGCCTCGCCTGGCGGATGGCAAGCCCGATTTTAGCGGAATCTGGACCACGGCGGAAACCAATGGCCGCCGCGCTGAGGAGGGTTTGTCGAGTCCCAAGCAGCCGCCGCCGCCCAGGGCTCCTCAAGGGTCCAACGAAGCGCAAACTCCGGGTGACCCGAGCGCCATCACGGGCTCACGCCACATGGCGAATATCGGGGTCGATCTTCCAGGAGGTTTGCCCTATCAACCTTGGCTTGTGCCGATCGTCAAGGAGCGCACCAACAATCTGGCGAAAGACGATCCCCACATAAAGTGCCTGCCGGATAGTTTTCTTCGCGCGTACGGACTGCCCCATTTGCTGAAGTTCGTCCACACGCCAAATCTTCTGGTAATGCTCAATGAGATGAACGCCGGATACCGCCAGGTATTCACCGACGCGCGGCCATTGCCCAAAGACCCTACGCCTTCGTGGCAAGGGTATTCGTCCGGGAAATGGTCGGGCAATACTCTGGTGGTCGACACCAACGGACTGCGTGACGATACGTGGATCGATTGGAACGGAAGTGTAGTGACCCAGGCAGCCAAAGTGCGAGAGCAAATTCGGCGGCCGGATTTCGGACACCTCGAGATCCAGGTCACTGTCGATGATCCCAACGCTTACACAAAGCCGTGGACGGTCACATTGAAGCAGCGCATCGTTGTCGATACAGAGCTGATCGACGAAATCTGTTTGGAGAATGAGCAGTCCCTCAAGCACATGAAGTGATTTTGCAGGAACGCCCCGGCTGAATGCGGACGCCCTTCACCAGACCTCACGAGACTCCCGGTATCACATCCACCTCATCGATAAACCCGATCACGGCCATATCGATGGGGGATTGGGGGCGGCCGACGGCGCTGGAGGCGGCGTAGCCATCGGTGCTGAGCAGGACGCGGTCGCCGATGCCGGCATCGACGGCATCCAGGGCGACGACGGCATCGCCGCGATTGCTGCCGTCGAGGTTCAGCGGCTGGACGAGCAGGACCTTGCGGCCTTGATGGCTCGCGTGTTTCTGCGTCGCCACCAGTTCTCCAATGACACGGGCGATTAGCATCAGTTCTTCTTCCGGGTAGTCTTGCGCGCGGGAAGAGCTTCGGCGCCGTCACCGCGCGCCACGTGGACTTCGTCCACAATGCCGACGATGGTGGCGTCAGACGGCACTTCCTTCGGCAGGAACGGAAAACAGGCCTCGCGGCCGCGGACCCAGTAGATCAGCTCGCCCGCGCCGGCTCCGGCTGCATCGAGGCACAGAAGGCGCTTGCCCGTGTTTTGCAATTCGGGAGTGAGCGGCTGGACCAGCAGGATGCGCGCTCCTTCCATCTGCGGGTTTTTGGCGGTGGCCCAAACACAGCCGATGACGCGTCCGAGGAACACGGCTAATCCAGGCGCACGTCGTCGACGATGCCAACGATGGCGGTATCGACGGGAGTATCTTTGCAGCCTTCAGCCATGCGCGCGGAGCTGCCCGAAACGGCGATCACGCGCTCCCGGTATCCGGCGCTGACAGTATCGACGGCGACCACATAGCCAGCCTCGTCTTTGCCCTCGGGCGAGACCGGCTTGAGGATGAGCAGCTTCTTGCCTTCCAGGCGAGGGTCCTTTCGTGTGGCAACGACAGTTCCCACCACGCGCGCCAGAATCATGGCAGCTCCAGCCGCTACTTGGCGTTGGCGGCAGCCTGCGCCTTGCCGATCGGCAGGATATCTTCCAGGTTCTGGTGCGGCCGCGGAATGACATGGACGGCAATGAGCTCACCCACGCGGCGAGCCGCGGCGGCGCCCGCGTCGGTAGCCGCGCGAACGGCGGCAACATCGCCCCGCACCAGCACCGTCACGTAGCCGGAGCCGATTTTTTCCCATCCTACCAGCGTCACCTTCGCGGCCTTCACCATGGCGTCGGCGGCCTCAATCATGGCCACCAAGCCGCGTGTTTCGATCATCCCTAGCGCTTCACCCATCTATGTATCTTCTCCAATCCCCTAAACCAAACCACGCGCACGGAGGGCTTCATCCACCAACCCGATCAATTCCGCGCGCGTCAGGGAAATCCGTTCCTCCGGTCCGCTGGTCCATTCCTCAGCCACGACCGGGCATTCCGGCTCACCGCTGCTCGCCGCCTTCACGCCGTAGCGCGTGCGCGAATCGAGCAGCTTATTCACTTCCATTCGAGGCAGTACGTTGGGCCCGCCCAGCAGTTCCGCGACTAACTGAATCCGGGAGCTGTGCTCCACGGTCTCCATGCGGAAATAGGCCTGAAACACATCTTCCCCGTAACATACCGAACCGTGATTGGCCATCAGCAGCGCGTTGTGCTTGGGGATGAGCGGCTTCATGGGCTCAGTCAGCTCGGTGGTGCCGGGCAGGCCATATTCGGCGATCGGCACGCAGCCAAACGCGATGATCACTTCCGGCAGCAGGGCCAGGTTGAGCGGTCTGCCGGCGGTCGCGAACCCGGTGGAGACCGGCGGGTGGGCGTGCACCACGGCGTGGATATCGGGCCGCAGATCGTAAATCGTAAGATGCATGTTGATTTCCGTAGTGCGTTCGCGCCGGCCGGAAATCTTGTTGCCTTTTCGGTCGAGGACGATCAGATCGTCCACGTGCATCATGCCCTTGCACATGCCGGTGGGAGTCGCGAGGATGCGTTCGCCATCCAGACGGATGCTGATATTGCCGTCGTTAGAGGCGACCCAACCTTTTTGGAACATCAGCCGGCCGATCTGGCAGATGTCCTCGCGGTGCTCGCGCTCTGTTTTCTGCATCAGGGATCTTCGATTGTAGCAGAATGCCGCCGCGGGCCCGGCGGCAGACGGGTTGTAAAATGAGGGCAGTGGAAACCCGCCGCATGTGCCCGCATTGCCGGGCGTTCATCACCACTAACGATCGCGTCTGCCCCTATTGCAATGAGAAGGTGGGCGCCCGGGCGATTGACCGGCGGGATCCCTCGCCGGTCCTGGGCGGATTCATTCCCCACGCGCAGTTCACCACGGTCATCATCCTGCTGATCAATTTAGGGCTGTACATTGCGACGACACTCTACAGCATGCGCGCAGGGAACAGCGAAGCCTTCATGGGACTCGATTTGGGCACGCTGCGAGACTTCGGCGCGAAATGGAACGCGGCGATCCGGGCCGGGCAGTGGTGGCGGCTGGTGACGGCCGGATTCCTGCACGGCGGCCTGCTGCACATCGGGATGAATTCATGGGTGCTTTTCGACGTAGGCGCACAGGTGGAGCAGGTATACGGAGCGAGCCGCCTGATGGTGATTTACTTTGTGTCGACGATATGCGGCTTCTACCTGAGCGCTCTGTGGAGCCCGGCGATTTCGGTGGGCGCATCGGCGGCCATCATGGGGCTGATCGGCGCGATGATCGCCTTGAGCTTGCATCACCGCAGCGCGCTGACGGCTGCGATTCGCGGCACGTATATCCGCTGGGTGATCTACATGCTGATTATCGGCCTGCTGCCGGGACTCCAGATCGACAATGCCGCGCACATCGGCGGGCTGGCGGGCGGCTTCGGCGTAGCGTACCTGGCGGGCTTGCCTCGTTGGGAGGGCTCGCCGCGGGAGCGCATCTGGCAGATTGCTTCCTATGTTTGCATCGCGCTGACGGCGCTCTGCTTCCTGGCAATGTACCGCTGGCTGACGCGCTCGACGTAGGCATAGGAGCTGGTTAGCACCTGGAACAAGTTTGCTTACACTGCGCGCTTTAGCGCCGCCGACGCCAAGGCGGCGCCCTCCACCAGAGAGCGCAGCTTGGCCCAGGCAATCTGGGGGTGGGTGCGGCCGCCGAAGCCGCAATCCGCACCGGCGATGACGTTTTCCTTGCCCAGCAGCCTGGCGAATCGCTGGATTCGCTGGGACACGAGCTCGGGATGCTCCACGACGTCGGTCGAATGCGTGATTACTCCCGGGATCAAGATCTTTCCCTCGGGCAGTTTGACGGATTCCCAAACGGCGTATTCGTGCTCGTGACGCACGTTCGCCCCCTCAATCAAATACGCCTGAGCCTTCACCGAGAGAAGGACATTCACGAGATGCTTGAGCTCCAGATCGTGAGCATGCGGCCCATGCCAGCTTCCCCAGCAGAGGTGGTAGCGCACGCGATCCTCGGGGATGCCCCGCAGGGCGTGATTTAACGCCTCCACTCTCACCTGGCAGCGGCGCAGGAAGGCTTCAAGGCCCATGGCGATGCCGATGCGATCCCATAGCGCGGGCAGCCAGGCGTCGTCGACTTGTAAGAGGATGCCCGCGCCGGCAATTGCCTGATACTCCTCCCGGAGGGCGTCGGCGAGCGCGTAAAGAAAGTCTTCTTCTTTCGAATAGTATTCGTTCGATCGATAGACCTCCAGACTCGAAGGAGCGGTGCTGGTCAAAAACAACTCGCCCTGGCCATCCGCGACCGACTTCAGAAGGCCGATCTCGCGCTCGAGAGCGGCACGTCCTCCGTAGGTAATCGGGCCGGTACACACGTAGTGAGTCCGCACGGTCTTGATTTGATCGCCCGGTTGGAAGAACAGCGTTCCCCGCTCGGAGGCCCACTTGTAGAAGTCCGCGAATTCTTCGCGATCCTTGCCGAGAGTGACAATCGGAGGACCTTTGAGCTGACCTTTGGAAAATCCGAGGAGACGGTCGTCGGCGAACGAGAGCCAATCGCCGCCCTTGGTATATTCCCCCTCGTTAATAATGTCGAGACCGGTTTCGCGTTGGCGCTGAACGAGCTGCCGCACGGCATCCGCCCCCGTCACGCCTTCGGGCGATGGCAGACTCCCCACGTGCGTGGTTAGGACCTTTTGGCTGCTCCGCTGCATCAGACGATTATAGGATCAAGAAGAACGCCGAGGTCATACTGCGCGCAGCCATTTGCTCGCTGAGCTTACAATAAACGGAATATGGAAGCGACGATTCCGCGAGGCAGGTTTGGGATACTGCGGAAACAACTACCTGAAGGGTGCATGCGGGGTGTGGAACTTATCGAACGCTGGAGGCTGCGTCTCAAGGTTCTCGCCTTCCTCATGATCCTGATAGCAGGAACGCCGGCTCCGGGATTCGGACAGTGGATCCATTACCCAGCCGCGGGCGTGCCGCGAAAGGCCGGCGGGAGTCCCGATCTCGCTGCCCCAACGCCGCGTCTGCCTGACGGGAAGCCGGACTTCTCGGGCATCTGGCACACCGCAGTGATCAACCAGTGCGACCCGAAAACAGGCCTGTTTTGCGGGCAGGAGATCGGCGGTTCCCCGCTGGCGCTGAACATCGGCCGCGACCTTCCGGGAGGGCTCCCGTTCCAGCCGTGGGCCGCCGAACTCGTCAAGCGCAGGTTCAGCAAAGACGATCCACACGTGCGCTGTCTGCCCGACAATCCTCCGCGGACCTGGGGAATGCCGCACTTGACAAAGGCCATACACACGCCGCGACTCCTGGTGCTGCTCTACGAAGTGAACGCGATGTACCGGCAGATATTCATTGACGGTCGCCCGCTGCCCAAAGACTCGAATCCCTCGTGGAACGGGTACTCGAGCGCCTTGTGGGAGGGCGACACGCTGGTGATCCGTACGGCGGGTTTCCGGGATGATCTGTGGATCGACATGGCCGGCGATCCGATGACCAGCGCGGCCACCATGACCGAACGGCTGCGCCGCCCCAATTACGGAACACTCGAGATAGAAATCACGATTGACGATCCCAAGGCATATAAGCGGCCCTGGTCCGTTGCGATGAAGCAGGAAATCATGCCGGACACGGAACTGATTGACGAAATCTGCCTGGAGAACGAAAAGTCGTGGCAGCATATGCAAACGTCCGACCCAGCCAAGTAGGAACCGCCTCCAGGTACTACGGAGGCGTGATCACGGTAAGACGGAGCAGGCCCGTCTCCGGCTGGACGGAGCTTTGGAACGAACCGGTGCGGGTGCTGGGGTTCGTGCCGAACACGACGTATTTCCCGTTGTAACCGTTCGCGGCATTGAAGAGCGCCACGTTGCTGTTGGAATACCAAAGGTAATAGCCGGCGGCAACCGACGAACTGTTCGCGGGAATCGTGCAGTTGCAGCGATTCTGCGCGGCTAAGCCCTCGTTGACGCTCAGCAGTAGTGTGGTATCGGTCCGGTTATCGATGGCCGGCACAAAGAACCAGGAGTCGCCGATGTGGTTGGTGATCTTGAAATTGAGCGTGCCCGAGGGATTGGAGATGGAATCGAAGTAACCGCTCACAGGATCGCCCAGCATTTGCGAGCCGATCCGCGGCTGCACCAATTCGAAAGACAGCTTAAGCTGGCGGCCGGCGGAATATGGCTGATCGACGGTGGACTGCGCCGCCACGTTACCGATCACCTGGCCATCCACCGTGATCTTGACGGGATAGAGCAGCGTGTTTTGAATGTGAAGCGTGACCGGCACACCCATGCTCGGATGTTCGGCGATGCGGAAGTGGAAATGGCCGTCGTGTTGCGGGACATTGAGAAATACCTCCGCCGCCTTGCGGCCGTCAGCCAGCGTGACATTCTTGATAGCGTTCTGAAATTCCGGTGTGAAGGTGACGAACACCATGCGGACGCTTTTTTCCTTGCCGCGGTTCACCATGTCGATGAGTTTCTTAGCAGCCGCGGCGTCGCGCGCCTGGTAGCCGTCGAACCAACCATCCGCATCGACGCCGACATCGTGCGACAGGTGGCGGGGGAAGGGCCCGGCATTCATGTTGCTGAAATCGTTCCAGGAGACGCCTTCATACTGCTCGAGGAAGCGGGCGATTTCCGGCAGCGCCCAATCGTCGCCGCCACAGCGGTAGGACTTGGGGAGTCCGGTACAATCGCCGGGGTCGCGGGACGGGTAGCGGTTGCCTGCCGTGTAGAGCGCCAGTTGTTTCACCTTGCCGTAGACTCCGGTTACGTCCTGGCCTTTGGCGGAGGTCGCGCGCACGCGCAGCGTAAATTCCTTGTTGGAGTCTTTCGCCAGATTGGCAAACTGGTCCGAAGACAGCCGGAAAAGGGCCGGTCCGAAGGTGACCAAGCGATCGGGTCCAAGCGGGCGGCTCAGGAACTGAAAGGCTTCGGGTTGGAGATCGGACGTGGCGATGATGGTGGAACCGTCGAGCACCTCCAGTTTGAGATCGGTCATTTGATCGCCGGCGTCCCCGGAGACGGTGACATAGCCATCCACCAGGGTGTCGCCTCCCAGGTAGTTGTGCTGCGCCATGCTGAGGAAACGAAGCGGCGTCTGATCGAAGATGTAGTCATCATCCTCGTATTTCGGCTCGCGCAGATCGATTTTCGTCACAGCCAGGCTGGTCTCGGAAATGTAATGAAACAGCAGGCGGGAATCGTAAAGGCCATCGCCGACGTTGGTTACGGTGGCGTCCAACTGCACGGTATCGCCGCCCAACACGGGAAGGGTGAGCACGTGCCAGACGGTGGCGCCGTCAGGAGTAAAGGCGGAAAGCCCGAGCGAGTTCATGCTGTTGCTGTCGGCGGTGAGCGTGCCGCCGCTCTTGCTGCGCAGAGCCACGTTGAAATAGTCGTTGTAGCGGCTTCCAAAATAGCCGCCGGGAACTTCGCTGGTGATGAACTTGAAGCGTACGGTCACCAATTTGGTGCCGGGCGCGGCGTTGAAGGTGCGGGAAATGGACTGCGGTCCTTCGCCGGAGGTGCGCAACTCCAGATCGCTTCCGCCCGTGGCGGCCGTAGCGCGAACCGCGGCAGCGGCGGTTATAGCGCGGCGCGAAAGTTGGGCCATGAGAGCCGTGTCGTTCACGCCGCCTTCGCCTTCCTGGTGCGGCACGAGGTGGGCGGGAGCGCTGCCGATGTTCCAGCCGGCCAGCCCTTTGGAGAAATCGTTGTTGTCGATAGGACTGGGCGCGGCAAAGGCCTTCAGCCGGTACTCGACTGATCCGGCGGAGCCGGTGACGGCGAGCGACGCATAGCGGTTGCCGTTGGCCGTGGCTTGAAGGAAGACCGTGCGATCAGGCAGATTCGTGAATGTGACGATGCCCTTATCTGTTTTGGCGGCGGCGACCACGCTCCGGTCGTCTCCCAGGGATACCGTAACCGAGGCATCGTTGGCCGGTTGCCCCGTCTCATCGAGAACCCGGACTCTCAGCATCCGCGCGCCGGACCATAGCGTAAGATCGGCAAACAACGTGTTGCCGGCGCTATCGGCTGCGATGAAGACGAAGCTGTTCTGTCCTTCGTTGAGCGCGGCGTCGAAAGTAACCGTCTGCGGAGAGAGGGAGACGGGGAGCGCGGCGCCATTCACCAGCACGGAGACCTGCGAGGCGCCGCCGAAACTTGCGCCCTGTAATTGGGCCGCGGCGTGAATTTTGGCCGGGTTGAAAGTAGCCGCGGAGAGGCCGGTGAATGAGAGCTTGCCTCGGGAGGGGGTATCACCCGCGCCGTCATTGGCGGCCCCACCGGACCCGTCCGTAGAACCGTTGTTCCCGCCGGAACCGATCTGGAACGAGAGGGTGAAGGCCGGCGACCCGTTCCAGTAGCCTTTGACCATCCACTTTCCCAGAAGCGATGCGGCCGATTTGCCGGCGATGTTCAGGACTGTAGAGAAGCAGTAATTCCCGGAATCGGAGAGTGGATCCCAGGCAGCCGTTTGATAGAGTTTGCCTCCGGGTTCATACCATTGGACGGATGGCGTATCCCCCACAGCCACATCATCGAGTTCGAACCACACCACGGCCTTGGCATCGGCTGGAGAGAAGTTGCTGACCGAACTGGGAACCGGACAGCCATCGGAAACCTCCTGGCTGGTGACCATGGCTTTGCCGAGGGTGGCCGCATGCGCGGAAGCGTTCAGCAGGAATGCGATGGCGAGAGGTGCAAGCTGTCTCATATCCCTTAAAGCGCAAAACGGCCGGTTTCGGTGCCAACGGGGTCCATAACTATTCGCCAGCTTGAGATTTCCGAGCCCGGAGCATTACTATATTGGCGTAATGACCATTCGTGCCATCGCACTCGCGCTCACGCTGGCGGCCGGCTTTAGCGCCACGGTTGAGGCCAAGTCGAAGCCGCAGATTCAAAGGCAGTCCCGCAAGGGGAAAAACAAGCCGATCAAATACAAGTACAAGGCGCCGAAATACAAAGCCGGGAAATACAAGGCGCCCAAACCCAAGCAGGCCCGGCGGGGCTGAGCTGATCTCTCACGCAGCCAGACCAGTGGCGGCCTTCAGCGCAAAAAGAACCTGTGCTATGATGCTTTCGCGCTAGATCAAGGAGGACGCCGATTATGGGTTCCACCAGACGCACTATTCTGGCAGCGGGAGCTGCGGCAGCGGCAACGGCCGCCGTGCCCCGTGTATTTGCCCAGCAGTCAGGCAAACGAGGACCCGGGAAGTTTTACGAAAAAGGCCCCGTTCGCATCTATTATGAGGAGGCCGGTTCCGGCTTCCCGCTAATGCTGCTTCCGGGCGGCGGATTGAACTCGACTATCGCCTTCTTCACCGGCAACTCGCCCTTCAATGCGATCGAGGAGTTCAAGGGAGAATATCGATCGATCACGGCAGACTTGCGCAACGCCCCCAGCGGCCAGTCCACCGGCCCTGTCGAGGTCGATCGGCCGTGGGAGTCTTATGCCGACGACCAGCTCGGCCTGATGGATCATCTGGGGATCGACAAGTTCATGGTGATGGGCTTCTGCATTGGCGGCCCCTTCATCTGGAGTCTTTTGAAGCGCGCACCAAATCGCATTGCCGCCGCCGTGCTGGCGCAGCCCGTGGGCTGGCGTCTGGAGATGCGCGACCCGAAATACCCAGGCACATTTTGGAAGAGCTGGCCCGCGGCGCTGAACGCCAAGCGGCCGGAGATCGCGACGCAGACCGCCGACCAGTTTGCGACCCGGATGTTCGAGACCAACCCCGACTTCGTCTTCACCGTGACCCGCGATTTCGTGCGCAGTTGCCAAAACCCGGTCCTGGTGCTGCCTGACGATGTCCCCGCTCATCCGCTGGCAGTGGCAATGGAGTGCGCGATGCTCGCGCCCAAGGCCGAAGTGAGCATGTTCCCCTGGAAAGAACCCAAGGAACGCATCCCGCTTGCGGTGCGCCAGATTCATTCTTTCCTCAAGGCGCACCGGCCTGCTTAGGCGGCGGTGTCGAATAACCACCGCGCCCGGGGCCTTCGCCTAACGCGAAGTGATCTCTTTGGGCGTTACGTGGATCAGGGCGCCGGGATTGGCGTCTTCCAGCATCCACAGCGAGCCATCGGGACCTTGTTCCACATCGCGAATGCGGCGGCCCACATCCCACCGCTCGGCGGTTTTGGCGCCGCCATGGCCGTCAAAGATGATGCGGTTCAGCGTCTTGGTCCCCATGCCGCCGATGAAGCCATTGCCGTTCCATTGAGGGAAGGTCCGCGTGCCGCGGTAAAACATCAGGTTGCCCGGCGCGATCACCGGGTCCCAATAGAGCGCCGGCTTCGCCAGGTCGGGCCGTGTGTCAGGCTTGGGAATGGGCACGCCGTTATAGTTCTGGCCATAGGAGACGAGCGGCCAGCCATAATTCTTGCCCTCCTCGATCAGGTTCAACTCGTCACCGCCGCGCGGGCCGTGTTCGACCTCCCACAATTCGCCAGTGGGCGAAAACGCCATGCCGTATGGCGTGCGGAGACCGCTTACCCAGGTTTCCGCCGGCGTCAGATTCGGCCCCGGAAAGGTGTAAGTGCTTACCACCTTCGCGGATTTGGCGGCTTCGGTGTCACGCGGCGGATCGATCAGGGGAATCGTGGCAGCGCCGGTTTTGCCGAAGTTCGGATTTCCCGGAGCGGGTTTGCCGTCCAGCGTCAGGCGTAGGATCTTGCCCTCGGGTTGATCGGGATCCTGGGCGGGTGTAAAGCGTTGGCGGTCGCCAACCGTGAGGAACAGATACTGGCCATCCGGCGAGAAGGCGATCTGCCCGCCTTCCTGTCCGCCCTTGCCTTTCGGCATCTGGCGCCACAGCACCTCGAAGTCTTGCAGTCTTGGCCCCTGGGGGCCGGTGACGTTTAACTTGCCGCGGGCCAACGCCAGCCCCCCGCCGTAGTCACCCGGCTCGACGTAGGTGAGATAGATACTCTGATCGGTGGAATAACGCGGCGAGATAAAGACGCCCAGCATACCGTTCTGTCCCTGCCAATAGACCGGGGGTGTATTGCCCACCAGGGTTTTCTCTCCCTGCTGGGACACCAGCCAAACTGGCCCGATCTTTTCGGTGACCAGCATGCGCCCATCGGGCAGGAAGGCCAGCCGCCAGGGCAGTTCAAAGGTGGACACCGTGGTCATAGTGAAGGGCAGGCTGGTTTCGGGCTTCTGCTCGCCCACATTGACTTGGGCCCAGGCCCCCACCGACGCGAGGGTAAAAAGCAACGCTGCTGACGCCAATTTCATAGTCTTTTTCTCTTTGCTTCCCAAGCACCCGGCCTTATGGGGTTCCGGGGCGCTCCTGTTCATCGTACACTACCGTCGGGATCGCGCCAAATATCGCCCGATTTCTATTTGCACCGGTCGGCGAGCCTCGGCTTTTCGCGCCATTTTCTGTGGCAGGCGGCACAAGCGGCAGACAGAGTATCGGCGGCCTCAACCATTTTGTCCTGATTCTTGGATTGGGCCGCCTGGTAAGCGTTCATTCCGGCATCTCGAAGCTCTTGAACCAGTTTCACCCAGTCCGGATTGTTCACCGGCACGGGCAAGCCATTCGCGCAATTTCGTCCCGGGATGAGGAGCAGGTTGGCGGACTCACTCAAAACCAATGCCGCGTTCTCGACTGCCTGCCAACCGCCGAACGTGCTTGTCAGCGGATCTGTCGCCATGGCAGGATCCCGGCCAGGGATGCGCTTGACGTCCGCCGGGTTGTCGTTTTGCGCCGAGAAAACCACGTTCGATGCCGGATACAGGAGGCCACGCATCAACCGGTTCAGATCGGTGTGAACCTGCATTGCCGTTGTTGCCGCATTGGGCGGCGTTTGCGCTGGCAAACATAGGTCAAAAACCACGACCAGCATCACCGGTACAATCATTCTGCGCATGAAATCATTCTAATTCCGGATGAACGCGCGACACGCGGTTGGGTGTAGAATGACTCGGTTGATTGCCCAATTTGGAGGGACCGTCATGTCTTTGCGGCAAAGGATGATTTGGTCACAGGTCGCGCTCGCAGTCGCTTTCGCGGCCGGCGGGGCGTTTACAGCCGGTGCGCAGGGCCGTCGCGGCGGGGTTCCCGAACCCTACACGCCCGCAGCGGACGCCAAAGACTTGAAGGCCGTGCTCTTCAGGTGGATGTGGGGCATGGGAATGCTCAAAGGCCATGATGAACGCGACATGGTCGCGACCCTCGAATATCAGGGCAAAGGCACGATTCAGGTCGAGGGGCAACCTTGCACGCTCGCGAAATATCGCGCGAGCACGAACTACCAGACCTTCAGCCAGCGGATTCAGTACACGTGCACACGGCCGAATGGAGAAACATACTCGAACGTCGAGGTGGTTAGCGGGCTGTACGCCTGGAACGAGGACACGCCTGGCGCGGAAATCGGCTCCGCAAAAGGCAAGGCCATTCCGATGCCGGAGGCCGTCGAGCCGCGGCTCATCCGAATTTGGGCCAGTCCGCAGGGCGCGCCCAAGGCCGCGCTGGCCGGGACAACGGAGACATTCCGGCTGGGCGCGAACCCGGGCACTCTTTTCGCGGACGGTCTTGCGAAGGTAGGCCAGACGTCCGTCGCGTGGGAGAGCGGCAAGCCGGTGGTAACGTTCCCGATACCCGGCGTACCGGGAGCCACCGCAACAGCCACCCTCGATGCGAAGTATATGACCGAGCGGGTGGTGCTTAAGCAGGGCTCGACCACCATTGACTTCACTTACGGCGACTATCAAGACTGGAACAACCCGCTGAACAAGATCGGCGTTCTTTACGCCGGAAAGATGGTCGAGCGCCGGAACGGCGCAGTCATCCGCGACCTGACAACGGAAGTGACAGAGACGGGCAACGTGTACGTGGTTGCCCCGGTTCCGGCAAGCGTGCAGGCGGCCAAAGCGGTCAAAGGGCAGCTCCCGCGTGGCGTCATGGCAAAGGAGGAGTCTAAAGTAAACAAGTCGGCGCCCACGCCGCGATTGGCTGGGCACCCGGACCTGTCGGGAAACTGGTCCTATACCGACTGGATTGGGAACTACATGACCGGGGGAGGACGCCGATGCGGCCCGACGCAAGGTCCCGACTGTAGCCGGGAAACCAACCAGACGGAAGATTTTGAGCTCTACTCGCCATCGCGGTTTGGAAATATGGGCCGTCCTACCTACAAGCCGGAATACTGGGACAAGGTGGAACAGCTCGACATGTGGACAAACAAGTATGACCCGGTCATGACCTGCCAGCCCCTCGGAGTGCCACGGGAAGGCCCACCCCGCCGCATCTATCAGACGGACCGCGATGTTACGTTTCTCTATTACGGAGGCGATGCGGGAGGCGGATACGGGGAGTACCGCGTGATCCCGACAGATGGCCGCCCGCACAGCAAACAGGCGGAGTTCGATATCACGTATTTGGGGGATACCGTGGGACGCTGGGAGGGTGACACGCTCGTGCTCGACTCCGTCTCGTTCACCGATAGTACATGGCTGGGGCGCGGCGGTTTGTTCCACTCCGACCGGATGCATGTCGTGGAGCGATTCACGCGTCAAGGCGATGCGCTTCTGTACGACGTCACAGTGGAAGACCCCGAGGTGTTGGTTGAGCCGTGGGTGCTGCCGACACGAACGGTAGTGCGCAATACGAATCCCGACGCGGGCCTGGTCCGCGAGCGAGGCAATTGCGAGGTTCAGGAGACCGGCCATGCCACGTCCCAGATCCGGCACTAGGCTAGCTCGTTCGGCCCACCAACCAGCCAGTGCGGCCCGGGAGTCTGAAGAAGAGTCCACTTCTAGAATGGAGGGACGCCGCATCGGTGCTTATCAAATCCAGCGAGAAATCGGGCACGGTGGGTTGGGCAGAGTTTATCTGGCGTCGCGAGACGACGACATCCTAAGCCGGTTCCGCCAGGAGCGCGACATCCTGGCCTCGCTCGACCATCCGGCGATCGCGCGCCGGATCGATGGCGGGAGCACGGAAGAGGGGCTGCCTTACTTCGTTATGGACTATATCGACGGAGAACCGATCGACACATGGTGCGACCGGGAGCGATCGCTTGACGAGCATCCTCTGGAAGCCTCAGGATTCCGTAAGGTGAGGGCGGAGCCGGGGCGAGGTGGTTCGTTCCACTCCGATCGGATGCATGTCGTCGACCGATTCTCGCGCCAAGGCGATGCGCTTTTGTAAGATGTTACAGTGCCACGTCCCAGATCCGGCACTGTCTCTGAGCCGCGCGCGTCAGCAAGCGGTCATAAGGAGGTTCATTGATGCCACCGAAAGGTCGGATTCTCAGTTTCTTTTTGGGGAGCGCGATAGCAATCGCGTGTTTTGCAGGAACGGTCACGGCTGCTTCGGTGGACACGAAAACACCACCCGATATCAAAGAGCCCACCAACGACGCGCCGAATTCCTTTATGACCATCGAGCACTGGGCCAAGCTCCCCGATGGCCGAAAAATGGGCTCGACCAGCGCGGTGGATATCGATAAGGATGGCGTGTCGGTGTGGGTCGCGGAGCGCTGCGGGGCCAATGGGTGCCTCGACCCCGAGACGCGCCAGGTCAAAAAGATGGATGTGATCTTTAAGTTGGACACCAACGGCAACGTTCTGAAAAGCTTCGGCTCCGGGATGTTCGTGGCTCCGCATGGCATCTATGTGGACAAAGACGATAACGTCTGGATCACGGACTATCAGGACAACGCGCCGCCAAGCGGGCGCGGCGGCGCGGGACGCGGCCCTGTTCCACCGGGAAGCATGGACCCTCCTCCGGGCGCGACCATTGGTCACCAGGTATTCAAATTCAGCCCCGATGGGAAACTTCTGATGACGATCGGCAAGGCGGGCGGCGCAGCCGAGCCGGAGTGCTGCTATCAACCCAATGACGTTATCGTGGCCAAAAATGGCGATATCTTCATAGCCCAAGGCCACGGCGCGGGTAAGGACATTATTTTCAAATTCGACAAAAATGGTAAACCGATCAAGCATTGGGGCAAATACGGTACGGCCCCAGGCGAGTTCGACCAACCCCATTCGCTCGCTTTCGATTCCAAGGGCCGGCTGTACGTAGCCGATCGTAATAACAACCGCATTCAGATTTTCGATCAGGATGGAAATTACATTTCGGAATTGCACCAGTGGAGCAGGCCGAGCGGAATTTTCATCGACAAGCGCGACAACCTTTACAGCGCCGACTCGGAATCGGAGTCAGTATCCCAAAATCACAACGGCTGGCATCGCGGCCTGCGGGCGGGTAGTCTGAAGGACGGCAAGATCGCCGCCTTCGTCCCCGATCCGAATACAAAGACCCGGGCCGCCGACAAGTACACCGGCACCAGTGCGGCCGAGGGTCTGGCCGTCGATGCGAAGGGCAATATCTACGGCGCCGAAGTGGGTCCTCAGGACGTGAAAAAATACGTCAGGAAATAGGCCGCAATCGCGCGTAAAGGGCGTCGAAGATAACCAGGCCCTCTTCCATTCGCTTGGTGTCGTCGTTGTGCCGGAAAGCAAGGCCGTCGATCATGGCTCCGACGCCCGCCGCTTCCGGCCTTCCGAACTTTCCGTCTTTCAAATCCAGGTCGTGGACAATCTCGGCGATCATTCTCAGGCCTGCGTTCTCCAACTGGAACCGGTCGATCAGCACTTCAAAGGAACACCGGTCTCCCTCATGGGTGTACTCGCCTTCGAACATATCGAATCGCTGATCGCCGGCCTGATGCCGGTACTCGTGAGGATCGACGAAAAGAAATTCGGCGGCGGGATCGATCATGCGACGGATCAGCCAGCAGCACGCCGTTCGGTCGATTTTGATTCCCCGGCGTGTGACCCATCGGCGGCCTTTTAGATCGCTGGGAGTTTCAGCGGATTCCCCTGGGCGCGCGACTCCCTTCAAACGCTTTTCGATCGCTTCCATGGCACTCAAAACCTCATTCTTTCCAGGTGCTCCGAAAAAATCGATACTCTTGACATCGGCCCACCGTTTTCGCAGCTTCCGCAGAGCAGCGCTGATGTTCACTTCGCCGCCATCCTCGGCAGCCGCCAGTTTTTCGACTTCCGCCAAGATTTCCTCGTAATCGGCAGCACGCGCTGCCTGGAACAGTTCGCGGATGGAATCGTCGTTCAGCCCGTCGATGGTGGAGACTCGGAAGCCCCAAGCCTCGCCCCTATCGCTCCTGATCTCATTCAAGAGCCATTGAAAATCCTCCAAAGCCTCTTCGGAGTCCGGGAGCAGATAGGCCGAATTCTTCAGCGCTACCGCGCCGATGTCCTTGAGCCGCTTTAAGATCTTGGCGCGGAGGTAGGGCGGAGAGGGGGGTATCTGGTGGATCAGCAAGAGCCATTTTCGCGTTTCTAGTGACACAACAGTTGCAAAATAATATAGCAACTGTTATATAGTATGTCAAACAATGGTTTCGGTGCTGCCATGGCAACCAAAGCGTCTCCGAGCCGGGGCAAGGTTTCTTTGGCGTGTGATGGTTTACGCCACGGTCTCGCTGGCGCCAGCGCAGACGGCGCCAACCCCCTCGATTTCGGTGGCGGCAACCTCGATGCCAGTGAAACTGGATGGCTTACTCGACGATCCCGCGTGGGCCACGGCGACTTCGCTGGTCGAGCTGACACAGCAATCACCCCGCCCAGGCACCGCGACGCCGTACCGGACAACCGTTCGCGCGATCATCCAGGACAATAAGCTGTATTTCGGCTTTGATTGTACCGACCCCGACCCGCGTCTCATCGCAGTTCACACCATGCGGCGGGATGGTTCGATGGACGGCGATGACACCGTATCGGTCGCGCTGAGCACCAGCGGCGACAAACGCAGCGGGTACTTCTTCCGGGTCAACGCAGGAGGCGCGCGCGCGGACGGCCTGATCGCGGGACGCGAGGAGGCGAAGCTCGATTGGGACGGTATCTGGGATGCGCGAATTGCGCGAACAGCGACCGGTTGGTCGGCAGAAATCATGATACCGGCAAGTACCCTCAGCTTCATCAAGGACTCCACGACATGGGGAGTGAATTTCGAGCGAAACGTGCCCAGGGATCACACCGTGCTGCGATGGGCATCGCCCGTGCTGGATGTGTTCTTCTACGACTTGAGCCGGGCGGGCGAACTGCTGAATGTGGTGGAGCTGAATCAGGGTCATGGGCTCGAGGTCAGTCCATTCGTTGCCGGAACATCCCAGACAGCGTATCGCGACGGCGCCAGCAGCCTGCAGGGTCAGCCGGGCGCGGACGTTACGTGGCGCATCACTCCACAGCTAGCCGCGGTCTTCACAGTGAATACCGATTTCGCCGAGGCGGAGGTCGATTCCCTGCAGCTCAATGTGACGCGCTTCCCGCTGTTCTATCCGGAGAAGCGTCCCTTCTTTCTGGAAGGCGCAAATCAATTTGGGTTCGCGTTTGCCTTGGAAGACGATTTCATTCCATTTTTCAGCCGGACCATCGGGCTGTTTCAAGGAGACCCCATCCCTATTGACGCCGGGTCTAAGCTCATCGGGCGGATCGGGAGATGGAACATCGGCATGCTCGATATTCAAACGCGTCAAGCTTACTCCCCCTCGTCGTCCGTCGCCGTCCCGCGGACCAATCTGTTGGCCAGCCGCATTTCGTACGACCTCACCCGCCGGCTTCGCGTAGGGTCGATCTTCACCAACGGGAACCCCGATGGCATCCACGCTAACAGTCTTTTGGGATTCGACGGCTCCTGGCAAACCTCAGAGCTGTTCGGCAATAAGAATTTTCAGGCAGTGGGCTGGACTGCGTTCAGCCGCGGAGATGGTCCACGGGGAAAACGATCGGGCTGGGGCTACATAGTCGACTATCCAAACGACCTCTTCGACTGTTTTCATGCTCTCAATCAATTCGGCGAGGGGCTCAATCCCGGTCTTGGCTTTCTGCCGAGGGCCGGCATACGAAAGCTCGACGCGGCCTGCCGGGTAAAGCCCCGCCCCGACCGGGATGGGCGTCTGCGCTGGATTCGCCAGGCCTTTCTGGGACACGAGTATCATCACGTAACTAACGCGCGCGGGCAGACGGAGTCGTGGAATTTTCTTTGGTCGCCGGTCGGCATGAGACTCGATTCCGGCGACCGCTTCAGCCTGGCGTTTCAACCTCAGTTCGAGTTACTGACGGCTCCGTTTGCAATCGCGCCGGGGGTCACGTTGCCGGCCGGAGCGTACCGGTTCAACCGCTTTCATGGAGAATTCAGCACCTCCGATCACCGGCCTTGGCAGCTTGGCTCTTCTACATGGTTCGGCGCCTTCTACGACGGCCAGCTGTTGCAACAGTCCGACTATCTGAACTACACAACACGAGGCGGCCGCTGGCAAACCGGCGTTACCCTGGAACAGAACTTCGGGAACCTGCGGGAAGGGAGCTTCGTTCAGCGGCTGTTCCAGGTTAATGTCGCGCGTGCATTCCAGCCGAACCTGATTCTGACCAGCTTCTTCCAATACGATACGCAGGCCGGCAGTTTGGGAAACAACGTTCGTCTTCGTTGGACGATCCGCCCCGGCAACGATGTGTTCGTGGTCTGGAACCGGAACTGGCAGCGGCTGGTGCTGAGTCCGCACGACGTCAGCATCGTTCCGGACAAGAACGCTTTGACGCTCAAAGTCCGGTGGACTTTCCGGACATGAGAAAGGAGTTCGCAATGAAAAGGCTCCCCATGCTCTTACTGTTTTTGCCGGTGATTCGCTTCGAACCTGGCGCTCAAGCCCAAACTGCCGCGAGCTACGTTGGTTCCGCGCCCTGTAAGTCGTGCCATCCGGCAATCTGGAACCGGTGGAGTAAGACGAGGATGGCCAACGTGCTTGCCGACCCGAAGGTACGCCCGGAAGCGATTCTGCCTGACTTTGGCAAGCCCGATCCGGCGCTCACGTTCAACCTTGGGGACGTTGCATTCGTGTACGGCGGCAAATTCAAACAACGTTACTTCCGCAAGGCGGTCGATGACTACTACCCGCTGCCGGCAACGTGGGACGTACGGAACCAGAAGTGGCGTCCCTATACTCATATAGAAACGCCAACGAGCCAAGCGTGCGACGGTTGTCACTCAGTGAACTTCGATATCCAATCGAAGACGGTCACGGAATGGAATGTGGGATGCGAACGATGCCACGGCCCCGGGAGCGAACATACCAGACGGCCCTCGCGCGCGAACGTCGTGAATCCCGCCCGCTTGGATTACGTTCGGGCCAACGACGTGTGCATCCAGTGCCACTCTACCGGCGATTCGTCGCGCAATCCCATCGAAGGGCGCGATTATGCCTGGCCGGTTGGTTTCCGTCCCGGTATGCTCCTCAGCGAATACTGGAAGTTTGACGACCGCCGCGCGGAAGGACCTGACCGCTCCTACTATCCGGACGGAACCGGAAGCGGCAACCGGATGCAGGGCAACGATTTCGTGACCAGCGTAATGTACATGCGCGGTGTTGCCTGCTTCAGTTGCCACGATGTACACGGCACGGATAACAACGCCGACCTTCTGAAATCGGCCTCCGTCCTCTGCCTCCAATGCCATAGCCCGGGATCTCCGAACGGGCCTAAGGCGAGAGATGTAGCGCAGCATACGCATCACGCCCCAGGCTCGCCGGGTGCGGAATGCGTCGGCTGTCACATGCCAAAGGTTCAACCGACTATTGCGGATGTAAAGGTCCGCTCCCACACCTTTCGCTTCATCTCGCCCGCGACGGGTTTGGCGGCAAAGATGCCCGACTCCTGCACCGCATGTCACACGGACAAGACTGCGCAATGGGCGGCCGGCGAGCTTCGGAAATGGCCCGAATTCTCGCCATGGCGAATGTTCCCGTAAAGCGCTCGACCGCTTCCTGGCGTCCCGGCTCGGAGCCGCTAGAGATTACGAGCCATCTACGATAACGCCCAATGTCGCTTATCTCGCGCACGCTCTATGAACGGGTGGAACCACTCCTGCGCCGCAAGTCCCTGGGGGGTCAGGCTGCTGAATTCCCTGAATTCCGCGATCATGTGGGATTGGTCGGCATAACCCAGTTCCACTCCGACTTGGGCCCAGTCAATGTTCTTGCCACAGCCCGCGTATACCAACCCTGATTGGAATCGCGCGAGCCGGCAGTACAGTTTGGGAGTAACGCCGACGCAGTCGCGGAACACCTGGGTCAGATGCTGTCGCGAAACCCCCGCGGCGTCCGCCATGCGCTGCACCGTCAAACGGCCTCGCTGGCGAACCACCCAAGCAGCCAGCCCCGGCACATCCAGCGTCAGCCTTGGCGCTCGCCCTACTGCAATTCGCGCATACAACGCCGATTCCAGACGGTCGATGCGTGCTGCGCCGTTCGCCTCTTGGATCTCGGTCGCCAACTCCGTCCCAGCCGCGCCCCACAGGTCTTCCAAATCCACGATCCCATCCCTCAGCGCACAGGTCGGAGCGCCTGTGAACGCGGACGCCCCCGCGGCATGGAAGTAGACTCCGGCCATTTCAGCCCGTTCCCCGCCGGACGGCGGGCCAACCGTGCTCATTGGGCCGATCACCTTTCCGTTCGGCCGCACAGGACTCTGATGCCAGACGCCACCTACCGCGCACGCTTGCTCGAAATCGAAAACGATCGAAGCGTGGCCATCCGCAAAGAGCGGCGAACAGAACGAGTCGCTCTCAAAGAACAGAACTTCGAGTGTGACCGGCCGGCGGGGCGGGCTCTCGTTCGCCCACGGGCCAAACGAGAAAAAAGCACGCACGTGCTCTCGCAAAGCTTTACACGGTGCAAACTCGCGATAGCGGGCGACCACTCGCGGCATCTCTCCGGTTATATCAGAATCCAACTGCCATACGAACGCTGACATCCGCGAGTTTCCATTTTTCCTATCGTTCTCAGCGGCTACTGATTAGACTTCCTGTTTAGTTCGATATGCAACGCACAAAGGAGCAACGAGATGCGAAAAATGATTCTCTTGGTTCTAGTCCCGCTTGCCATGGCATCAGGCGCCTCCCGCGCCGACGACTTCAAACCTGAGGCAATTATCGCCCTGGAGCGCGCCGCGCTTGACCGATGGGGAAATGGGGACCCCCAGGGCTACCTCGAGACGTACGCCCCTGACGTTACCTATTTCGCGCCCGGGGGAGAGAGTCGCGTAAATGGGCTGGAAGCGATGAAGAAACTCCTGATTCCGATCACCGGTAAGGTCAAGGTTGATCACTACGAGATGATCGGCCCAAAGGTTCAGCACATGGGTGATGTAGCGGTGCTGTCATATAACTTAGCCAGCCATGCCAAACGTCCGGACGGCGCGGTGACTGTGTACTGGAACTCGACAGCGGTGTACGGTCGCGTTGGAGGCAAGTGGAAGATCATTCATAGCCATTGGTCGTTCAGCAAGCCGGAAACAAAGGAACCGAATTCACAATAAGAAGCCAGCCGAAGCCCGCAGTGGTCTGGCCAGTGTTGGGGTTACGCGTTTGGGTGGCCAGGGCGTTGGCAAACGCAGGGGCGCCTGTTCGATCCCCACCCAACTGCGATCAGTTTGGGTAATTTGTTGCGACAATAAAGGAGAACGCCGTCACCCCATTTCAACTGCACTCCGGGCTGCCGTTGCCGACTTAGACCTTTCGGAGCTTGGTAACGAAAGCTACCGGGCAGGCCAGTTCCATTTCGGTCTGTTGAATAGGGTCGAGCCATCCAGCTTGGTTTCTCCGAATTCCTTTACTAGATGCAGGCGAGTGCAAACCGGCGCAGCCGTCAGTTCTCCGATGAGCTGCGGTACGTGCGAAACCACAATGATTTGCGTGTTTATTGCTGCGGCGAGGATCAGCCTGGCAAGCGCCGGAAGTAGATCCGGATGCAGGCTGGTTTCCGGCTCATTCAGCACCATCAGTTCAGGGGGGCGCGGAGTGAGCAAAGCTGCAGCCCATAAGAGGTAACGCAGCGTCCCATCCGACAACTCCGCTGCAGAGAGCTTGCGAAGTAAGCCGTGTTGCTGCAACAGCAATTCGAAGCGCCCATTCCGCGACTCTACTGAGAGTCGGCTGCGTGGAAAGGCATCCTCGAGAGTGATGGCGAGTGCTTCGTCCGGCCGAATCTCGAGAATCGTCTGAAGCGCAGCGGCGAGATTGCTGCCGTCATGGTGAAGGACAGGTGAGAAAGTGCCAATTTGAGCAGTACGTGCGGGCGCGTCAGAGTCCGTGCGGAAATGGTCGTAGAATCGCCAACCACGAACAGCTTCGCGTACTGCCAACATCTCCGGAGCTCGCTGCGGGTCGGCGACACTGGCGAGCATACTATCTGTGTCAGAGAGGTGCTGTGTTAGCATCACCGGCTCTTCATCGCGCGTTGTGGCGATCCAGACGAAGTTGTTTCTGCGATCAACAAGTGCAGAAGCTTTACGGTAGACGTGCCCGTGCCAGATGCACTCGCGCTTCACACGGGGATCAAGCTCAAACATAGTCGCCGGTGGAGGCGGTAGAGGGTAGCCCAAATCGATGCTGTAACCGTAGGTATCGCCTCCAAAGCCGAGCTTGAGGCTCGCAGCCTTCCGCTTCGCAAGGGGCTCCACCGCGTAGGTTCCCTGGCGAACACCGCGCGCGATAGTCTCCGGACCGGCCCAAAAAGTCGACGGCAAACCGCCCTCGCGGGCGAGAGAAGCGACGACAGAATTGAGCGCGGCATCTGCGAGCAAGCGTAGCGAGCGATAGACGCTTGATTTGCCGCTCCCGTTCGCACCGGTGATGACGCTTAGTTGTCCAAGGGGCAGCAATAAATCGCGTAATGATCGATAACCTTGAACAGCGATCGTGCGGATCATGAAGCTAGCTTAGCGTGGCCGCCGCTCCGATCAGTCGAAGCCGCCGATGCGCGGATTCGATGAGGCGACAATTGATTACCCAGAGGTTTCAGTGACGCTCAGCGGGCCCTTCACGACCTGCCACAACAACAAGGCATACGACCACTTGCCCATGTGGTCGCTATGGTGATACGGGCGAGAGACGGCGATCCAGGGAGCATCGCCCGAATCTTACTGGCCTCAATAAACCTGAGACACACTGTGCGCGGATGTTTCCGGCCGCATGCGAGCTGATCGTTGGTGACTCGGAGTTCACTTCCGTCCGAGAAACAGTTACACAGCTCGACGTGTCCGTTTAGTAAAGCCTAATCACTACACTGGCATCGTTCGCCCTTCAGAACACGAGCCGCGCGACGATCGTTCCGTTGCGCGGAAGTTGGATCGCTCCTACCGCGCCCGCATTGCCGAAACTGGTGTCCAGCCAACCGAAGCCTGCAGTGGTCTGGCCAGTATTGGGGTTGCGAGTCTGCGTGGCCAGGGCGTTGGCAAATGCCGGATCCTGCATGCGCGCGCGGTTGAAAATGTTGCTGAATTCCGCCCGGACATTTACCCGGACGCGCTCCTTGAAACGGAACGTCCGGCCAATAGCCAGGTTCTCCATCGGCCGGCGCTGGAAGCGATAGTCGCCGTAGTAGGCCGCCGAAGCGCCCCACTGGCCGGCGGCGGGTTGCGTCCAGGCGTTTGGGTTGAGAACGAAAGTCTTGTTGGGATCGTAGCAATGGCAGTTGATATCCACCGTGTACAACGGCACGCCGGGCACGCGGTTGGCGAAGGTGGCTTGCGCGGGCGGTTGCCCGCCGCTGATGAATCCGGTGACGCTGGCAGGCGCTTGCACGTTGCGCAGCAGTAGGGGATTCAGCGCGTTCTGCGCCCACGGCGAACGGATGGGCATCCCGCTCGAATAACCGACATAGACGCCGAGCGTCCAATCGCGCACTGCCCATGAGCCTGCTTTGGCGGCCAGCGTGTTTCCGAACCGGAATGAGGGAACAGTGTAATTCAAGGCCGTGTTGAACTGGAACGGCTGGTCGAAACCGGAAAGATACTTGTTCTGGCTGCGGTTGAACACGTCGTTGATCACGGCGTTGCCGAGGCTGAGGTTCCCAGGGCTGGTATCGCCCGCCAGGTTCAGCGACTTCTGCCAGGAGAATACGCTGCTGAAGGAGAGGCCGCGAGAAAATCGCTTGGTCACCTTGGCCTGGAGCGAGTCATACCAGGTCTTGCCGAGCGGCGACCAGAGGCTCTGGATGGAGCCGAACTGCGGGAAGGGACGCAGAGACTGGGCAACGGTCGACCCGAGCGGGAATCCACTATAGGGAAGCCTGGTGCTGAACCCGCGCTGCTGGGCGATTGCGGAACTCATGGGCGAGGTCAGCAGCGTGCGGTCGGCGGCATTGTTGATGTCGAGTCCGGCGGAGGCGATCATCTGCGGCGTGAGCGCATTGATATCGATGAGCGCAGGCGCGCTCCACCAGACACCACGATTCGCAACGTATGCCGCTTCCACGGCCAGGTTGCTGCCGATTTCCCTTTGCAGTCCGATGCTCCACTGCATCTGGCGGGCGGGGCGGCCGGCATTCTGATCGAGGAATACCTTGGGTGCGCTGATGGTGCCCGGCAGTGGGAATTGACCGGGGTCGAAGTTGGGCCACGGCGTGGGCGCGAAGGGGACGCCGTTCCGCAAAGTCATCACCGGCTGGCCAAAGGCGGGAGAATTGACGTCGACTGGAACCGGAATACTGGCAGTGGCGCCGTTATTATCGGGGGTGCCGTTATATACGATGCCCCAGCCCGCGCGGAACACCGTTTTGGAATTGATCTGATAGGCCGCGCCCAGACGGGGGCCGAAGGCCCAGGGATAGTTACGGGCGAAATCGCAGTTGCAGCGGCCGGGCCCGTAGCCTTCAAAGGCCACGGCTCCCAAGCGTCCTCCGGCGGAGGGATTGGGCACGTTGGGCGCGAAATTGGGAATGCGGCCATACTGCTCTTTGAGGTAGGTCCCGTAGTCATAGCGCAAGCCGTAATCCAGCGTGAATTTGCGGCTCACTTTCCAGGTGTCCTGGGCGAAGAAGCCCCACATCGATTTGCCCAGGCGGAGGCTCGGCGGGTAAGAGACGCGCGCGGAATCCACGAGTCCCAACATGAAGCTGGCGTAAGGGAATCCCACCGTGCCGCCTTGCAGGACCTGGCCCTGCGTGGAGGGCAGGCCCGTTTCGTTAGGGCTGAAGGTATACACGCCGTTGGTGGAAGAGTAAAGAAGCGTCGGGATGCCTTCGATCCGCATTTCGGCGCCGAATTTGTAGGTGTGATTGTTCTTTACCCAAGTCAGGCTGGTGTTGGCCGTGGGCTTCTGATACCAGATATGGCGGTTTGTCCCGCTCGATAGGTTCTTGATGCCGCCCTGGGCGTTATTGGCGTTGACGAAGGATGGAAACATGCGCGCCACGGTGGCTCCGCGCAGGCCCAGTTGCTTTTCGGCATCGTAGTTGGTGACGGCCCGGTCATCTCCGAAGAACTCATCCTGGTAGCCGCCGCCAAAGTGCAGGAGTAGCGCCGGCGTCAGCGTGCGCTCATAATTCACGCGGTGCATGTGAGATGTGATGAACGTGCCGATCGCCTGCGTAATTGGTTCCGGCAGCCCATCGGCCCCGCCGGTCGTATTGGAATACTGGCTGCCGGTCGTGATTTCAGAGAAGAAGTAGGACAGCTTGTCTTTGGGACTCAGAATGTGATCGAACTTGAATGAGGGAACGCTGGTGACGCGATCGCTGATGTAGGGGTAGATGCCGTTGTTCAAGAGGGCATTCGGGGCGGCATTCGGCAGAGGAATCAGCGCCTGGATCTTGAGAAACACAGGATCCATCGCAGCGGCCGGCACAGTGTTGTTCGGGAAGGGGTCGCGGATGATCTGGCCGTTGGGAGCGAGGCGCTGCGTGGTCGGGTCGTAGACGGTACCCTCCATGATGGTGCGGCCAATGGGGTCGCAGTTCGGTGTCGCGGTGGGACAAAGATTCTTGCCCGTGAGAGCCCTCCGGAAATCGCCATCGCGGTACGCCTGGATTGGCACGGTGACAGATTGGGCGTTGATGTTCTTGAACTCGCGGAACTGTTCCCAGTTGAAGAACAGGAAGGTCTTGTCATGGCCGTTGTAGAGTTTGGGAATGATGACGGGACCTCCGGCGGTAAAGCCGTAATCGTTGCGCCGCTCGACGGTTCGGATGTGTTCGTTGGGATTGTTGGGCGCCACGGTGTAGGGGATGCCGGCGTCCAATACTTCGTTGACGAAATAGTCGTAGACACTCCCATGGAACTGGTTGGTTCCGGACTTCATCGTGTAATTGAAGAAGCCGCCGCCCACCTGTCCGTATTCGGCCGCGAAATTACTGGTCTGAATGGTGACTTCCTGAATGGAATCGACACTCGGCTGCACCTGTGCCGGGACGGCGGCGACGTAACCGTTGCTCGCGTCCTGGCCCTCGATGCGGAAAGAGGAGGTGTTGGCGGGCGCGCCGTTGACTTTCAGGTTGACGTTGGCATTCACGAAGGTGCCCGGCACCAATTGCGCGACCGTGGTGGGATTGCGAATGCTGGAACTTCCGGCGGCGGCTCCAATGGCGAGGACGGGAAGCTCATTGATGCGCTCGCCGGTGACGTTGTGGCTAAGCTCGCCGCTTTCCGTTTTCAGCAGCGGCGCATCGGCCTGCACGGTAACCGACTCAGAGGCTGCCCCGACTTCGAGGGCAACGTCGATGCGCAGCGTCTGCGCCACCTGCACGGTAAGGCCTTGCCGGACGTACTTCTTGAATCCAGGAACGGTGACGGAGAGCTCATACGATCCGGCCGGCAATTGCGACAGCGTGTAATTGCCGGTGGCCGTGCTGGCCGTTTGATAGACAGCGCCGGTTTCGACATGTTTGGCTTCAACAGGGGCCGCAGCGACCACCGCGCCCGCGGGATCGTTTACCGTGCCCGTGATGGCGCCGCGATCACCCTGGGCAAACATGGACCAGGCGAACAGGAACAGACTGGCTGCGAAGACTAATACACGCATGTGCGCTCCCTCTGATTGTTGTGATCCCCGTGATCCCTGTGGGCTGTATTTTATATCAAATTACGAGCGGGTAGGTCTCTCTCTGGTTGGACGCAGCAGTGCGCAATCTGCGGATCGGGGTGCGGACGACGTGTCATACTATGGCTTCGGTGCGCCGGCAAAGAGCATGCAGTACGCATTCAGCGCAATTCCCGAAAGCGAGGTGCCGCGGGGCGTGGCTCCGGCGTGGCAGCACGCGCTCGACACATAACGCCTCGGAGACCAACAAAGTTCACTCCACATGGCTGCAATTCTCCGAGCACGATCTGCACTTTCAGCCTCATCCCAAATCCGCGACCGTGCACGGCGTGATACGGCATCAACTGCTCTCCGAGCGGCGCTTCTTCTCTGAGTTTCTGCGTCTTCCGGAACCGCCGCCAGAGAACATTCTTCCTCAGGATGCCTCAATGGCGGGTTTTGCGCGGCGGTTGGTAGAGCTTGCCCGGCCCCGGCTTGCGTCCTCGCGCGGCAGGATGACGCGTGGTGGCTCGGGAGCGAACGCTTCTTCGACGTGGACCGGCAGCGTGCCTGGATTTTCTGGCGGCGCATTCTCCACACGGCGCATCACCGGACGCAACTGACGGTGTATCTCAGGCTGTTGAACAAGCCCGTCCCGGCGATTTACGGACCGACCGCCGACGTGGTGTGGGAAGGCGCAGACCCTACCACGACTGTGGAAGCGGCGGGCCGGCCCTGACTCGCGGGCCGATCTACGACAACAGCATCTCCAGATCTTCTCGGCGCAGGTCCCGCAGGGGACTGTTATCTTCGCTGATGATAGCGGCCGCCAGATCGCGCTTGGAATTTTGCAGTTGCAGGACCTTCTCCTCTACCGTGTCACGCGCGATCAGCCGATAGGCGAACACCTGGCGGGTCTGGCCAATACGGTGGGTCCGATCGATAGCCTGAGCCTCCACCGCTGGATTCCACCAGGGGTCGAGCACGAATACGTATTCGGCAGCGGTGAGGTTCAACCCCAAGCCTCCCGCTTTCAGGCTGATGAGGAAGAGCTTGCAATCGGGATCGCTCTGAAACCGTTCCACGCGCTACTGCCGGTCCCGCGTCGCGCCATCCAGGTATTCATAGACGGTTCCGGCCTCGTCCAGGCGTTCGCGCACGATAGCCAGGAGGCTGGTGAACTGCGAAAATACCAGGGCCTTATGTCCCTCTTGACTCACCTCGTCCAACTGATCCATCAGCAGATCGAGTTTGGCGCTTGGCTCGCCACGGCGCTTGGGATCGAGCAGGCCGGGATGGCAGGCCGCCTGCCGCAAGCGCAGCAGCGCCTCGAGCACCTGGATTTTCGACTTCGCCAAACCTTGTTGAGCAATGGTGTTCAGCAGCGAGGCGCGGTAGTGCGCCCGCAGTGCGCACTCTCGCGAAGGTTTCATCGCAGGTCACTTCTGGCTGAGCCGCCAGCAGGGCGTCGAGAAGACCAGCCTGATTCCGCCGGAAGCGGACGTGATCGGTTTCGGACGTTCCCAATCCGGCGAGCGCGCCAAAACGGTTCAGCCAGTCCTCCGGCAGCAGCCCGTAGGTGCCGTCGTCCAGCCGGACCATTTTCTCGCCGCGTTTCAGGGCGGCCAGGAGAGCCGGGAGTCGGACGGTAGTCTCCCCGTAGTCGACTTCGCCGTGGAGGCCGAACCAATCCACTCCGGAAGAGACCGCCACACGCACTGCCTGGGCGCGGCGAAAGGTTCTGCCTTCTGCTTCGATGTGCCAGCCGGCTTCCAGACAGGCGCGTGCGACAGCCGGCAGTTTCTTGGGCGGCAGCGTCCAGATCCGCTCGCGGCTCTCCCGCAGTTCGGAGAAGCCCAGTTGTCTCAGGAGGCTTTCGGCAGCATTCTCGCCCGCGAGGTCGCGCACCAGGAAGGTGCGGCTGGCGGGATCGTACAACCCGCGCGCCCCGGTCGAATCAGGGACGCGCCGGCCGCTATACTCAAACTCCAGCCGCGCCTGCAATCGCTCCTGCTCCCATGGATTCGGCTTCACCGCACGGATGGTAAGGCAAGGCCTTGCGGCGGAACTCAGTTCTTGATACCGGAGTTTCTCGGGGACTTCCAGGGAAGCGGCCGACGGATGTTCGAGGATGGCGGCCAGCAGTTGCTCGGCGTCGCTATCCGGGGCTTCAATGCACTTGACCTTCCGGAAGTAAGATAACCAGTCAAAGGCCGAGCCTTCGGCTAGCCGCGCCACCCGTCCCCGCGTGAAGACGAACCCTCCGTCCGTTACCAACACGGGTTCGGAAAGATCCAACTCCTCGTCACCGCGGTGCAGGTGCCCGGTAACGGAGCATTTGTTTCCCGTGGTACAAGCTAAACGCAGGCGAAATTGCCAGGGCTCGCCGTCATCCCATGCCAGCGGTAACAGATCATCGCTGTGTGGGACCAACTGCAGCATGGCGCGGCCAGTGGCGGCGATCAGCGGCATGATGGTGGCTGACAACGGATGTAAGACGCGATAACTGGTGGCAAGCGCCTCATAGGGGCTCGCGGACAGGAAGCCGTTATATCCTTGCACTCCCGCGAGCAATCCCATAATCTGGCGGTCGGCGGGAGGAAGGGAAAAAATCATGCTGCGCACCAGGCGAGGAAACGCCGGCTTCTTCCACCCGCCGGCGCGCTTCGGCTCCCGTGTCATTAAGGTGAAGACGAGCGCCCCACGGCTGGCATTGAAAGCATCCACTACGTAGAGCAGTTCCCGATTGGCGGGCCAGTTTTCCCAGCCCACGGT
>PSRJ01000374.1 GCA_003175985.1 Terriglobia bacterium
AAAGGTCACCCGAGCCGACACGCACCAGCACCGGATGCGGATGCCCGGGGGCGTCCGCCGGTGTGTATGCGTAGTAAGGTACCTGCCAGTTCGACGCCGTATCGTTCTTGTAACTATAGGGCGGCATCAACTCGTAACGGAGACCGGCGTCGATCGTGAGATGCGGCCGGATCTTCCAGGTGTCGGTGATGAAATAAGCCTGGTTGGTGGCGCGCTCCTGCGCGATATTCTGGGCAGCCGCTTTCCAGGACGTTCCAATGTAACCCGCCATGTAATCGGCGATACTGTAGCCCGTGGCATTGTTTCCGATAGAGAACTGCCCCCGGGGAAAGGCATTGCCCAGCGTGTTGAAACGGACCCGCACAATGTCGGCGCCAAACTTCATGGAATGCTTGCCACGGGTAAAGGCTATGCTGTCGGTCCAGTTGAAATTGGCGTCGCGGAACTGGTAAGGTCCTTCGGTGTTCGAGCCAAAGCTGCTGAAGCCGGTCAGTCCGATGATGCCGGGAATGCCGTTTTCGAACGACGTCCAGTTCGTGCCGATTTGCAATCCGAGCTGCGTCATGACGTCATATTGCGGTTTGTAGCTCGTATCGAACGCGTTTACGTTATTGAAGTAGTTGAAACCGAAACGAGCTTCGTTCACCAGGCTCGAAGAGATGATCCTCGTATTGGAAATGACTCCCTGCCGCGCGGTCACATCCAGCACGTTGCCGTTTAAGTAGAGGGCCGGCGTGACCACGTGGTCGCTGTTCCAGCTATAACGGCCGAACCAGCTTGATTTCGGGTTCTCCACAAAGTCGATGCGTTGCGTGAATTCGTCTTTGTTGCCGGCATTGTTTTGTAGACTCAGGTAATTGTTCACCAGCCCCGCGCCCGGAACATTGGGCAGCGGATAGTATTGCAGCAGCGCCGCCGGAATCGGCGAGATCTCCGATTGTGGAATCATGTTGTTCGGAAATGGCCGCTTATTGCCAGCGGCGTCCCGGTTCAGTGGATCGACGATCACTCTCTGCGGCAGAAGCTGGGAAAAATCGCCCCGGCGCATCACATCGGGCGCCGTTGTGTACACCTGCTGCAGCTGTTGCCTGGAACGGTAGCCTTCATAATTCGACATGAAAAACAGGCGGTCGCGGCCGTTGAAAATTTTCGGAATAGAAATCGGCCCGCCCAGAGTAAAACCGAATTGATTCTGCTTGAAGGGCGATTTGTCGGGCACCACAGCGGTGAAGGCGAATGGCCGGGCGTCGAGCGCGCTATTGCGCAGAAATTCCCATGCGGCGCCATGATACCCGTTCGTTCCGCTCTTGGTGGAAATGTTGACCTGCCCGATTCCCCGGCCGAACTCGGCGGAGTAAATGCCGGTCTGCACTTTGAATTCCTGCAGGGCATCCACCGAGGGCAGGAAAAGATAAGCATTATAGTTCGGCTCTGTGTTGGTCACGCCGTCGATACTGTAATTGTTGTATTCCCGCCGGGAACCGGAGACCGAGAACGACTGGTTGGCCCTGTCGCCGCCCAGCCGGGTACTCGCGGCGCCGGTGCTAGTGCCGCCATTCACGTTGAAGGCGGCGCTGATATTCGGACTCAGACTGACCAACTGCAGAAAGTTGCGCCCGTTGAGCGGGAGATCCACAATGCGCTGGTTATCGATGACGGTGCCTATATTGGCATTCTCGGTGTTGAGCAGCGGCGCGCCTCCGGTCACTTCAACGGTCTCGGCGAGCGCGCCGACACGGAGTTGAAAATCGATGCGGGCCGTCTGCTGCACCTCTAACGTTACGCCCCGCCGGACCTCCGTCTGAAAGCCCTGCATTTCCGCTCTGATGTTGTATGAGCCGGGTAACAGGGCGGGGAAGTTGTAATTGCCCGAGGCATTGGTCGCCACTTTCCGCGTGAAGTTCGTCTCCGGATTGGTGACAGTCACAGTAGCGGCCGCCACCACGGCGCCCGTCGGATCGGTAACCACTCCGGTGATTTCGCCAAATGTCTGGCCGAAGCACGGCAAAACCGCCAGCCCGGCAGATAAGACGCCCAAGAGCCATGTACGCATCGCGGATACACCTTCCCTGGAAATCGGCCATATCATATATCAGACGGAATCCGATGAACAGCCGGGACGCGGTCACCGGCCTGGCGGACTGAGGTCGGGTACAGACTCGCACGCCGCGATATACTGAACCCGACCACAAGCACCTGGGGCCGGGGTCGAGTAGGCGGGCCAGCACGCCCCAATTGTCTGAAGGAGGTTTTCCATGCGCTGTGTAAATCCTGAATCACGGAAGGTGACGTTCTTTGCGCGTTTAGGCTGGATAACGGGATTCGTGGCAATATGTGTCACGCAGACTGTCTTCGCCCAGGCGCAGCAGCCATCAACCGTAACGGTCTTCGAAGGCGCGCGGCTCATCGCCGGAGATGGTAGCGCACCGGTTGAGGGCGCCGCATTCATCGTGGAAAACGGCCGGTTCACCGCAGTCGGCCGAAAGGGACAGATCAAGGTTCCGGCGGGCGCCGCTCACGTCGATCTGACTGGCAAGACCGTTATGCCGGCGATCGTCGATGCTCACAAGCACCTGGCAGTGACTCGGGATGCTCTTGTGGATCAATTGCAGCACCTGGCCTTCTACGGTATCGGCGCGGCGATGAGCCTGGGCCAGGATACCGGTGACGTGGCGTTTCAGGTGCGCGCGGAAACCATTCCCAACGCCGCGCGATTCCGCACTGCCGGACGGGGCCTCACAGGACGGGAACCGGGCCGCACCGAAGCCCCGTACTGGGTCACCACCGAAGGGGAAGTCCGCAAGGCCGTCCAGGAGGACGCTCAGAAAAAAGTCGACATCATCAAGATCTGGGTGGACGATCGGGATCATACCGTGACCAAGCTGAGCCCCGAGTTGTATCGTGCAGCGATTGACGAAGCCCACAAACACGGTCTCCGGGTGATTGCCCATATCTTCACGCTGGAAGATGCGAAGGGAGTCCTGCGTGCCGGTATCGATGCGTTCGCCCATAGCGTTCGCGACCGGGATATCGATGACGAGTTTCTCAAGATGATGAAGGCGAAACCGAAGATGATCGTCGATCCCAACCTTCCGGATCGCGGCGTGAAGGTAGATCGGAGCTGGCTCCGTGACAGTCTTCCGGCCGCGGAGTTTCAGAAGGTCCAGGCGGACAGCAAGGACGATCCCAAGGCCCAACAATTCTTCGGAATCCAAGCCCGGAATCTCGCAAAGCTCAACGCGGCGGGCATTAAGATCGCATTGGGAACCGACGGAAACATCCCCTGGGCGGCACACGAGGAGATGGCGGACATGGTGGCTGCCGGCATGACGCCGGCTCAGGTGCTCGTGGCGTCGACGCGCAATGCGGCCGAACTGATGAACATGACCGACACCGGAACAGTAGCGGCGCGCAAGACCGCGGACTTCATTGTGCTCGATGCCAATCCGCTCGACGATATCACCAACACTCGAAGAATCGCCGCGGTCTACCTTCGTGGATCGCAAGTCGACCGCGCGGCGCTGAAGGAACGATGGGCCGGCGGGGCGTCTTCCCGCTGATTTGCGATGGGAGCCAGGAGGATGTTCAATAAAATGCGTCATGTATTGGTGCTGATATCGCTCGCCGTGTTTCCGCTGGCGGCACAGAACGGTGACCTGGAAAAGGGCAGACAGCTCTTCTTGGGCATGTGTTCGCGGTGCCATGGAGCGGAAGGCGGAGGAGGAGAAGGCCCGAATCTGAATCGCCCGGTGCTGAGCCGCGCCCCGGATGACCAGGCATTGACCGCGGTCATTCGCGATGGAATTCCCGATCGGGGAATGCCTCGCATCCGTCGTTTTACGGACACCGAACTGCACGCAATGGTCGTCTACGTTCGCTCACTGAGCCGGACGGCAGGTGCTGTGGTTGCGGGCAGCCCTGAAAAGGGCAAGGCCGTCTACCAGAGGTCCGGCTGCTCTTCGTGTCACATCATCGATGGCGAAGGCGGCAATCTTGGCCCCGAACTCAGCGGTGTGGGCGCCCATCGTGCTGCCGATTATCTTCGGCAAGCGATTGTCGAACCCGCCGCGGCCCTGCCGCGCGGAGTGATGCCGTTTCCGGGCCGCGGGTTGAACGAGTTTCTTCCGGTCCGAGTAGTTACGCGGGGCGGTCAGGAGGTAACGGGTATCAGGGTCAATGAAGACTCGTTCACCATCCAGGTGAAAGATGCGAACAACCAGTTGCATTCCTTCCGCAAGACCGACCTGCAAACTCTGGAGAAAGAGACGGGCAAGAGCCTGATGCCGGACCTTCGAACGACAATTTCAGGGACCGATCTCGATGATCTCGTCGCTTATCTGTCCAGCCTGGGAGTGGTGAAATGAGAACACTACGATTGCATGCCTTGGCCGTCTTCGCGGCTGTGAGCGGAGGGTTCGCTCAGGTGCCGTATCAGCGGATCGTCGGCGCGGATGGCAATCCCAACACATGGGTCACCTATTCGGGGAACTATCAGGCACAGCGTTTCTCGCAATTGGCGCAGATCCATCGGCGCAACGTAGCACAGCTCAAACCCGCCTGGGTGTACCAGATGAGGAATCCGGGAATTGTGGAAACCTCGCCGATCGTTGCCGATGGCATCATGTACATCACCGAGCCGCCCAGCACCGCTACCGCGCTGGATCTGCACACCGGCCGTCCACTGTGGACTTATACGCCTAACATTCCGCAGGATGTCATTATTATCGGCTCGCCGCCCGTCAATCGCGGCGTGGCCATTCTGGACAACACGGTTTTCTACGGAACGGTCCATTGCCACCTGATTGCGCTCGATGCCAAATCGGGAATCGTTCGGTGGGACACCGTCGTCGACGATAACAAGAAGGGTTACTACATTACCGCGGCGCCGCTTGCGATTGACGGCAAGATCATTATCGGAGTCTCCGGCGCCGAGACGGGCATTCGAGGTTTTGTAGATGCCTACGATGCGAAGACCGGCAAGCGGCTTTGGCGCACCTGGACCGTTCCTGGACCGGGTGAGCCGGGGTCGGAATCCTGGGGCGGGCAAAGCTGGCAGCATGGAGGCGGCTCGACATGGGTAACCGGGTCCTATGACCCGGACCTGCACCTGGTCTACTGGGGCACTGGCAATCCTGCGCCGGACTGGAACGACGATACGCGGCCGGGTGACAATCTCTACACCTGCTCTTTGCTTGCAATGGACCCAGAGACTGGAAAGATCAAGTGGCACTTCCAGTTCACGCCTCACGATGTCCATGACTGGGATGCCACGGAAGTTCCGATCCTGTTCGACGCCGAAGTCAAGGGCCGGCGGCGCAAAGTGGTGTCGATGGCGAACCGGAACGGCTTCTACTATGTGCTCGATCGCCAAACGGGAGAATTTCTCACCGCGGCGCCCTACGTAAAACAAACGTGGGCCGACGGACTCGATGCGAAAGGCCGGCCATTCCCTCGGCGTGAGGCCGACCCGAAGGTGGAAGGGACGCTCGTCTATCCGGCCATCGCCGGCGGAGCGAATTGGTGGAGCCCCAGTTACAGCCCGCGGACCGGGCTGTTTTATCAGGCGACTCGCGAAATGGCGGGTGTCTATTTCAAGGGTGATGCCGATTACAAGGAAGGCACGGCCTACGCCGGAGGCGGCGGGGAGACTAAGAATGGCGATGAGGCCTACGGCGCTGTGCGTGCGTTCGAAGCAACCAGCGGAAAATTGCGGTGGGAATTCAAGCTCCTCACGCCGCCTTTGACTGGCCTTTTGTCAACCGCTGGTGGCCTGGTTTTCGGCGGCGCGGAAGAAGGCAATTTCTATGCGCTTGATGCCGAGACCGGAAAAGCGCTCTGGGATTTACAACTCGGGGGCGCGGTGCGTTCGCCGCCGGTCTCATTTACCATCGACGGCAAACAACAGGTAGCTGTCACGGCAGGGACGTCGCTGTTCGTCTTCGGCCTTCCTTAGACCGCCCGTCAGAAATTGAACTTCAATGCGAGTTGAATGATGCGCGGGTCGTTGGCGGCCTGTATCTGGCCGAAAGTGCTGCTCGTCAACGTATTCACCGGATCGAGCGGATTTACGTGGTTCAGCACGTTGAAAGCTTCTCCGCGCACGTCTAACGAGTGTCGTTCATCGAATTTGAACTTACGCGTGACGCTCACGTCGATGCCGAAATATCCCGGGCCTAATAGGGTCGAAGGAGCCATGTTGCCGTAAGTTCCTAACGCCGGTTGCGCGAAGGCCAACGGGTTGAGCCATTGCTGGATGCTCTTGTGAGCAGCATAGACATCGCTGCTTATTTGCTGGGTCCGCTGATCGTCAGTACCGGATAACGCTTGATCCACCCCGGCTCTCGCCGAAAAGTAGTCTCCGGAAAGCACTCTGACGATCCCGGAGATTTGCCATCCCGAAGCAAGAAGCCGCACTGTTTTATCCGAAAACTGCGGGGTAGAGTAGACCGTCGTCAGGTTGAAGTTGTGCCTGCGGTCCTGCTCGAGAATCGCGCAATTGCCCCGAAGGCCCGCGCGGGAAGCGATCGGGTGAATGCCCGCGATAATCGGAATCGAGATCAGTTGTTGCGTCCCGGTATTGATGCAGTGCGACCACGTGTAATTCCCCTGAACGGTCATTCCTCTTCCCACGTGGCGCTGGGCCGTCAGGAAAAGGCCGTTGTAGCTCATCGTACCCGTGGCGTTTTCCTGAACGATACTGCCGTAGTATTGCCCTTGTTGCGGGTTAATCAGGGTCAGCTGTCTTCTCTGAGTCGTATTGTTCACCGTCGAGCACGGAGTGAACGTTCTGCCGTTGATGATACAGCTTGCACCCGGTAGGTAAACCGCCGGGTTTGCCTCAATGCTGCTCAAAAGGTGAGTCGTTTCACTGCCGAGGTAATTCAGAGAAACTAGCCAGTTGGCGCTGATTTGTCTCTGAATACTGAGGTTCCACTGATTGACATAAACGGCTGGCAGGTCCGGCGGTATTACGACCCACCCTCCGTTAGCGGGAAAGGCCGTATTCTTCGTAAGCGTATTAGGAAAAGGGCTCCCGCCGGGATAGTCCACCCAGGGATTGGCAAATCCTGCCGCTGTTCCGCCGCCGGGCGCTGTATTCACAATCGTGAAGTTGTAGGGCGGCGATATTTTGACCTGCTCGGACTCATAAAAATCGGGATAGTCGCGAAATAACCCGTAAGCCGCTCGAATCGTCATCCGTCCCGAACCGGTCGGATCGAACGCAAAGCCGAGCCGCGGAGAGAAGTGCCACCATTGGTTCGGATTCGTCTTGCCGTTCGCAGGCACACCGGGATCTCCCGTGTAGAGCGCGCCCGCCGGACCATTCGTATAAACGCTGCTTCGAACGCCCTGACGGAAGGCGTTTTCCGAGAAGTAGAAGCTCTGACGGTCCCCCCAGGTAAAAGGCAGGAACGGATCCCACCGCAACCCGGCATTTACCGTGAAGTGCCGGTTGACCTTCCAGGTGTCCTGCACGTAAGCGCCGGCGAAATTAGAGCGGAAGCCGATATTTTGCACTCCCTGCTGCGTGAAGGTATTCACATATCCCAGCATAAAGTCGCCCGAACCCAAACCGGTGTTCGTGGAGTTGAACGCAAACACGCCGTCGGAGGACGTCCAGGCGGACACTGCAAGGCGCGAATAGATGTCATTAATGCCAAACCCTAACTGATGTGGCCCTTTGACCCAGCTCAGATCCTCAGAGAATTGAAAGCCCGTAGCGTTGGTCAGTCCTGGAACGTTCCCGCCTTGCCCGCCGATGCTGAATCCACCCGATACACTCAGCCCCAGGATCTTGTTCCCCGTCGGCTCATAATAAGGAACGATTCCCACTTCCGCGGGAGTAATTTCCTGGGGCGGTTGTCCGCGCATGTTGGTTGGTCGAAGCACGGCCGCCCGGAACGAACTTACTAACCTGCTGGTAATCAGGTAAGTGTCACCCAGAGTGAAAGACTGTGTCTGCCAGAGATTGACGACAGGATAAGTGGTATACGGACCGTTGCTCGCGGAGCCCGTCGTCAGCAAATTGCCGGCCATGTATCCGGGAGGATCGATCAAATGCGCGAGCTCGTACCTGCCAAAAAACGAGTGCTTCTCACTCAACTGGTAATCCACCTTATCGATGGTCAGGTCTTCGTTCGTAACCGGCTTCATTCCAAACTGGACCTTGCCGCACGGATCGCTCGCGATCGGCAGCTTTCCGCTCTTCATAATTGCCACGGCCACGGGCGAGAACAAACCCGGAGAAATCTGATTGCCGGCAAACGGGGCTTTCAACGTGAGCGGCCGGCCACCGTTGCACGCGGCTGAGGCGATCGCAGTCCAGCTTCCGTTCAGCATGTCCTGCGTCGGTAAATAGGCAAACTGAGGCGCAACGGTTCCGATCATTCGCGTCCCTTGATAGCTGCCGAAAAAGAAGACCTTGTTCCTGCGGATCGGACCGCCAATCGTTCCCCCAAACTGGTTTCGCTTCAATTGGTCGGGTACCACGGCGAACGTATTACGGGCATTGAGTGCTCCGTTCCGGAAGAATTCAAACAGGTCACCGTGGAATTCGTTGGTGCCCGATTTCGTTACCGCATTGACCGCGCCGGCTGAGTGCTGTCCGTACTGCGCGGACAAACTGCTGGTCTCTAGCTTGAACTCCTGAAGCGCATCGGGAAAAGGCAGGGGCAGGTTTAGCCCATTGATAGGATCGTTGTGCGAGGCGCCATCCAGCAGGTAAGTCAGCCCGTTGTGCATACCGCCCGCGACCGAAATATTCACGGAAGGATAGTTCCGGACAAAGCTGGTTGTGGAGGAGACCGTCGCGGCGCCCGACAGCACAATCAAATCCGTCACCTGCCGCCCATTCAGCGGAAGTTCCACCACGCGCGTGCTATCCATGACCTGGCTGATGCCGGTGTCGCGTGTTTCCACTTGTGGCGCCGCGGCCTCAACCTGGACCTCGTCGGAAACCGGGCCGAGAGCCAGCGTAGGATTGATCACCGGGTTATCGGCCACCTGAAGCACAATGCCGGTTTGCACATACGTGCGGAAACCCGGGGCCGCGGCTTCCAATCGATAAGGGCCCACGGGGAGGTTCGGGAGCGCAAAGGCCCCGCCCGCATCCGTCATGACACTGCGCCGCAAGCCCGTCGCCGTGTCGATCGCGATCACTTGCGCCCCGGCAATCGCTGCCCCGCTGGGGTCCGTGACGGTGCCGCTGATCTGGGCGGTCGATTGCGCCCACAGGCAACTTGCGCAGACCAGAAAAAGAACAAGCCGATTCATCGAACTCCCCCTTTGCAGGATGCTAGACCGCGAACCGCTCCCGTGCGGTCGCGGCTCAGAAATGCACTCACGTGTTTGCAGGCGCTTACCGAGCCGCGACCGTGAGCGAGCGGTGGTCTCACGGCCTTTTCCAGCGCCGGTCTAAAAGATCTCCGGCCAGGAGAACGTCAGCACAGCGTTTGCAATGCCGTCGCGCGGCCGCGCCCGCTGGCCGGCGCAACTCAACAACACTTCCTTGTGAACCGGGTCCAATGCGATTCCCGATGCCACATACCCCGTGAGTTCCTGCACCGGAATTTTCCAGCGGGGCGGTACGTCGCCGTTATCTTCTATGCTCCATACGCCCACGAACCCGCCTTGCCCGCCGGCAACGATCCAGCCTTTCGCAGCGTAAATCTGGAACGAACTGATGGTGGCGACTCCGCTCTTCGGCCCCGTAATTACTCGCAGGGGCTTTGTGTTGCCGCTCGCCGTGCGATCGAAGATCAGCAGCTTGTTCTGGTGATTTACAACCATAAGGTTGTGAACCGGATCTACCGCCACCGTTGCCATACCGCGGATGCCCGGCGCTTGAAATTGCGTGTCCCGTCCGCTCAAGACCCGTTTGGGCGCAATGTCTCCACTCGCGGTCCGGTCAAAGACCAGAATGGACGATGGAACGGATGGAACGTAGATCTCGTTGTCTACCGGATCGATGCTCACGCGGTCGTTGCCCAGATTCGGCGGCCCGTCAATCTGCGTGTGCGGCCCCTGGATAACCCGGATCGGCGGCTCCTCCCCGTTTGCATTTCCCTTAAACGTCAGAACGGCCTGAGCCAGCGGACTCGTCACGACGATTTCGTCGTGCATGGCATCGAAGGCGAACCCATGCATCGTCCGGCTGATTAACGTCTTCTGTCCTTCCAGTGCCCTGACCGGTGGTGTGTTTTCCCCCGCCAACCTGGCGAAGGCCGCAATCTGCGGATGGTCCACTCAATTCGGAACCAGGATCT
>PSRJ01000365.1 GCA_003175985.1 Terriglobia bacterium
CAGGTAGGACTCGAACCTACAACCCTTCGGTTAACAGCCGAATGCTCTACCATTGAGCTACTGAGGAGCAAGGAGTTCTTCTCATTTAAACAGAGCCTCGCGGGCAGTGTCAAATCGCCCACGCCTTACTGCAATTCGCTGACCGGCGGGAGTTGATCCGGGCGGGAGCGTTCCTTCGCGCTCACTGCGTCGGCCCCCTTGGTGCCGAGCGCGTCCTGGAAAACGGTGGTAAAGAATTCGCGAACGCTTGGGGCTGGACCAATGTGCAGGGTGTCCCGTCCGTCTTCTACGAATCCGAGATATCCTTCCCAACCCAGATCGTCGAGCACAAAGCGCAGGCTCTCGTATTCTCCCGGCGGCAGGCCGCCATAAGCGATATCGAACACCTGTCCCGAGCAATGGGAAATCCCTTCCGCCCGCGAGATGGTGCGCGCATAGTCTTCCGGCTGGACCAGAGAAGTCACTTCAAGGGGCCTGAATTTCTCCCCTTTCGGTTTCATCTGCTCCCAAAGACGGCGCGTCTCGAAGGCGATATAGGTCAACGTGCCCAAAGCTGAAGGCGAAGCTTGCAGGAAATAGTCGAGGTTCTCCGGCTGGTCAGGCGAAATGCGCAGCGCGTAGCCGAAGTATTCGGGCCGGTCTAAGGCGCGCACCAGCTTGGTTCCCATATTCGCCTTGATATCCTCGCAACTATGGAAGAGCAGATCTTCGCGCCGCAACCAAACGGAAAGGCGATGCGGGGCGCGGAGGGCGTTCGCGAACTCGCTCTTATAATCCTGTGCGAGCGCGATGAATGCCTTCGGATCGCTACGATACAACTCGAGTAACTGCTGCGCGCGCTGGATGCGGAACCAATAGGTCGGCGAGTAGTCCCGCTGCATCTGCATCTGCACGGCCTGATACAAATCCCGGTTCCACGCGGGAGTAGCGGAGAAGAACATACGCGCGACAGTCGCATGGTCCTTGGAGATGCCGCGGGCGCGCCGGGTCAGGTCCAGCATCTCGGATACGCAGCCCTCGCCGCAATGGTAAGCGAATACGGCCCAATCGCGTCCGCCAAACCGCCGTTCGAGCGCAGCCAGGTACCTGGCGGCGGCGGGAATCGCCCGCTCAGGAACCAGCCGGTCATCACGCGATGCGACCACATAGGGAATTTTGTGGCGAATGGTCTTGGTCACCAGCTTGTTACGCTTGTTCCGGACCTGCACTCTTTCAGTCGTGACCCGATAGCGAGTGGTCGTGAGAACACGCAGGCCCATTTCCCGAGCTGTGGACTTGGAGATCTGCATGATTCCCCGCGGTCCGGAATAGCTCTCCGCTTTGGGATCGCCCCAGCTTTCCAGGTAAGCAATCGCCTCCACCAGCGAAGCCGGCAGACCGCTTACCTCGGCCGCGGAACGGAATATCGATTGAAGCTTCGGGTTTTTGGTAATCCGCTCGGCGCCAGGCACTGCCTGGGGATCACGCATGATGGGAAATGTTTGAGACTGAATCATGAGATCGGTGCGGACATCGAGAAGATCGTCCGACAGGTCGTCTCGCGCGACCCCGATCCCGGATAGTGTATGCGAGGGAGTAAAGTACTCGGACGATGCGGATTGCCCCAGGCGCGCCGAACCCAAGGCCACCAAGCCTACAACCCAAAGCAGCGCGAATTTCATTACCTTACCCCACAGTGTAAACCCATAGTCCCGATTTGGGACCAATATTTTCTACTGACGCATGAAATCATACTGCGGGTACTCTCATATCGGCAGAAATATAGTGCCGCTACCCCCGGAAAAGTTTCGATAAGACTGGCTGTTATTACAATGCATTGCGCCGCCAGCGGCGAACCGATAAAATCGCCCCCATATGAGCGCTCCCGCGATCACGGCAACCAACCGGGAATTGCCTCGCAGGCTCGGATTGTTCGATTCCACCAACATCGTGGTGGGCACGATGATTGGCTCGGCGATCTTTTTGGTGCCGAATATCGTTGCGCAAAATGTGCAGTCGGTCTCCGCTACTTTTCTGGTGTGGATTGTTGCCGGCGCAATGTCGCTGTTTGGCGCGCTCGTGTACGCGGAACTGGGCGCCATGATGCCGCGGACCGGCGGCCCTTATGTGTATCTGCGCGAAGCGTGGGGGCCGGTTTGGGGATTCCTTTGCGGATGGACATTTTTTCTCGCGGCACGGTCGGGCGCCACCGCCACCGCGGCCGTCGGCTTTGCGATCTACGCCGGTTATTTCGTGCCAATGAGCCCCGCTCGATCCCGCGCCTTGGCGGCGGGCCTGGTCGTTGCTCTGACGGCTGTGAACTATTGCGGTGTCCGATTCGGAGCGGCGGTCCAAAACATATTTACGGTTCTGAAGTTCCTCGGTTTGCTCGTGCTGATCGGCTTCACTGCGTCCGGCTCGCACGCCGGCGCTCTTCAGAGTACTGTTGCTGGCTCCGGCTTCTCGTTGACGCAGTGGAGTGCTGCGCTGGCCGCATGTTTATGGGCGTATAACGGGTGGATCGCCATTAGCATGGTCGGCGGCGAGATCCGTAATCCAGAACGGAATCTGACCCGCGCGATCATTTTGGGCACATGCCTGGTGACGGCGGTGTACTCGCTCGCTAACTGGGGTTACCTGCGCACGCTGACCTTCGCCGAAATTGCCGCGTCGGATCGGGTCGCCGCCGCCGCGGCGAGCCGAAGCATGGGAGGAATGGGCGCCGGGTTTGTTGCGTTGGTTATCCTATTGAGCACCCTGGCCACCGCCAATGGGAACACATTGACGGGTTCCCGCGTCTATTTTGCACAGGCGCGTGACGGCCTTTGGTTTCGCCGATTCGGAGATGCGCACCCTACCTTCGCCACCCCGCATGTCTCCCTGGTTGGGCAAGGCATTTGGACGGTAATCCTGACCGTGAGCGGATCGTACGCCCAGCTCATGTCCTATGCGCTGATCACATTCTGGATTTTCTATGGAATGACTGCCGCTGGCCTGATCCTGTTGCGTCAACGAAATCCGGATGCGCATAGGCCGTATCGAATGTTCGGATATCCGGTGACCGCGATTTTGTTTCTGTTCGTGGCTGCCGGGATTGTGATTTCGGCCTGCATCACTTCGCCGGGACCCTCTGTGGCGGGGATCGTGATCGTTGCGAGCGGCGTTCCCGCGTACTACTTCTGGCGGCTGCGTTCGAACGCCGCGTGACATAATAAAAATACAGCTTCCCCTTCCATGGATCTTCGTGAAAAAGCAGGACAGCTTCCGCTGGTCCCCGGAGTGTATTTATACAAAGACTCCGGGGGGCGGGTGATCTATGTCGGGAAAGCCAAAAGCCTGCGGCTTCGCGTCCGCAGCTACTTTTCCGAAGACCGGCAGGCGGATGTCAAAACAGGCACGCTGCTTTCGGAAGCCTGCGACATCGATTACATCCTGGTCGACAACGAAAAAGAGGCGCTGGCGCTCGAAAACAACCTCATCAAGCAATATAAGCCGCGCTTCAATATCCTGCTGCGAGACGACAAAACCTATCCGTATATCAAGCTCACGCACGAAAAGTATCCGCGGGTCTATGTAACGCGGCGGCTGCGCAAAGATGGCTCGACGTATTATGGTCCGTATTTTCCGGCCAACCTCGCGCACCGGCTGGTGCACTTCATCCATCGCCATTTCCTGGTCCCCTCGTGCAAAGTGGATCTCACGCGATTTCATCCCAAGCCGTGCCTGCAATTCCACATTCATCGCTGTCTGGGTCCGTGTGTTGAAGGCTTAACGACCGATGAGATCTACGCGTCTGCTGTGCGCGATGTGAAGCTATTCCTGGAGGGCCGGCATGGAGACCTGGCGGATGTCTTACGCGCGCGCATGGAAACCGCTTCGCAGGAAATGCGATTCGAGGAAGCGGCGGCGCTCCGCGACCTGTTGAGCACGGTGGAGGAGATCGAGCAGCGGCAGAAGATGGCTGCCGTGCGAGGCGATGACGTGGACATATTCGCCTGTTACTCCGAGCCGCCGCTCGTCGCCGTGAACCTGTTTCATCTGCGCAACGGCCAGATTGTGGACCGGCGGGAACTCTTCTGGGAAGACCAGGTGGAATTCGATGAGGCGCAGCTTTTCTCTTCGTTGCTGACGCAAATCTACCTGGACCAGCAGTACATTCCGGCTGAGATCCATGTCCCGGTGGATTTCGAAGACCGCGAGGCCCTGGAGGAATTGCTTTCCGAAAAACGAAACCGCCGCGTCGAGATCCGCACTCCCCAGCGAGGGCAGAAGAAGGCGCTGTTGAGCCTGGTGCAGACGAATGCAAAGCACAGTTTTGACGCGCGTTTCCGCGTATTGAAACCCTCGTCGCGGGCGATCCAGGAAGCGTTGGAAGACGCGCTGAACCTGCCGGGGGCGCCGGCGCGGATCGAGTGTTTCGACATCTCGCACATTCAGGGCACCGACAAGGTGGCCAGCATGGTGGTGTGGGAAGAGGGGCGAATGAAGAAATCCGATTACCGAAAGTTCATTATTCGAACGGTGATCGGCAACGACGATTTTGCCAGTATGCGCGAGGTGGTAACACGCCGTTACTCGCGCCTGAAGGAAGAGGGAAAGCCCATGCCCGGGCTGGTGCTGATCGATGGAGGGCTGGGGCAGTTACATGCCGCCGCGGATGCGTTGATGACACTGGGAATCAGCGACCAGCCTTTGGCCTCGATCGCGAAACGCGAGGAGATCATCTACGTCTACGGCCAGGAAGATGAGCCCGTGGTGCTTGACCGCTTCTCTCCGATCCTGCATCTGATCCAATCGATTCGCGACGAGGCGCACCGGTTCGCGGTGACGTTCCATCGCTCACGCCGCAATGCCCGCCAACTGACTTCTGAGCTGGAAGCGATCGAAGGCGTGGGCAAGAAGACCGTGCAAAAGCTCCTGAAGCACTTCGGCAGCTCGGAACTGGTGCGCGCGGCTTCGGAAGACCAACTCGCCGCCGTGGTAGGACGCACTGCGGCCCGGCGCGTGCGGGCACACTATGAACCACAGCCCGAGCTGCCCGTCCTCTAAGTTCAGGGCAGCAGGCTGCTCACGATTCCCGACTCATTCAACCCCTCGCCTGGTTTCAGGCTTTGCCGATAAACTTCCGGAACTCTGCTACCGGCACTGGTCCGCGGCCATGGATCGGCGCAATAGTCGCGACGTTCAGCTTTAGCCTCTGAATATTGTTGTATAAGTTAACAGCGTTCGGCGGAGGGGGCGAGGGCGGGGGCGTGTTGGGAGGACCGGGACTATACGCATCGGCTTCGACCAGCACCCGAAGAGCCGGCAAATAGACCACCAGCAATTCGTCGGTGTGCGCGTCACCCTGAGTGGCGTACACATCGACCTTTTGTTTGCCATCCGTGAGCTCCCATTTGTCGGAAACCGTTTGAATGGCGGCGGGCTTCGGACTCTTGCTTTGTGCATCCGGCACGAGCGTTGCCGGCGCCTGGAAAGTCTTCTCGAAAAATGCCTTGTTGGACTCGTGGGTCACTACGGTCGCGCCCTCAGCCACATAAGTACGCAGGCCGCCCGAGTGATCGAAATGATGGTGCGTGCTGATCACATACTTAATGGGCTTGTTCGGAACCAGCTTTTTCGCCTCGGCAATCACTGCCATGGAACGCTCTTCGCTCAATGGAGCTTCGATTACCGTGATGTAATCTTTGAACTCGACTACCAGGCTATGATGCGAGCCGCCGCTAAGGAACCATACGCCGTCGCCCAGCTTTGCGGTATCCACTTTCATTGCGGGCGCGGCGGCAGCCTGTACATTGGCCGGAACGGCGAGGTCAGCCGATGCGTTGGGCTGGACGTTGTTGATGGTCAACTCCCAAACTGGAAAGCCGCCTTGCGTCTGGACAATCTTGGTTGGGAATTTGACTCCGTTGAAGTCCTTGTAGTCGGAGTAAGTGGCCACTACAGGCATATCGCCCAGTACCGGATTGGCTTCGATCGTCTCTACTTTGGTCACCATGTTGTTGCCATCGATCGCGCCCGATATGCTGTATTTGCCGAGTGCGGTGAAGGTGATCGTATGGCCGCCCGCATCGCCGTCCTTCATGGTGGCGTTGCCGGCCGCCAAGGCTCCCTTCAGGAAGCCGTGCGGTGTTAGCCAGATTTGAAGCTGCCGTTCTTCGGCTGCGGCAGGTTGAGGATTGGCTCCGTTCGCCCCGATATTCCATGCCTTATCGCCGTTGACCTCGGCGTTTTGCTGTTGGCCGCCGAAGACGGGTTGGGCGAAATTCATCTCCTCACGGGAAGATTTCTGCTCGTAGTTGATTGTGCGAGTGTAGCTGGTCAGATTACGGCGAGGCCATTCTTTGCCCGAGGTGAGCGCCTGTCCGAAAAAGGCGTTCATGCCAGTGCCGGAGTACTGGATTGTATTAGGGTTGCCCATCGCACTTTGGGCACTATTGAGAACGCTTTTCGCATCCTTCGTACACGCGGCCGTCACGATGGCCAAGATAAACACGACAAGGTGCTTCTTTCGCATGTTCTACCTCTTTTGAAGAACCTTAACACTTCCACACGCGCGTGGGAAGCCCGCTCCACGCTACGGAACACTGCCTCACGGCCGCAGGCTGTCGAGAAGTCCCGACTCATTCAACCGCTCGCGAGTAGCGCCGATCAGGAGTACGCGCCAGGGGGAAACCAGCGGCGTCTTCGCTTCCAAAACGGCTTCCGAGTTTCGTTTGCCGGCAGCGAGATCGGAAACCAGGGTCTTTTCGTCCAGCCTGGCCAGCGAAAGCCGCGGGTAGTGGGGCACGGGCACTTCCAGGATTCCGGCCCAACCGGCTTCGCCCTGCCGCGTTACGAACGGGAGCGCCAGAGAAGCGTGCGGATCGAGTGCCTGGGCGAAACTGAATTCAGTCGCTTCGTTGTCCAGGAGGAATTCGTCAAGAGGGAGAGAGCGCGGCACACGGTAGCGAAACGCGACCCCTTCATTGTAAGCGCGAACCTCCAATGTGAGGCGGCGGCCCAGAGAGCCGTTCTGCATATACTCGGCGGCCAGGGAATGGTATTGCTCCGTGGTCTCGATGCGGGAGGCCGTCAACCCCAGATTAGCGCCGAGTATCGGCTCCTGGTTGTGGATCCACAGGCCGAGGAATGAGGTATCCACGAACAGCTGCCCGCGAACGGACACCTGGTAGGCGAGTTGGAATGGGGCGCCTGGGTCGGGCTGAGCGAACGAGAGGAGGAACTCAATCCGGCCGTCCGGTGAGGTGACGCGCCGCTCATCCTGCGCGGAGCAGAACGCGGCAGCCAGAAGAAGCAGGGCAGGCGCGGAACCTGCCCAGCGGATTACGCCCAACTGAAACCGGATTTGGCGAGCGGCAGCGAGCGGACCCGCTTCCCGCTGGCGCTAAAGATGGCGTTGGCAATGGCCGGCAGGACGGGCGGGAGTGAAGGCTCACCCAAACCTGTAGGCGGATTGTCGGTCTTGAGCCAGTGGACTTCGATCTCGGGAGGCGCCTGCGCCATGCGCACCATCGTGTGCTGATGGAAATTGCTCTGTTGCACGCGGCCCTTGTCGAGCGTGATTTCTTGCCCCATCAACTCGCTCATGCCATCGATCACTGCACCCTGCGCCATATTTTCGCCGGCGCCTGGGTTGATGATGTGGCTGCCGACATCCGCCGCCACCCAGACCTTGTGGATCTTCACTTTGCTGGCGGAGTCGACGCTTACGTCGGCCACTTCGGCGAAGTATCCCAGGTGGCTGAAGTGGAAGGCCACACCCATGGCGCGGCCCTTCTCGGCCTTCGCTTTGCCCCAGCCGGATTTTTCGGCCACCAGCTTGACCACGCCCTTCATTCGTTCGGCATTCATTCCGGGGAATGCGAAGCCGCCGCCGCGGCCGTTCGCGGCCGGTGGTGCCGCAGCGGCGGGCGGGGGAGGCGTGCTGAGGAGATCGAGGCGGAAATCCACCGGGTCTCTTCCCGCGGCATGAGCCAGCTCGTCGATGAACGATTGAATCACGAACGCGAACGCGTTGCTGCTCGGCGCGCGCAATGATCCGGTGCGAATTCCCAGCGGCTGGACGGACATATGCAGCGCATAATTAGGAACGAACCGCTGCGGGAACTCGGTCGGTCCCATGGCGCCGGCCGATACCGTTCGCTCGCCTTCGCCATAGCTTACGAAGTGATTGCGCCACGCCACCAGCTTCCCGTTTCCATCCAATCCCGCTTTGAGGAATTGAAAGCCCCCGGGACGGTAGTAATCGTGCGCCATATCGTCCTCGCGCGACCAGAGCAGCTTGACGGGCGCGCCCGCGGTTTTGGAAATGTAGGCGGCTTCCACCATGTAGTCGTTGGTCAGGCGCCGGCCAAAACCACCGCCACCGCGCACCATGTGCAGCGTCACATCCTTCTGTTGCAGGCCTAAGAGGTCGGCTACCATGCGCCGCCCGCTGCCAGGTATCTGGCTGTTGGTCCATATTTCGCACTTGCCCTCGGTTACGTGAGCCGTGCAGTTCTGCGGCTCGAGAGGAGCGTGAGCAATGAAGGGATAGGAGTACGCCGCTTCGACCACTTTAGAGGCGCTCTTGAGTGCGCCCTCGGGATCGCCGTCCGTGCGGATGGTTCTCTGTGGCGTTTGCTGGCTTAATTCCTGGGCTCGCTGCGCGAATTGAACGCTAGTTTGATTCGCGCGCGGCCCCTCGTTCCAGGTGACCTGGAGTTTCTTGCGCGCCGATTGCGCTTGCCACCAGGTGTCGGCGACAATGGCGATTCCGCTCTCGAGGCCGGGATCGCCGGGGAGAACCGTATCGGTGACGTCCGGCCGCTCCACCGCGAAGGCCTGGCGGATACCTGGCATCTTCTTGATCTCTTCCAGGTTCGCGCTCGCTACTTTTCCGCCGAAAACGCCGCACTTCTCATACACCGCATAAAGCATGCCCGGCATAGTAACGTCGATCCCGAAGATCGGCTTGCCCGTGACGATGTTGTGCAGTTCGCGCTGCGGCTGGGTTACGCCGATGATCTTGTAGTCTTTCGGATCTTTCAGCTTGAGTGTGTTGAGAGCCGGAGGCGTGATGCCGGCCAGCTTGGAGGCCAGCTCGCCATATCCCAAGGACCGGTTTGACGCCGCATGAAGGACGCGGCCCGCCGAAGTGGTGCACTCGCCCTCGGGGACATTCCACGTTTTCGCCGCGGCCGTAATCAGCATAGCGCGCGCGGCGGCGCCCACCTGCCGCATGGGAGTCCAATTGGTCGGCGTGGCTGTGCTGCCGCCGGCGATTTGCCCGGCGTACTTGGAATCGTCAAAGTCCGTCTGCTCGATCTTTACGGACTTCCAGTCGGCATCCAGCTCCTCGGCAATCAGCATGGGAAGCATGGTCTTGACGCCCTGTCCGACTTCGGGGTTCTTGGCCATAATGGTGACCGTGCCATCGGCCGCAATCTTGACGTAGTTATTCGGATCGGGCGGCGGGCCGGGATTGAAACCGCCGCGGCCTTGAGCCAGCGCCCGCGGCTTCACATAGAGAGCCAGCAGCGCTCCGCCACCAGTGAGCGCGCTGACACGAAGGAAGGATCGGCGATCGATGCGCATGGTTTTCATATCCTCCTTACTTGACCTCCACTGTGTTGCTCGCGGTCTGCACCGTGCGCGCCGAAGCGCTGGTGGAGATAGAGGCGGCCTTGTGGATCGCCTGGCGGATGCGCAGGTAGGTGCCGCACCGGCACAGGTTTCCATTCATCGCGGTGTCAATATCCTTGTCGCTAGGCTTAGGGTTCTTGGCGAGCAAAGCCGCGGCCGACATCATCTGGCCGGCCTGGCAATAGCCACACTGTGGCACATCGATTTCCTGCCACGCGATCTGGACGGGGTGCGTGCCATCCGGCGACAACCCTTCCAGCGTAGTGATCGGCGCGCTCGTGGCCGCCGAAACCGGCGTTTGGCACGACCGCACGGCTCGGCCACCGAGATGTACCGTGCAGGCGCCGCACTGGCCAATGCCGCAGCCGTACTTCGTGCCGGGGAGGCCGAGGACGTCGCGAATGACCCAGAGGAGGGGCGTATCCGCAGCCACTTCGACCGTGGAAACGCGGCCGTTCACGTTAAGTTTAAATGCCATGGTGTTTGCTCCGAACGAGAAAGGTTACTGCCGTGACCCTCGGGTTCAGGGCAAGGCACGGACTTTGGGCAAGACCCTTAAACCCTAAAGCATCCAAGTATTTACGGGGATAAGGGTAGCATTTGGGTTTGGGGGCCGTCAAGTTTTGGGGACCTGAGATTCTCAGCGATCCCGACACTAGCGCCGAGGAGTCCACGGATTGACTTCAATTGGCTGCGGCAATATAGTTTCAACGTGCAACGAATTTGGGCCGCTGTGACTGCCGCTCGAGGGCTCGAGTGCTCGAAGGGCATCCGCGTCCTGGCGCTCGCGGCTCTTTTCGGATCGGGCGCCCTTCTCGCGCAGAACCTTAGTTCGCCGGTTGATTTTGAACGGGTGATCCGGCCGATCCTCTCCGATAACTGTTTCGCGTGCCACGGACCGGACGAATCTACTCGTATGGCCGGTCTGCGTCTCGACACTCGTGAAGGCGCGCTCGCGAGACGGCCGCATGGTGTCGCCATCATGCCCGGCAAGCCGGACGAAAGTCTTCTCATCCGAAGGGTATTCGAGGCCGACATAGCCAAGAGAATGCCCCCGCCGTTTGCACACAAAACTCTCACCGATACGCAAAAGGAATTTTTGCGGAATTGGATTGCCGAGGGCGCCCCCTGGAAAGTACACTGGTCCTTCGTCAGGCCGGTTCGTCCGGCACTCCCGCGTGTTACTCCGGAGAGTTGGGTCCGGAATTCAATCGACCGCTTCATCTTCGCCAAGCTACAGTCCGCAGGACTTCGGCCTGCCGCCGAAGCAGACCGCAGATCCCTGATCCGCAGAGCTTCACTGGACACCAGAGGCCTACCGCCATCGCCTCACGAGATCGACACCTTTTTGAACGACAAGTCGCCAGATGCGTACGAAAAGATGATCGATCGCTTCCTCGCTTCACCGCATTACGGCGAGCATCGCGCACATTACTGGCTCGATGCCGCGCGGTATGGTGATACCAACGGCCTGCACTATGACAACTATCGCGGTGGGATCTGGAATTATCGCGACTGGGTGGTTTCTGCATTCAATCGCAACCTGAGCTACGACAAGTTCGTGATCGAGCAGCTCGCCGGGGACCTGTTGCCCAATCCGACCCTCGATCAATTGATTGCCACGGGTTTCAGCCGGAACAATGTGACCACGAACGAAAATGGGGTCATCGAGGACGAAGTCGCAGTAATGTATTCGAAGGACCGCGCGGACACTACGGCGACGGTGTTTCTTGGGCTCACGGTTGCCTGCGCGACATGCCACGATCATAAGTTCGACCCCATCACGCAGAAGGACCATTACGCCCTCGAAGCCTTCTTCAACAATACGACGCAGATGATCATGGACGACAACCGCCCCGACGCTCCGCCGATAGTTTTGGTGCCACGCCCAGAGCACCGCACACAATGGCTTGCGCTAAACCAGCGCCGCGACTCGCTCCGGAAGAAGTTGGCGGACCTTCAAAAAGCTCCCAATCCGGCGTTCGAAACGTGGCTTCGACAAAGAGACAAGGTGCTTGCTCCCCCTCTAAGTGCGTCCACTGAGCTGCTCGCTGTCTGGCCGGATTCCGGAATTAAGGTATCGCGCCGCGGCGTTCGCCGAGAGCTTCCACTTCCCAAAGGCGTCACTGTGTCGCGGGCGCCATTGGCCGCTGGAGAAGCCCTCGATTTCGACGGCCAATCGGTTGTTGAACTGCCGAACATGGACGTAATCGACGCCGATAAACCTTTCTCGATCAGCCTGTGGGTGTATGTGCCGAAAATCGTGAGGTTCCCTGGGCTGACTGGAAGCCGGACGGGCAATCCCGTTATTGTCAGTCAACTTACCAACAATGGGATTTCCGACAGTGACACGGATGATCCATCCGTCTCGAAAGACCGCGGCTGGATCATCAACCTCGACCAGGGTGTCCCGGCTCTTCGACTCTTCGGCGACGGAGGGAAGGTAATGCGCGCGCTGGCCCTGCGAAACGCGCCCTTGGCGGAACGAGCCTGGACTCATCTGACGTTCACCTATGACGGGAGCCGGAAAGAGGAGGGCCTCTCGCTTTACGTCAATGGGACAGCCGTTCCCATCGAACGGGGTGGCTTCGGAATACAGAACGCTAACGTCACGCAGCGGCTCGCGGGCACTCTGAAAAATGCCGCCCCGATCCGGTTCGGCGGCGAGGGTAATACCGCAACTTTCCAAGGCTCCATTGCAGGCTTCCGGATTGTCGATCGTGTGATTACAGAGGAAGAGGCGCAGTTGCTCGCTGACTGGTCTGAAATGGCCGGGTTCGGCAGCCAATCCGCGCTACGGCTCTACTACTTGCACGAGTACGATCCCGAATACCGTCGCCTCCTCAATGAAATGGCGGAAGTGAATGCCGCTCGAACCGCCATCGAGAATGGCGCGGCAACCGCCATGGTGATGCAGGAGCGGCCTGATTCGAAAGCAACAGCCCACATCCTGTTCCGTGGCCTGTATGATCAGCCGCGGGAGGAAGTGGAGGCCAATAGCCCCTCAGCTCTTCCTCCCATGCCCCCAACTTACCCGCGAAACCGCTTGGGGCTGGCCAGATGGTTGGTAAATGGCGAAAACCCGCTAACGTCCCGCGTAGCCGTGAACCGCTTCTGGCAGGAGATTTTCGGTTCGGGAATAGTCACAACCGCCGGCGATTTTGGGGCGCAGGGCGAAGCGCCCAGCCATCCGGAATTGCTTGACTGGCTGGCAGTGGAATTTCGCGAGTCGGGTTGGGATGTGAAACGACTGCTTCGCCTCATTTTGACTTCGGCTACCTATCGGCAGTCGGCTGTCTCAAGCGCCGAAGCCCGCCAAAAAGATCCGGAGAACCGGCTGTTATCGCGCGGTCCGCGTTTTCGGCTGGACGGCGAAATGGCTCGCGACCTGGCGCTGTCGGCAAGCGGTCTCCTCGTGACGAAGCTGGGCGGTCCACCGGTGAAACCTTATCAGCCCGCGGGTGTCTGGGAGGCTACTTCCATGCCCGCCAGCAACACTAAGCAATACACGCAGGACCATGGCGAGGATCTATACCGCCGCAGTCTCTATACTCTATGGAAACGGAGCGCACCACCTGCGTCCATGGATGTTTTTGACGGCCCCACGCGTGAAAGCTGTGTCGTCCGCCGCGAGCGCACCGACACGCCGCTACAGGCGCTGGTGGTCATGAACGATCCCCAATTCGTCGAAGCTGCACGCCAGCTCGCAGCCCATGCGATGGCCAATAAGAGTTTCAACGAACGGCTCGATTATATGACCATTCGCCTTCTTGGACGAACTTTCGAAGCATCAGAGCGAGCGATTGTGGAACGCTCCTTCAAGGCGTTTTTGAGTCATTACGACCTCCATCCCAGCGACGCCGGGAAACTGTTGAAGGTCGGGGAGTCGGATGTCGATCGCAAGCTGCCTCCGGCGGAGTTGGCAGCGCTCACGATGGCGGCGAACCAGCTTTTCAGTCTCGATGAGACATTGAACAAGTGACTTATGGATCCCTTGAGTACAGCGATTCTGAACGAGACCCGGCGGCAGTTCTTTTCACTGTCCGCTCGCGGTTTAGGCTCAATTGCGCTTTATAGTCTGCTCGGCCAGCGCCTGCGTGCTGAGGGACTCGCTGGCTTGCCGCATTTTGCCCCGAAGGCCAAGCGCGCCGTATTCCTACATATGCTCGGGGGTCCTCCGCAGCAGGATCTGTTCGACTACAAGCCCGGGCTGCAGAACTGGTACGACAAAGACCTGCCGGATTCCGTTCGGCAGGGCCAGCGGCTCACCACCATGTCTTCGGGCCAAAGCCGTTTCCCGATTGCGCCGTCCATATACAAATTCAACCAATACGGACGCAGCGGCGCATGGATCTCTGAATTGCTTCCGTACACCGCGCGGATGGCGGACGACATCGCCATCGTGAAGTCGCTTTACACGGAGCAAATCAATCACGAGCCGGCCATCACGTTCGTGCAGACGGGTTCCATGATCGGCGGCCGGCCGTGCATAGGGTCGTGGCTAGCCTACGGCCTGGGCAGTATGAGCCGGGATCTTCCCGCATTCGTGGTGATGAATGCCACGCACAGTAATCCCAAGGCCCCCATTCAGGCGATGTCGGCGAGAATGTGGAGCGCCGGATTCCTGCCGTCCAAATATTCGGGTGTCGCGCTTCGATCGGGAGGAGACCCGGTGCTTTTCATCAACAATCCCGACGGTGTGCCGGGGAATGTCCGCCGCACTATGCTTGACGGGCTATCTGAGCTGAACCAGATGCAGGAAAAGAGAATCGCTGATCCGGAGATTCTCACGCGAATTGCGCAGTTCGAAATGGCCTACCGCATGCAGACATCAGTGCCGGAACTCACCGATCTTTCCAAGGAACCCGAGCACACGTATGAGCTGTATGGCGAAGACGCCCGCAAGGGCGGCACATTTGCCAACACTTGTCTCTTGACCCGGCGCTTGTTCGAACGCGGCGTGCGCTTCGTGCAGATCTATCACAATGGCTGGGACGTCCATGGTACCGTTCCCGGAGCGCTGCCCAGCCAGGCGAAGGATGTCGACCAGGCTTGCTGGGCCTTGGTGCAGGACCTGAAACAGCGAGGCATGCTGGAAGAAACGCTGGTGATCTGGGCGGGCGAGTTCGGACGAACCACTTACTCACAGGGCAAGCTTACCCCCACTCAGTATGGCCGCGACCACCATCCACGCTGCTATACCATCTGGATGGCGGGCGGCGGAATCAAGCCCGGTGTGGTGTATGGCGAGACGGACGACTTCTCGTACAATATCGTCGCCAACGGCGTTCATGTCCGCGATTTCCAAGCCACAATCCTACGCCAGTTCGGCATCGACCACGAACGCTTCTCCTACAAGTACCAAGGACTCGATGTGAGGCTGACGGGCGTCGAGAAGGCTACACCTGTTCAGGACATCATTATTTAAACGAGTTCGAGGGTGCATAGCCGGACGCAGGATTCCGCGGCCTCCCTCTGATCGGTAACGCTACGCTGAATAGGATGGGCGAACAAAGTCTGCCGTGCCTCGACATTCTGGAAGCTACCCCGGAGATCCTGCGCCTTCTGATGACCGGAGTGACAGACGCGGACGCGCGATGGAAACCGGCGCCTGAGCGGTTTTCGATTGCTGAGGTGCTGGCACACCTCTCCCACTCCGAGGGTCACTGTTATCGAATGCGGCTGGACCGGTTCCTGAGTGAACAGCGGCCGGAATTCGAGCCCGATGACGCGCAGCTTTACCTGGACCTGTATCGCGATGCCGACCCGGAGGACGCGTTCGACCATTTCGAGGAGCAGCG
>PSRJ01000249.1 GCA_003175985.1 Terriglobia bacterium
CACCACGAAGAATCAACAGTTTGGGAACGATGGTGGGGCAGGCATTCAGCCTGCCAAGGCGTTTTTCCGCAGCCCGCTAGAACAACCGGCGCGCATTGTCCGCCGCGCGCGCCAGATCCTGTAGCAGCCGGAAAAACGCCGGCGATTGTCCGATGAAAAGTCCCATCGCCGTCAGGAAGTTGACTGCTCCCATTGCCGCACCTTCCGTCTGCGTCGGCCGGATGATGGAACACGGCGGCAGGCTGTTACTCAAAAACGGGCACGGTTCCGGCATGATCAGGTTGGTTTGGAAATCCTCTCCCCCAAACGGCGGCGAATTGAGATCCGGAAATGTCAAGCCGTTGGTGGGATCGGTGAGAGGAGCCAAAGGCGACGAAACCGCGGCGCCCGCTTTATCGTGCCAAATCTGAAAGTGGCAGGTCTCCGTGGGACCGATGCTCAGCAGGATCCGCAACACCTCGACGTTCGTCACCCGCTGCGCCAGGGAAGGATACAGGCTGTTACCGCCCTGCTCGATCGTCGGCATATGAAATGCCGCTGTGTTGGCAATCGCCTGAAGATGCGCGGCGGGGGATAAGTCTGCGTCTGTCCTGGGAATCGCCGTAAACTGCCCGCTATGCAAACCGGGTACCGCTTGCGGAAAAACAAAGTTGGGATTGAGATCCGGGTTTTGTGTGCTGCTGCGATATCGCGTGTACCAACTCGTATCCAGAGTAAGTTGCATGAGGTTAGTGAGTCGCAACTTCCCGCTGGATCCGGTAGCTGTGCTACCCGGTAAGGTGCGGAATGGCTCCAGATTTACGGGCGCCGCACCCTTTGACATAAGATACGCATTGAGGAAGTTCTGGTGGGTGAACTCATCATCCGTGTTGTCGTGAACATACTGAGGGAAATCCTCGTCGAGATTCGAGAGCGCCTCGGTATAAGCCGGATTTCCGCTTCCGCCCGGGACTTCGCTGTCCGGGATTCCCCCGAGTTCGTTATATTGCACCCAAAAATCCGTTTCGAGGATCTCCGCCGCGGCCAAGAAACGCAAGATTGCAGCGTCACCCGGAGTGAGCTGGCCATTCGACGTCTGAGCGGCCAGGGGAACGGCCGAAACGGAGGCGGCGCCGGCCGCTGCCAACGTTTTCTTGATGAATGAACGGCGATTTGCCGTACTGGCTAAGTCGTTCTGCGTCCCGGGAGTCTTCTGATTGGATCGAATAGATACACGATCATTCTTCATTTAGTAACTCTCCTGTCTTAGTTAGCTAGTGGTCTGTAATGACCGCTGCTCAGCTCTTGGTCGACTTTGGGGCAACTCTGGTATAAATGAGAGTCTCCTGCCGGAGATCTCTACTGAAGTATTACCCGGAAAGACACGTAACTGCTGTAAAGAAAATGGAAAACTTCTTAGCGTGTGAACGGAAAGATACTACCCTGCCGCGACCATCTTGAGTTCTTTCAGCCGGTCGCGAAGTTGCGCCGCCTTTTCGAACTCGAATTTGCGCGCGGCCTCGCGCATTTTCTCTTCCAATTCCACGATGAATCTGTCGCGCTGTTCGGGCGTCAGGCTCTCCACTTCTTCATTGGCTTCGACTTCCACGGTGACGTAATCGCCTTCGGCGATGGCCACCAGGCTCATGTCGATCGGCTTGATGATCGATTGCGGCACGATGTGATTCGTTTCGTTGTAATCTTCCTGAATCCGCCGGCGCCGCGCCGTTTCCTCCAGAGCAGCCTTCATGCTGGCGGTGAGGACGTCGGCATAAAGGAGCGCGTGCCCCTCCACGTGGCGCGCGGCACGGCCCATGGTTTGAATCAGCGATCCCGTAGATCGCAGGAAGCCTTCCTTATCCGCATCCAGGATGGCCACCAGCGAAACCTCCGGCAGGTCGAGCCCTTCGCGCAGCAGGTTGATTCCGATCAAAACATCGAACTCGCCGCGCCGCAGATCGCGGAGAATCTTGATGCGGTCGAGCGTGCTCACCTCCGAATGCAGGTAACGGCACCGCACTCCGACCTCGGAGTAGTATTCGGCCAGATCCTCGGACATGCGCTTCGTCAGAGTGGTCACCAGTACCCGCTGTCCCGCTGCTACGCGTCTGCGGATCTCACCGAGCAAGTCGTCCACTTGCCCGCGCACAGGGCGGATCTCCACGCTGGGATCGAGCAGACCCGTTGGCCGGATGATCTGCTCCACCACCACTCCCGCGGCTTTAGTAAGTTCGTAAGGCCCGGGCGTGGCCGAAACGTACACGAGCTGATTCACGCGATGCTCGAATTCTTCGAACGTCAGGGGACGGTTGTCCAGCGCGCTCGGCAATCGAAATCCATGCGCCACCAGCACTTCTTTGCGCGAGCGGTCCCCGTGATACATGCCGTGTAACTGGGGGACTGTCTGATGGCTTTCATCGATGAAAATCAGAGAATCGTGCGGCAAATAGTCCAGCAGCGTAGGCGGCGCTTCGCCCGGCAGCCGCCCGGTGAAGTGCCGCGAATAATTCTCGATTCCGTGGCAGTAGCCGATCTCTTTCATCATTTCGAGATCGAACATGGTGCGCTGGAAGAGCCGCTGCGCTTCGATCGCCTTCCCCTGTTTCTCGAGTTCCTTGTGCCACCAGTCCAGCTCGGTGCGGATGCTATCCATCGCATTGAGCTTGGTCTCTTCCGACATTACGTAGTGCGTCTTGGGATAGACAGCCAGCCGTACGTACGTCTGCTTGACCTGGCCTAGCAGGGGATCGATCTGCGCCAGGCTCTCTACCTCGTCGCCCCACAGTTCGATGCGGTACGCGTAATCGTCGTAGGTGGGATAAACCTCGATGGTGTCGCCTCGCACTCGAAACGTGCCGCGCCGGAAATCGATATCGTTGCGGTCGTAAAGAATATCCACCAGTTTCGAGATGATCTGGTTACGGGAAATCTTCTGGCCCTTTTCGAGCATGAGGAGCATGCCGTAATAGGCTTCGGGCGAGCCCAGCCCGTAGATGCAGCTCACGCTCGCGACGATCACGCAGTCGCGGCGCTCGAACAGCGACTTTGTCGCCGCCAACCGCAGTTTGTCCAGCTCGTCATTGATGGTGGCTTCCTTTTCGATGTAAACGTCGCTCGAAGGAATGTAGGCTTCCGGCTGGTAATAATCGTAGTAGCTGACGAAATACTCAACCGCATTCTCGGGAAAGAACGTTTTGAATTCGTGATAGAGCTGGGCGGCCAGAGTCTTATTGTGCGCCAGCACGAGAGCAGGCCGGCCGGACGCTTCGATGACTTTTGCCATCGTGAACGTCTTTCCCGAGCCCGTCACTCCCAGCAGCACCTGGTGCTGCTCCCCATCTCGAATGCCGCGCGTCAGGTCGGCAATCGCAGTCTCCTGATCTCCGCGGGGACGATAACTCACCGCCAGACGGAATCCCATGCTCCCAGGTTAGCAGGGCGGGGAAATCACGTCGTCAAACTCTCGTCCGGCACCTCTTCGAAATCCAGCACTACGCGGCTTTCGACTAAGGTATCGGTGAACTCCTTCTCGCGGCCCTCGGCGATGTCGTATACCCACGTCTCAGTGCCTAATGCCAGGAACCCGTTATCGTTGCTTTCCTGCGAGCCGGAACCCTCGTTGAGATCTTCGGCGACACCCAGGCCGGCCGGCTCGATGATTTCGACGAACTCTTCATCTTCAACCACCCCATCGGGAGGCGAAACCAAGGACTTCGGATCGTCTGCCGGGTCTCCCTGGGCATTGAACCGCTTACGGAATGTGACTTTGTATCTCATTCGAGAATCGACCGCAATTTGCATGCCACTGTTATGCTGAAAAACAGTGGAGCTCAATCCATCTTCCGTGTCGAAGGTATTGGTGCGCGCCACGAATTGGCTGGGGGATGCGGTCATGTCCCTGCCAGCGATCCGCGCGGTGCGTCAAATTTTTCCCCACGCGCATCTGGCCGTTGTCGCACGGCATTGGGTAGCCGATCTATACGCCCGTGAGAGCGCGATCGATCAGGTGATCCCTTACGAGGCGCAACTTTCCCTCGCAGCCAAACGCGCCTTTGCAGGGCGCTTGCGGACACAGAACTTCGATTGCGCGATCCTGTTGCAGAACGCCTTCGACGCGGCGTTAATGGCGTGGATGGCGCGCATTCCCGAGCGCATCGGGTACCGGCGCGATGGACGCGGCCTGCTGCTGACGCAGGCCATCCCTGTTCCGGATCCGGGAGATATTCCGCGCCACGAGCGTTTTTACTATTTGGAGTTGCTGCGCCGGTGCGGGCTGATCGAGCACTTTCCGCCGGTAGAGTTCATCCGCCTGGATGGCATCGAACAAGCCCGAGCGGCCGGCCTGCGACGCCTTGCTGCGATGGGCATTTCCGAGCCGGTGATCGGGATCAGTCCGGGCGCGGCTTATGGGAACGCGAAGCGCTGGCCGCCGGAGCGCTTCGTCGAAACGGCGGGCAGGCTCGGGCATCCCGCCCTGGTTTTTGGCTCGGCTGCGGAGCATGGCCTCTGCGAGCAGGTTGCGCACGGTCTGGGCGCTCCGAATCTGGCCGGAAAGACCAGTCTCGGCGAGTTCATCGACCTGGCGGCCTCCTGCCGCCTCTTCCTCACCAACGATTCCGGCGCCATGCACGTGGCTTCTGCCCTCGGCGTTCCCACTATTGCCATTTTCGGAGCGACGGACGATACCGCCACGGGTCCGACCGGCCCTTTCGCCCGCGTCGTTCGGGAGCACGCCGAGTGCAGCCCTTGCCTGCTGCGGGACTGCCCCATCGATCATCGCTGTATGAGGCGCGTGACGAGTGATCAGGTCGCTACGGCTGCGCTCCAGCTCTGGGAGGATACCGCCCCCGCGTGGACACACGAAGCAAGATCCTGACCTCGTCCGATTCGGTTCCCCGCTCCTGTACGCTGGTCAGCGGTTACTTCGATGTTTTGCTCGCCGAACATGCCCGCGAGCTCGGCGCGGTGCGTGATCGTACGGGTGGTCCAATTGTTGTAATCGTCCTGGCCGACGCCGAAGAAATCCTCAGCCAGCGGGCCCGCGCCGAATTGGTAGCTTCGCTACGCATGGTAGACTACGTTGTAACTGCGGATCATGAAGATCTCCATCGACTTATCGAGCGCCTCAACCCGGCGGAAGTGGTGCGGCTGGAGGAAGCCGACCGCCGCCGGACTCGCCGGTTGATCGAGGATGTTCAACGTGGGCAAACCCGCTGAAGCCCGCATTCTCGTCGTTCGTCTGGGCGCGCTGGGCGATATCATTCACGCCTTGCCCGCGGTCGCTTCCCTCAAGCACAGTTTCGCCGAAGCACACCTCACCTGGGCGGTCGAGTGGAAATGGGCGCCGCTGCTGGAACAGAACCCTTTCGTCGACACCGTCCTGCCGATCGATCGCGGCAGCCTGGCCGGACTCCACGAAAGCTGGCGGCGGCTCCGTTCCGCCCGCTACGATTTCGCCATCGATTTCCAGGGCTTGCTGAAGTCCGCGCTAGTGGCCTCTTGCGCCCGGCCCAACCGGATTTTCGGATTCCATCATACGCAGGTGCGCGAGCGCGCGGCGGCGTTGTTCTACTCCAACAAGACGCTCAGTAGCGCCGTACACGTCGTGGACAAGAACCTCGATCTGTCCGCGGCTGCGGGTGCTGCCGGAGTCCTTCGCAAATTTCCACTCCCGCCCGGCTGTGCCGAAGGCCAACTCCCCGGCGATTTCGTGCTTGCCAGCCCGTTGGCCGGCTGGCGCGCCAAACAATGGCCGCTCGAATATTACGGCGTGCTGGCTTCGTGGCTGCGCCGCGATCTGCGGCTCTCGCTGGTCCTGGACGGCCCGCCGGCAGCAGCGCCGCTCCTCTCCGGCGTTCCGGACGTGATCGCCCGGAGTTCCACCATTTCCGGTCTCATCTATGCGACACGGCGCGCCGCCGCCGTCATCGGCGTGGATAGCGGCCCCCTGCATATCGCCGCGGCTCTGGGGAAACCTGGCGTTGCGATGTTCGGACCCACCGACCCGGCACGCAACGGGCCGTATGGTGACTCCCTGCGCGTGCTCCGCGACCCCGCCGCGATGACGACCTACAAGCGCAATGCCTCGATCGATGACAGCATGCGCCGCATCTCACCCGAACAGGTCTTCGAAGCTCTCCGTTCCGTATTAGGCGAGCGCCGCCAGCCGGTCGCCTGCGTCACCTGATGCCCGTTTTTTCGAAGCCCTACGCCGATTTCGTCGCCCGTCTCCGCGTGCCCTGCGGTTTCCTCATGGTGGCAGCCTTTGCGTGGTTTTCCCGGCCCACGGCACGCTCGCTGCTGGCCGGCCTTCCCCTGTCGCTCCTGGGTTTGGCGCTGCGCGCCTGGGCTGCCGGCCATCTCTCCAAGAACCGCCAACTCGCGACCAGCGGTCCGTATGCCTACTGCCGCAATCCGCTGTATCTCGGCACGCTATTGGTAGCCGCCGGACTCGCCGTCGCGTCGCGCAGCGCCGGGCTCGGTGTCCTGTTCGCCGCTGTCTTCGCTCTCGTTTATCTGCCCGTCATTCAGCTCGAAGAACAACACCTCCGCCAACTTTTTCCGGAATATGTGGCGTACGCCGCGCGAGTGCCGGGGTTGCTTCCGAGTCTGCGTCCGAGCCCGGCGAAGAAGCCGGATCCGTTCCGCTGGTCGTTGTATGTAAGAAATCAGGAATACCAGGCCGGCGCCGGCTTCGCTATTGGTGTGCTGTTCCTTTTGTGGAAAGCCCTTCGATAGACTAAAGCTATGGGCCGCGGGCTTGTCCTCGTTGGTCTAATTGCCTCTTCGATTCTTTTCGCCCAGCCGAAGCGCGTTCTCTACGTCACGTACACGGCGGGTTTTCGACACGATTCCATTCCGGTGTCGATTGACGTGCTGCGCGGCTTGGCGCCCGCCCAGCTCGAAGTTACCGCCACCGAAGATCTCGCTACGATTACCGCTGAGAGCCTTCAGGCTTTCGATGCGGTCTTCTTCTTTACTTCCGGCGAGCTGCCCATATCCGACGGTCAGAAAAGCGCTCTGCTGGAGTTCGTTCGCGGCGGCAAAGGTTTCGGCGGCGCGCATTCCGCCACCGACACGTTCTACACCTGGCCGGAGTATAAGAATCTCATCGGCGCCACTTTCGACGGTCATCCCTGGACCCAGCGTGTCCGTATGATGATCGAAGATCCCACGAACCCGATCGTGAGTCACCTCGCCCCGGGCTTCGAGATCGACGACGAAATTTACCAGTTCCGCGATTTCTCGCGCCGCAGGCTGCGCGTCTTAATGAGACTCGACACCAGTTCGGTGGATCTTAGCGCACCCGGAATCAATCGTACGGACGGAGATTTCGCCTCGGCCTGGGTGCAGCCTTATGAACAGGGCCGCGTGTTTTATACGGCGCTAGGCCACTTCGACAGCACGTGGCGCGATCCGCGGTTCCAGCAGATGCTGCGCAATGCGTTGCTGTGGTTGACAGGCCAGATCGAAATTCCGGCGCATCGCGTGCGGCGGTCAAACCGCGGCTGGCCGTGGGCAACTCGTTAATTCTACAGTTTGCTCAGTGTGCCGTCGGTGGAATGTGCCACCCGGTGAACGCCGTCGGACATCCAAGGCTGAGGTCCCGATCCTCTACATCCGACACTTGAGCCGTGGTTTGTGGATCATCTGGGCAGCGACGGGCCGCCCTGCACGGTCCAAGTCTCTGTTGTTAAGTGCCGTTTGTCAGTCTACGATCGGATTGTGATTGAGGGCTTTCGGCACTCCGGACTCAAGGCAATGTACGAGGGACAGCCCCGAAAGATTGCAGGTTCCCTCCGTAAGCGCATTGCCCAGGTGCTCGCCATTCTCGATGCTGCAGACGATATTCAAGACGCCAACCTGCCCGGCTTTCGGCTGCATCCGCTCAAGGGAAATTTAGCTGGAATGTGGTCGATTACGATCAGCGGCAATTGGCGAATCATCTTCCGCTTCGAATACGGAAAGGCCAAAGATTTGGATCTCGTGGACTATCATTAGGAAGAGAAACGCCATGCCTATGAAGAACCCGCCCCATCCCGGCTCGATCGTGCGAGACGGCTGCATCGAACCCCTTGGCTTAACCATTACACGCGCAGCCGAAGCACTTGGAGTAACTCGGCAAACGCTCAACAACCTTGTGAATGAAAAGGCCGGTGTCTCTCCCGAAATGGCAGTTCGGCTCTCGAAAGCCTTCGGCAGCGCTCCGGAGTTCTGGTTGCGCCTCCAGATGGCCTACGATCTGGCGCAAATCGAACAGCAAAGCATTCGCGTGCGCCGAGTCAAGCGCAACGACACTGCCGCTTAAAGGCCACCCCTCTTTACTTCGTTTTCTCCGCTTCGATACGAAACATCTTCAACACTTCGGTCCGGGTGGACATTTCCTCCGCGCCGGACGGAAAGCGGTTGAAGCTCAGGATATAGGCGAGAATCCGGGCATTGGTTTCGCGGTTCAGCGATTGCGGATTGTTGAGCGGCATCGTCGTGCGGATGCGGTCGAACAGATCGCCTACCGTGAGGCCGTTCCAATTCGCCAGAAAGTCGCCGCCCGCCAGGGGAGGCGCCATTTCCCCGCCGGTCAACGCGTCGCCGTGGCACGCCGAGCAGTACTGGGTATACGAGGCCTGCCCGGCTTCCGCCTGCTGCCGCGTATAAATGCCATCCCACACGGAACGCGGCGCCGGTTCCTGGGCGCAAACCACCAGGGCCAGCGCGGCGATCGATAACGCCAACGATGTAGCTTTCATCCGGGCGCTTCGGATCATACCACAGTCGCTTATTTTGGCGCGGTGAACTTCGGCAGCGCGGTTCCCTTCGATTCCCGCACAAAACGATGCAAAGCGCGGCGCAGTTGTTCGCGTTCGGCGGAGGTCAACCCGCGCGGCGCCTGTTCGGAAGGCTGCACAATCGCCACGGGCTCTTTCGGAGGCATGGGCCACTGCGGATGGCCCGCGGTCATCGCCCACAACACCATGACGAATTCATTCATGTTCTTCCCACCTCAAGTAATCTATCGGCGGGAAGAGAACCGGCGGATAGAGAAAATTACTGCAGTTCGAGCGTTAGCGTGACCGTAGCCCTCACCTCGATCGTGCCCGGCTCGACCGGGGTCACGGCCTGCGCCGCCATGGCGACGGGCGCCTGGCGCGTCAAAGGGCGAATGATCTCCGGACTCCCCTGCTCGAGTTGTAAGACCCGGCCCGGCTTCATTCCCATGGCTCCGGCCATCGCTTCCGCGTTGGCGCGGGCATCCTGGACCGCCTGCCGGAGCGCCTGCGCGCGCACTGGGGCTTCATTCTTGATGCTGAATTGCGGGCCCTGAATGCTGTTGGCGCCCGACTGGGATGCGGCATCGATAATCTTCCCCAGGCCGGTGAGGTCCATTACCGTCACCTCCACGGAATTGCTCGCAGTGTAGCCGTTAATGGTGGGCTTCCCGCCGTCTCTGGGGTATTGGTAATTAGGATTCAGGGAGTAGAAGGCCGTCCGTATGTCGCCGGATGCGCCTACTGCTGCGCGAAGTTTCTCCAGTACCGCTTGAAGTTGCGTTGCATTCTGGGCCGCGGCGGCCTGCGCCGTGGCGGCCTGCGTGACTACGCCGATATCCAGCTTGGCCTGATCGGGCTTGGCCTGTACGACCGCTTCGCCCGTCGCATGTACCGAGGATGGCCTGGCGGGGGGAGACTGTGCGGCCGCACACACCGAAAATCCCGCCATAACGGCCAAAATACGGTTCCATTTCATGAAAAAAGCGTCCTCTGTAGCTATCATCGCAGGATTGCAACTGGGAGGATGCTGAAAAAGGCCGTGAGACCTCGCTCCCTCACGGTCGCGGCTCGGTAAGCGCCTGCAAACACGTTTTTCAGCATCCTCCTAGGGCAAAAGACGGATTCGGATGGCTGCCGCAAAATAATACACTTGCGCCAAGTGCCTGTTGCATTTTAAGATAACAGCGTAGACTTTTCCGAATTAGCGGGGTACTAGGATGATCTATTCGCGTTCCGCCGAATATGCGATTCGGGCCTTCGTCCACCTGGCGCAGGTCCCTGAGGGCAAGTTTGCCATGGTGAAGAATATCGCTGAACAAGAGGATATTCCGGCCCATTTTCTGGCTAAGATCCTGCAACAGCTTGCCCGTAAGGGCCTGCTACGCTCCAGCAAGGGACCCACCGGCGGATTCGCGCTGCGCGTTGACCCCTCGGAGATCCGCCTGCTGGACATTGTCGAAGCCCTCGACGGGCTGGCGCCCTATCAGCAATGCGCCAGCGGTCTGTCCGAGTGCTCCGACGACATGCCCTGTTCCATGCACGATAGCTGGGTCGCCCTGCGTTCGCGTATCATGGATTATTTGGGGCG
>PSRJ01000260.1 GCA_003175985.1 Terriglobia bacterium
AGGCGCGGGTCGGAATCGAACCGACGAATAAAGGTTTTGCAGACCTTGGCCTTACCACTTGGCTACCGCGCCGGCATGCAGGCTCTAGTTGCAAAAATAGCGCGGGGGCGGGGGCGAAGTCAAACTCATTTGCCTTCCGGTATCACCATCAGATCGATCCGCGACGGGTGTTCGCGGCCATGGAAGATCGTCTGATTGGCTTTCCAGAGGCGCGTCTCTTCCGCAATGGGGCCGCCCGTGTTCGGGTTGCGGTCGAATCTCGGGAAATTGCTGCTGGAGACTTCCAGGCGCAAGCGGTGGCCTTTCTGAAAGACATTCGCCGTGACGCCGGCGTCCACAGAGATCTCGTAGACCTCACCGGGATTGGCCAGCACGGCGTGCTCCAGCGATTCCCGGTATCGTAAGCGGAGGATTCCGTCGCTGAGAATTCGGGCGTTGCCATCCGGAAAGACATCCACCAGCTTGGCCGTAAAATCGGTGTCGCGCGCGCTGGAGGCCACATAAAGCACCACCCTCACGGGCCCGAGCACTTCCAGGTCGCTGCGGAACTGAGGCGTGGAATACACCAGCACGTCGTCTCGCTTTTCCACCGGGCGCTGATCCAGCGGTCCCCAGGGAAAGACTTGCGGATTGCAGCATACCGCGCCGCCTCGCGTTGGAACCGGATTGCGCGGATCGTAAAGATAGAAATCTTCGGCATCGCGGCGCGAGGGCCGTTCCCGCAGCAGGCCGTCGCCCTCCAGCGAATTGGCGTGCCCGGCGCTGTCCAGGTAGAAGCTCTTCAGACGGGCGGCGGCCGGAGGCCATTCGCGTTCCTCGCGCCACTGGTTCGAGCCCATGACAAAAACCTGGACCGGGGGCGTGGAAAGCAGCGCCGAATCTTTTCCCATGAGCCATTGGTCGAACCACTCCAACTGCAGCCGCCGCACCGGAACCGAGGAGGCCGGTCCGAAATCGGCCTCGGGAAACTTGATGGACATATTGTGCGGCCATGGCCCGATCAGAATCCGGCTGAGCCCCGAAGCCTTGTGCAGGAACGCATAGGCGTCCAAGTCGCTTTCGGCGTAATTGTCATACCAGCCGCCCACGGCAAACACGGGGACGTGCATTTGATCCAGATGCCCGGCCGTGCTGACGGCGCGCCAGAAGGGGTCGAATGCCGGGTGATCCATGGCCTGGCGATACGATTCGACAACACGCCCGGTAGCCGCCACGTCGGCAGTGCGCAACGGCAGGTGCCAGATGAACTTGTTGAAGTCGGGTTCGTAGCCGCGCGCTTTGACGTTTTCGGCGAGCCATTCCAGGCGATGTCCCAGCTTGATGGCGCCGCCGGTCGAGTAGAAGCGGTCGCGGTAATCGTCATCACCAGAGACAACCGGGAAAATCGCCTTCAAATGAGGATTGTTTCGAAGGGCAGCCTTCCACTGGGCGATGCCCAGGTAAGAGCCGCCGATCATCCCCACTTTGCCGTTGGACCAAGGCTGCCGCGAGATCCAATTAATGGTGTCATCGCCATCCTGCGGCTCCTGCGCGAGCGGCTCGAAGATACCCTCGGAAGCGTAGCGTCCGCGCACGTCCTGCACGATCACGGCGTAGCCGCGATCGACGAAGGCCTTGTAATTCGGAACGAGGTCGTCGCCCTTTCCGTAAGGCGTGCGGACGAGGATGGCGGGAACGTGCGCGCGGTCGGAGGGCAGGAACACATTGGCAGACAAGCGCACTCCATCCCGCATGGGCACGGGGACCCGCATCATTTTGAAGATTGCGTTGGTGGCTGCCGATAATGTCGCGCAGCAGGCCACCGTCAACCACAGTGTGCGCACAGCGTATTCCAATACTGTTGAGCGACTTGCTCCAGGGAATGCTGCTCCCGGACGTGAGACGCCCCTAACCGGCCAATGGCGCCGGCCACCCCAGGTACTGATGTTAGCAGAACCATGTGTCTCCAGAGGGATTCCGCTTCCTGCGGGCCGGGAGCAATGCGCACGCAGGCGTCTTCGGGGAAGCCGGCGCACTCTTCGGATTCGGTGAGCAGCACCGGCTTGCCGATTCCCATCAACTGAATTGCGATAGCCGAAGTTTCGCCGGCAGCGGGGTAGCGGAGGTTGATGCAGGCATCGACGGCGGTGGCGGCGAGCCAGAAATCTCGCGGCGCCAGATAGGGAAGACGAACTACACCTGGTGCATGCAGCAGCGGCTCGACGCCGCGCTCGAGATCTCGAGAAACAAACGAACCGGCTACAAGCAGCGCTGTCGCCGGCCGGTCGGTATGAAGCCGTTGAAACGTCTCGAGGATCGTGACCAGCCGCTTCGATTCGCGCAGGAAGCCGAACACGCCAAACACGAATGCTCCGGCGGGGAGGCCAATTGCCTGCCGGAACCGAGCGGTTTCGCCGGGCGTGGGAAGGTCCGGCTCTTCGAAGAGAAAAGGAATCTCGGCGATACGCGCGGAAGCAGCATGCTTCCGCACCGCGCGAGCGGCCGCGGGATTGTGCACTACAATGGCCCGCGCCCGTTCAGCGGCGCGCTTCAGCATCGGGAACTGAAAATAGCGGGCGTCGGAACCCGATCCGGCCCGGGATTGCCAAAGCTCCGCCGCTAAGCCTCTGTTCCATTCGCCGTAGTTATGGGCGAATTCGGCGACATAGGCATCCCGCTCGAGGCGGCCCAACAGAAAATGATGGAGCACGGCATCGTGGAGGACGACGATCCCGGGGTACTTCAACGCACGCTCGTAGATCGCGCCATGCATCTGGTTGTTGCCGAGATGATAGAGCGCGACATCACACCGCGCCGGCGCAACTTCCACGTGGCCGTGGCGCTGGAGAGCGCCTAGCAGAGCGGCGGAATAGTCGGCCACACCCGTGCGTGCCGGTGGGAGGGGCGAATAGAATCCGACCGTCACGCCTTCTTCCGCTTGCCGAATAGCGCCGTACCCACGCGGACGCAGGTCGCTCCTTCCTCAATGGCCACTTCCAGATCGTGCGACATGCCCATGGAGAGTTGCGGCAAGCCGTGCGTTTCGGCAAGTTCCCGGAGACGGCGGAAATATGGGCGAGAGGCCTCGGCGTCTTCGGACCAGGGCGGCATCGTCATGAACCCGAGCAGCCGCAGGTGCGGACAGGCCCGCACACTGCCGATAAGTTCCGGCAGTTCCACCGGAGACGCCCCGCTCTTCGCATCCTCCCCGGAAAGCTTGACTTCGAGCATGACGTCCAGCGGGCGCGCGTTTTCGTTGAGACGCCGCGCGAGCTTGGAAGAATCGACCGTCTGGATCACGTGGAATAGCTCGGCCGCTTTCTTGGACTTGTTGGATTGCAGGTGGCCGATCAGGTGGTAGCGCGCGCCGTCCAAGCCCCCCAACTGCGGGACTTTGCCTTCGAACTCCTGAATGTAGTTCTCTCCGAAGTCGCGCAACCCGAGATCGTGCGCCTGGCGGATGATATCGGCGGGAAACACTTTCGTCACCGCCAGCAGGAGGATGTCCGCCGGATTACGCCGGCTGCGCTCAGCGGCGCGGGCGATTCGTTCGCGGACCGCCGCCAGTTTCTCTCGTAGTGTGAGTGTCGCCGGCTGCAAGTCTCAGTATGCCATCCGGCGGCCTGCAGCTTACGGGCGTATGGTCCACAGATAGAGCGTATGGCTCAGGTAGGTGGCCTCGGCCGCATCGCCCACGGTGGCTTGTTTCTCCGGTTTCCAGTCCCCCATGTCGAAAGTATTGGAGACGACGCGTGTACCGGGTTTCAGAGACTGTTGCAGCTTGGGACGCAGCTTCAAATTCACATTGGGCAGCAAGAACAGTGTGACCACAGTGGCTTCGTGGAAGTCTGCTTGGAAGAGGTCGTTCTCTTCGAAGCGCACCAGGTTTTCCACGCCGGCTTTTCGCGCGTTTTCTTTGGCCTCGGCGATGCGCACAGGGTTGATATCGATGCCGACGCCATGAGCGCCGAAATTCTTGGCCGCGGCAATCACGATCCGGCCATCGCCGCAGCCGAGGTCGTACACAATGTCCGTCTTCTTCACGTCGGCCAGCTTCAGCATCGCTGTTACGGCCGCTTCGGTAGTGGGCACGTAGGGAACGTCGGGGTCGCGCCGCGGCTGCGCGTTTTGCGCCGCGGCGGTTGCCGCCAGGAGTAGAACCGGAATGAGGCGCGAGCGGGCCATCGCTTTTTCGAGTCGCATCACAAGTCAACCTCCGGTCTTCGAGCTTATCGCAAATCCGCGCCGCAGGGCCCGCCCACGGTGTGCAAGGCCACAACTATTGGAGAGCCGCGGTGAACTGCTGCGAATTGCCCTGCGCGTTTGACAACGTCACTGTAACCGAAGCGATGGCCTGCGTGTCTCCCTGCACCGTGAAGGATTGAGTGAACAGGAATTGGCTGCCGAAGGCGGTGACGGCCGTGCTCTGGAACCAGGAATTGAACATCGATGCCACGGGCATGGTGAGGTCGGTCGTCTGCAGATCGGCTCCCGCGGCGCCGTTGAAGTGGAAAGTCGCCTGCGTGACCTCGCGCGTAGTGCTGAACCCGTTCGTCACGACCGTGAACCCTGTCGACGTTCGGGAGGACTGTACGCCCGCAATGGCCGGCGGCGATGGATTGATCCGAATCTGGCGGGTGGGCGCGGGAGAGGGCGTCACGTCAGCGCCCCCGGCTTGCAGGCGCGCGGTCAGCGTAAGCAGCCCGGCCACGGTCCCGGTTTGCATCGCGAGATTGGGAATCGCAAACACCGCGGCAGTGCCATTCGCCGCTATGGTAAACGGAGCCGTCCGGCCTCCCGACGAGAACTGCACCGTCTGATCGTCCCCGCCCACATCGGCGCGGAAGGCCAGCGTTAAAGTCCCGGTGAGGGCGGCCGGGTAAGAATTGGCCAGGGTGAGCTGCACCAGGGGTTGTGATTGCGGCGCAGCGGTCTCGCTGATGGCGCCGAAACTCAATGCCGGCAAGAGGGGCAGGGCAAACGAGACGGCGTAACCGCGAGACGCCGAGGCGCCTGCTCTATCCTGCACGGTGACGCCGAAGTTCATGGACCCGAAAGTGGCGGTGCTTCCCGAAATTGTCCCCGTCAGGGGGTTGATCGCCAATCCGGGCGGGAGCGATCCGGCCCAGGTGTACGGAGGCGTCCCGCCACTTGCCGTCAGGGTCTGCGAATAGGGAGCGCCAGTAGTTCCTCCCGGCAACGCCGTCGTCATGATTGTGAGCGGAGTTCCCGTAACCACGAGGCCGACCGGCCGGCTCGCCCGGGTCCCTCGCGAATCGGTTACCTGCACCACCAGACGGAAAC
>PSRJ01000120.1 GCA_003175985.1 Terriglobia bacterium
GATTCTCCCATCGAACATCACCCTGGTAGAACAGGGCAGAATGCTCACCCCTCGGGGTGAGCATTCGTATTTTACAGGAAACATTACTGTTACACTGGATTTATGCACCCTCACGCGCCGCCTCAAACGGCTCAGGAACTTTCCTGGCGGTCGCGTCTGACTTCGTTGCGCAATGTTCGGCCACTCCTGGGTATGGTTTGGGAGACCAGCCCGCCCCTGGTGCTTACGACCGCCGTTTTGCGGCTATCGAGGGCCCTTTTGCCCGCCGGGATGCTCTGGGTATCGAAGCTGATCCTGGACGCTGTGGTGGCCCGAATATCGCGTGGAACCGGCAGTCTAACCGCCATCTGGAAGCTGGTAGCGTTGGAATTGGCGCTGGCAGTGGCCAGCGACGTCCTCGGGAGGGCCAACACACTGTGCGACAGCCTGCTGGGCGACCGCTTCACCAACCGGATCAGTGTGCGCCTGATGCAGCATGCCAGCCAACTGGATCTGGCTTCCTTCGAAGATCCCGTCTTTTATGACAAGCTGGAGCGAGCCCGGCGCCAAACCACCGCCCGGCTCGGTCTCTTGGCGGCCATCCTCAACATTGGTCAGGATTTCCTTAGCCTGATCACCCTTTCCGGCCTCCTGATCGTTTTCTCGCCGTGGCTGATGCTGCTGCTCATAGCCGCGGTAATTCCCGCCTTTCTGGGTGAAACGCATTTCACCAGCCTGGCTTATTCGATCCTCTACCGCAAAACGCCCCAGCGCCGCATGCTGGATTATCTGCGGCTCCTGGGCGCGAGCTCGATGAGCGCCAAAGAAGTGAAAATGTTCGGGCTGGGCGGTTATCTGGCCGAGCGCTATCATTCCCTTTCCGAGGACATTTACGCCGAAAACAAGGCCCTGGCGATTCATCGCGCGATCGCCGGCTCGGGACTGAATCTCATCTCGACCGGCGGATACTACGGAGCGTATGCCGTGGTGCTGATGAGGACGCTCGCCGGATCCATTTCCATCGGAACTTTCACGCTGCTGACGGGCGCCTTTTCCCGGTCGCGCGCTTATATCGAGCGGATTCTCTCCGGCTTTAACGACATCTCCGAACAGGCGATGTTTCTGAAGGATCTGTTCGAATTCTTCGAAATGGCGCCGGGCATTCGCACGTTTCCGGGGGCGGTTCCCGCGCCGCGCCCCATCCGGAGCGGATTCGAATTCCGCAACGTGGGATTCGCCTATCCGGGTTCGGACCGGATGGTGGTGCGCAACATCAATTTCTCTCTGGATGCCGGCGAAAAAGTGGCGCTCATCGGTGAAAACGGCGCAGGTAAAACAACGCTTGTGAAGCTGCTGGCGCGCCTCTACGATCCCACCGAAGGCCGCATTTTGCTCGACGGCATCGATCTGCGGGAATACGATGTGGAGGATCTGCGGCACGAAATCGGAGTGGTTTTCCAGGATTATCTGCGCTACGACATGCTGGTCCGCGAAAACATCGGCTTCGGCAAGCTGGAGGCGCTCTCCGATCGCGAGCGCATCGCTTCGGCCGCGTACAAGAGCCTGGCCAAGAGCGTGATTGACCGGCTGCCGAAGGGATACGAGCAGATGGTGGGCCGCCGCTTTGAAGGCGGCGTGGATCTCTCCGGCGGCGAGTGGCAGAAATTCGCGCTGGCGCGCGCTTATATGCGCGACGCGCAGTTGCTGATCCTGGATGAGCCTACCGCCACCCTGGATGCTCGCGCCGAATACGAAGTGTTCCAGCGCTTTGCGGACCTGACCCGCGAGCGCATGGCCGTACTGATTTCCCACAGGTTTTCCACAGTGCGTATGGCCGACCGCATCCTGGTGCTTGCCGACGGAGCGGTCCAGGAGCAGGGGACACATCAGCAGCTCGTAGCATTGGGCGGGCGCTACGCGGAGCTGTTCGAACTGCAAGCCGCGGGTTATCGTTAAGAAGAACTGAATGACTGATCAGAAGCTGCAAATTATCCCCCTGGGGGGCTTGGGCGAATTCGGCATGAACATGACCGCGATTCGTTACGCGGACGATATCGTGGTGATCGATTCGGGGATGATGTTCCCCGAGGCCGAGTTGCTGGGCGTCGACCTCGTGATGCCCGACCTCACTTTCCTCAAAGAGAACCAGGCCTTCATCCGCGCGCTGGTGCTGACTCATGGGCACGAAGACCACATCGGCGCGGTGCCGTATTTCCTCTCCGAGATCGATGTGCCGGTCTACGGCACCGATTTCACTCTGGCATTGGTGGATCGCCGCCTGGAAGAGTATGAGCTGGAAGAAGAGCCGCGCTTTATCCGAATCAAGCCCAAGCAGATCGTGGATATCGGTCCGTTCAAAATCGAATTCATTCACGTCACGCATTCGATTGTGAGCGCGGTGGCCCTGGCCATAATGACGCCGCTGGGCGTGATCATCCACACCGGCGATTTCAAGGTGGACCCCACTCCCACCGACAACGAGCTATTCGACCTGCACACGCTGGCCGAATACGGAAAACGCGGCGTTTTGCTGCTGCTCTCGGATTCGACCAACTCCGACCGGCCCGGCTACACCGAGAGCGAGCGCGCGGTGCGCCCGCGGATGGAAGAAATCTTCAGCCGATCGGAGCGGCGCGTGGTGGTATCGTGCTTCAGCTCGTCGATCCACCGCATCCAACTCGTGCTTGACCTGGCGCAGGAATACAACCGGCGCGTGGCGGTTTTCGGCCGCAGCATGGTGACGGTCACAGAAATCGCCCACTCGCTCGGCCTGCTGAACATTCCGGATGGAATCCTGGTGCGCCCGCAAGACGCCATGGACATGCCCCCGGACAAGGTCACTATCCTGATTTCGGGCACGCAGGGCGAACCCATGTCGGCCCTGGCGCGTGTGGCTGTGGATAATCACAAGCACGTTTCGGTGGAAGCGGGCGACACCGTAGTGCTCAGCTCGCGAATCATTCCAGGAAATGAGAAGGCGATCTTCCGCATGATCGACCACATGGCGCGGCGCGGGGCAGACGTAATGTACGGGACTATGAACCCGCCGCTGCATGTTTCCGGCCACGCCAGCGTGGAAGAGATGAAGCTGATCCTCAACCTGGTCCGGCCGCGATACTTCATGCCGATCCACGGCGAATTTCGCCAACTCTCGAAGCACGCGCGGCTGGCCGAGCATCTGCGTTTTGCGGGGCTGGAGCAAAGCTTCGTAATGGAATCGGGCGACATTCTGGAAATCGATCACCACGGGGCGCGAAAGGCAGGGAAAGTGCCGGTGGGCCGCGTATGCATCGATTCCGGCTCCGTCGATGAAGTGGTACAGGAAGTGGTGATCCGCGACCGGCGGCATCTTTCCGAGGACGGCATCGTGCTGCCGATCATCGCCATCAACCGGCACACCGGGCGCATCGAGAATCTGCCGGAAATCGTCAGCCGCGGCTTCGCGCTGGCCGAAGACGGTTCGCAATTCATGCAGACCGCGCGGCAGATCGTAGCCAAGACGCTCGAGAGTTCCAACCAGGAGGAGAAGACCGATTGGGGCGTCATGAAAGAGAAGATCCGCGCGGATCTGAAGCGATACATTGTGAAGGAAACGTCGCGGCGGCCGCTGATCATGCCGGTGATTCTGGAGGTGTAGCTTCCCAATATTTGGAAGATGCCTCGGGGTTCCGCGGCCGTGCCGATAGGCTCATTGTTCCTTCCGATGAAGCTGGTGTAGTCGCTGTATTGCGCGAGGCTTCCGCGGCCGGCATTCCCGTGACTATCGCGGGAGCGGGCACCGGGTTGACGGGCGCTCGCGTGCCTCTCGGCGGCTGGGTGGTCTCGCTCGAGAAATTTACGCGCCTGGAAATCGAGCCGGGGCATGCTCGTGCCGGCGCCGGAGTTTTGCTGCGCGATCTGCACGCCGCGGCGCAAAGCACCGGCCAGTTCTATCCGCCCGACCCGACCGAGGCCGGAGCGTCCCTCGGCGGTACCATCGCCACCAATGCCAGCGGCTCCCGCAGTTTCAAATACGGGGCGACACGGCGTTGGATCGAACGCCTGCGCGTGATTTTGGCCGATGGCCGTGTCATGGATGTAGCCCGCGGCGATGCCATCGATTTCGATCCCGGCACCATCCCGCTGCCCAACGTCCGTAAGAATACCGCGGGTTATCTGCTGAAGCCGGGCATGGATTGGATCGACCTGTTCACCGGTTCCGAGGGCACACTTGGCGTGGTCACCGGGGCGCAGCTTCGTCTGCTTCCCGCGCCGCAGAACGTGCTGGCGGGAGTGATCTTCTTTCCCGATGATGAAAGCGCGCTCGACGCCGTGGATGTGTGGCGCAGTGCCTCCGAGGCGCGCATGCTCGAGTACTTCGACGCGCCTTCGCTCTCGCTGCTGCGGCAGCGATTCCCGGAGGTCCCGGCCGCGGCGGGCGCCGCCATCCTGTTCGATCAGGAGTTGGAATCCGGCGATCCCGGCGAATGGATCGCGCGGATCGAGGCTTCGAAGGCATTGGTGAACGACTCGTGGCTCGCGCAATCGGCCGCGGACCGCGAGCGGTTCCGGCGGTTCCGCCATGCGCTGCCCGAACTGGTCAATGACACCGCGCGCCGGAACGGCACGCTCAAAATGGGGACCGATTATGCAGTGCCGCTATTGCGGAACCGCGAGATGCTGGCCTACTACCGGCAGCGCCTCGCGAAAGATTTTCCCGGTCGTAACGCGATCTTCGGACACATTGGCGATGCGCACGTTCACGTGAACCTCTTTTCATCCCCCGGCGACGCGCAAGCCGCCACGGACTTGATGCTCGAGTTCGCCCGGAAAGCCGTGGAGTTAGGCGGCACTGTCTCCGCCGAGCACGGGTTGGGACGGCGCAAGAAGCATCTCCTCAAGCTGCAATATGCGCCGGAACATCTCGAAGCCATGCAGGCAGTCAAGCGGCGGCTCGATCCGCGGAATATTCTGGGACGCGGCGTTTTGTGGGATTGATTCGTTAGCGCGCCGCGGGCGCCGCGGGCTTGGAGAACTTTGCCGGATCGACGGCCACGTTGGGCTGCACCTCGGTAAAGCGAAATGTGGAGCGCCCGTCGGTCCAGGTGACGACCCACTGGAACGGTATCTTCACGCCGGCGACCTCGCGGTAGTCGGAGTAGTCCACCTGCGCGGGAACGAGCCCGACCACGGTGTTTTCGTAACGCACCTGGCGGGCAAGCAGGCCCGACTCCTTGTCGAAGAACAGCTTCACGCGCGAGTTTCCGGCAGTTCCCTGGATCACCTGGAACTCGCGATCGTCAATGGTGGCGGCGGGAAAGCCCGCGCGCCATTGCGTGAGCGCTTGCCGGATATTGCCCGGAAAAGCAAGCTGCGCGTCCAGCCGGGCGCCATCGAGATCTCCTCCGGGCGCGAGTTGCAGGACCGGCAGGGGCCGGTCCGGTCCCGTGATCCACGCGGTGCGCCCGTCACAGATGGTGGCGCCGTCCCCGTTTTGTGTGTGCACGATCAGCGCCCGCTGGCCGGGAGCTTTGGCAAACAGCTCCATTGCGACTTTTCCGTGATACGTGTCGAACCCTTCTGCTGTGCCTTTCGCGGCGAAGGTCGTAAGGGCTGCCAGGCGTTGGGCGCCTCCGAGCGCCTGTATATAACGGTTGAGAATGTCGTCGGCTGTCGGCGTCGCGGGGGCGCGGCGCGCGATCTCCACTTCATTGGGATCATCGGGAGGCGGCTCGCCATACTGCTCCGCGAGACTCGGAACGACCTTGGGCGATCCGGAACCGCGATGACAGGAATAACAGGTCACTGCGCGCCGTCCGCCGAACTCGCCCTTGTTCAGCGTGTTGACCATTTGAATCATGCGGCGTGCAGTGCGCTTGATGGGAACGTCATCAGCGTACCTGGCCCAGTTGCCGAGGACTTCATCGCCATGGCAGTTGGTGCAGTTGTAGCCCAACGCCGCGGAGAAGAACCCCATGGTTTCCATGAACTGGTTCACGGGAATGCCTCGCAGCACCTGGACGTTCTTGAATACGTCTTCCGCCATGAGCGGTTTCTGGTCCGTGCCCGGCTGGGCGTGCGCCGCCCCAACGGTAAGCAGCAGGGAGATCAGAGCGAGATTCATGTGGTTCTCCGCGGTTCCTGATCAGTATAGTCTAGGCGTCCACGCCCCTTGCCAACAACTCGCGCGAGCCCAGCGAACGCCAAAAGGCAAACAACACGATGGAAAGCAGCAGAGTCAGTTGCGCAATGCCGTAGGGAGCGTACCAGGTGGTCCAGTCGGCGCCGATCACGATCTTGCCGAAACTGTCGATGAAAAAGACCGCGGCAAAGGCCGCCACCAGGCCCAGGCGCAGCAGGACGAACGCTAAAGCGGCGAACAAAACGAAATAGACGGGGAGGAGGACCTGCCAGTCATTAAAGTGGCCGTTGAAATTGAACGGAACGGCCACCGCTGCCGCGACGAGTGCCGCCAGGACATCTTTTCGGACCCATTGACGTACGCCGAACATGCACAGAAAAAGAATCAATCCGACGTAGAGGACGCTGCCCAAGTCTCTGGCGACCGTCGCGAACCAGGCCCGGCTGCCCAGCAGGATTGCCACGCCGCCTTCCGGTCCGAGAACGTTGTGCTTTCCGAACCACAATTCCACCAGGTCGGCGCCGACCCAAATCAACGCCCCCACTGTCGCTCCGATCAGGATGTGCGCGCCGACCTGGGCATCGCGCCAGCGGCCGGCGAGCAGGCGGTTCCAGGTCACGATGGAATGCGGCCAGCGCGCGCGCAATTCGGGCTCTAACGCCAAATACATAATCCACAGCAACGCCGCCGAGAGCAGCCAATCGCCGATGCTCTCAAAGAAGCTAGTCGCAAGGCTGGTGTCCGGCAGCGCGTGCACGGTGCCGATCCAGACCGCGAAACCCAAAAGGAAACGCACGGCGCCCAGACGTACTGCTCCTCTGCGATCGGCCCGGCCCAGCCGCCAATTGCGGCGAGCCAGTAGAGTTGTGAAAAACAAACCGAGCACCACTATGGATAGAAGCAAGCGGCCTAACCAGGGGGATTGCGTTTGAGCCTGGAGTGGTTTATCCCAGGGCGTATTCACTTTTGCAAACGTCACCCGGCCTTTCCAGGAGCCCATTTCCACGAGCAGGTCTGCATTGGGTATGGACGGATGCGACCCCTTCCAGGCATGCAGTTGGTCGGCCGGACTAGCCGGGACAGATTTGGGTGAGACTTCCACGAAGGCGGCACGGTCGAGGCCGGCCGCGCGAAAGATCAGTTCCGGGGGTACCGGTTCAGCAAGCGCGTCGCCGGCAGCAAACGGCACAGCGGAGAATTCCCGCAGACGGCCATTGCCATCGAGAATCACCTGCAGCATGCCGGGTTCGGTGGGAGCGGGATTATCCGGCTGGACGTCTCCAAAAGGAGGGGCGTGCAGGGGAGACTGGCTCTCACGGTAGGACGCGGCAATCGGGGCCTCGGCGGCGAGCCACTCCGCGTATTTCCGGGGTTCCGGCAGATCCTTCAAATAAGTAAGCAAATCCCTTCGATAGTCAAGCCAAAACGCCGAATCGGCGGGCTTTTTGGGATAGCCGAAAGACGAGGCGATATCGCGAGCCTTCTGCTGCAACACCTGAGGAGGATAATCGAGTGGCGCATGCACCAGTGCGTCGATCTGCTGGCGTATCAAGGGAGCGGCGAAAAGGCACAGCACCGCCACGGCCAGGCACGGCACGGAATACTTCTTTGCCAGACCTTCGGTCTCCCCGGCGGCTGCGACCATTTCGGGGGACGGGTTTCGCCGGCCGCCAGCGCGGCCGCGAGTGGGTCTCCTCCGGGAAGCGACGCGGCTACCGCGAGGGCTGTGGCCGGGCGCTTGGCCGGGTCGGGATCGAGACACCTTCGAATGGCTCGCTCGACGCCCGGATCGATATCGGCGGCGATGGAGGTCATGCTGGTCAACTGCGCGGCTTCCTGCTGATCGAGTAGCTTCTGCAGCGTGTTGCCGTCATAAGGCCGCTTTCCAGTGAAGAGCTCGTACAGCACCAGGCCGAGAGCGTAGATGTCGCTGCGCGGCGTGACCTCGGCGCCTTTGAGCTGCTCGGGCGCCATGTAGGCCGGAGTGCCGTTGCGCGCCTCGGGGCCGGCAAGTTCGCTGGCCAGCGCTGCCAGCCCGAAGTCCATGATGATGGCCTCGCCGCGCTTGTTCATCATGATGTTGGCGGGCTTGAGATCGCGATGGATGATGCCGCGATCGTGGGCGGCCGCCAGCCCGGCGCAGACCTTGCGCGCCGTGTCGAGCGCTTTGTCCGCGGGAAGTCTGCCGATCCGAAGGAGCAGCGAGGCGAGATCTTCTCCATCCACATATTCCATGGAAAGGAACGGCACGCCTTCGACTTCGCCGATGTCATACACCCGGCAGACATTGGGGTGCGAGACCTGGCGGGCGATGCGAACCTCGCCGTGAAACCGTTCCAGCAGGCGCTGATCGCGGGCCGCCCCCGCGGGCAGAAACTTCAGGGCTACCGACTGGCCCAGTGTCAGGTCGGTGGCGCGATAGACCTCGCCCATTCCGCCGCGGCCCAGCAGCGCGATGATGCGATAGCGCCCGCCCAGCAGCGTGCCCGGTACAAAGCGGCCTTCGTCGGCAGCCTGGGAGGAGCTCAGCGGCAAGCTGGTTACGCGAACTGCGACCGTTTCGATGCTGGAAGGATCGGAGCCGCGTTCCATCGGAACGATTGTACCTCCCGCGGGACCGATGAACCGTTGTCAGGCTCGGTTCCAAAGGTCACTCGTGGCTGCAACCAGACGTGCAGACGTAGCCGACCCACAGGCATGTTTGCTTGTAGGGACAACTACTGAAATCAAAATTGTAGGTACCGGTTGGGTGTACTGTTAGCACGGCCGACTTTAGATGACCGCCAGTCGGTACCAGATCTACACCGTCGACGGATCCATTCATTATGCTGAAGCCAGTTGGAAGCGTTAGGGTGATCTTCTCCGTGACACCGGAATTCCATGCGACCGAGGCAACCGTCATTGGATGGTCATCGGCAATATCCAGTGTCCAGTCCGTGAGAGTGCTGAGGTTGAGTTGGCACATGGGCTGGGCTGTAGGGTTGCACGTTCCGGCCGTACACTCGCCTGCTTCCGGCGAACACTGATAACCGAGGAGCCCTGGCTTGAAGTGGAGCAACCGTATGGAAGCGCTCGTGCCGCTGTGAACTCGAAAATAATACTTCTGATTGAGATGCACCGAACCGTCAGAGATCAAGATCGGCGAACTGTCATTGGATATTATTACCTTGCTCTTATTGCAAGTAGTCAGCAGCACAATCGCAAACACCACGATACTCTTCCGCATGCGTCTTCTCCTCTCTACGATTTAGCGAATTTCGAGTGCAGTAGGGGCCAGGAAATTTGTTGCACATCCCGCCGGGTCAGATAACGCCGGAACGGCTCCTCCCCCCATTCGAGGGCGAGGTCGCGAAGCGCCTGGCGAGCGGCGGCCAAGTACTGCGGGTCTACCTCCGCGATCAGGGCCAATGCGCGCCAGCGCGACTCGGGCTGGTTTTTGAGTGCGGTCTCCAGATTCGCGAAAATGTTGCGGGCTTCTGCTAAATTACGCTGTGAGGCATTTGCTTCGAGCAGGGCCATTTGAACCTCTCGCAGCGTGCCGGGATCTTTGAGTTGTTCTGCTGCCACCAAAGCCTCGAGGCACTTCTTCAACCCCGCCTGTTTCCTGCCCGCGCGAATCCACGATAGGCCGAGAATCCTCACCAGCGCGGCGCCTGTCACCGGATTCAGGCTGACGCCCGCGGACAGCGCCCGCTCTAGAATCACTTCGGCCTCTGGCCCGCGCTTTTGACTCAGTAGCATCTCGGCCCGCGCTCGAACAATTGAGAGTTGCAGTTGTGGAAAATTCCTTCCCGATTCGTCCGCCTGTTTCAGCCGCGTTTCCGCCTCCGGATACTGGCCCAACCGCCACAAAGTCTTGGCGCATTCGAGGTTGGCATAACCTCTTTGTTCCGCACTGCTGCTCACCTTAAGGAACTGTTCATATCCGTCCAGTGCCTGGGGAAACTGCTCCTCGGCGAAATAGACGTCGCCTAATCCTTCGACGGCCGCCATCACTTGGCCGCTGTCATTCGCCTTTTGCGCCTCGGCCAGCAGATGCCGGAAGGAATCGAGCGCAGCCGCGTAATTTCCGCGGTTGGTCTCCCCGCGGCCGATCAGAGTCAGACACTGGAACGATTGCTGTAGCCAGTGATTCGCCTGATAGTAGTCGAGCGCTTCCCGCGCTTCCCTTATTTGGTCGTTGGCCCGGTTGAGGCGATCGTGAAGCGCGGCGAGAGCGAACAGACTGAGCGCCGATAGGCGGGGCGAATTCGTACGGCGTGCTCGCGCCAGGGCGTCCAGGAACCGCTGTTCCGCGCCGGACAGATCACCCTTTCGAGAATAGGCGTTCCCAAGATTGACCAAGCCCCGGATCGCCAATGCCTCCATCCCGTTGGCCTGGGCTGTGGCGAGCGACTCATCTGCGTACGCCTCCGCCATGTGGGCGTCGCCCGCAATGTAGGCGTCGTTGGCCAGCGTCAATTTGGCGCTGATCTCCTGGTGGACGTTTCCCGCGTCGCGCGCGAGACTCATCGCCTTCTGCAGCAAATTCGTGGCTTCGTTGTACTTCTGAGCGCGGTTGGCCGCAACCCCACGCTGCACTAGCAGCTCCGTCAAACCCTCGAGGTTGCTGGTGAGTTGATACCGCCGCTCTGCCTCTTGGAACGCCGCTTCTGCGTCCAGATCCCTCTTACTCTGGCTGTAGAGTACTCCTAGCCTCAGCCATGCAGAAGGATTATGCGTGGGCCCTTCGGCCGCCTGGCGATACATCCGGATCGCCTGATCCGGCTTATCTGCCTTTTCGTACGCCCGGCCAAGGTCCACTTTGATCTCCGCGGAATCTGAGTGCCTCAACATCTCTTCATATTTCGCCGCCGCCGCCGCGAACTCACGTGTCATGGTGAGGTCCACCGCTTCAATCTCGAGTTGATCCAGCTTGGACAGTGCTGAGGTGTTCTCCCGTCTGACCAGCAGGAGTTCGCGGGCGGCCCTCTCCGGCAGATCCAGCTCGATCCAAGATTCGGCCAGTCTGGCGTGCGCGGGGCTGAAATGAGGCGCTAAGCGCGTGGCGCGATCCAACGCTTTGGTGGCAGCGAAATACGCCCCGGCATGGATGTCGTCCACTCCGACCTGGTACAGTCGTGACGCCTCCCCCGGCAGCGTCGCCCGAGAAAAAGTCCGCCACGCGAATCCGCCAGCCGCTATGGCGAGCAAGGCGGCGCCAAACCCGACCATTCTCCGGCGCGTCAGACGTGGTAAAGCTAGAGTCACGGACGATGGGTCGCCGCGCAGTGCGCGAGAAAAACTCCTGGCAGTCGCAAACCGGCGGCCTGGTTCCCGGTCAAGCGCCCGCAGAATGGCGTATTCCCATTCCGGATCGAGATTCGGCGCGAGAAGGCGCGGAGAACTAACCGGTAGTTTCGCACGCAGGAACGCTCCAGCCAGCGGCGTTTCGCCTGGAAACGGCAGAGTGCCGGTCGCCATTTTGTACGCCACCATGCCGAGCGCGTAGATATCGGAGCGGCAACTCGCGATCGACCCGCTAAGTAACTCCGGAGCCATATACTCGAGCGTGCCAGCAAGATTGTTCGTGAGCGTTAGAGTCGGTTGCTCGGCCGTACCCACTGGGCGCGCCAGTCCAAAATCAGTCACTACGGCGCGTATGCCTCCGCCGGACGAAACCAGCATCACGTTCGACGCCTTGAAATCACGATGAATAACGCCGCAGCGATGCGCGGCGTCCAGCGCCTCGGCCATCTGTTCCAACAGTGGCAGCGCTTCCGTCGTGCTCATCCGGCCTTCTCGCTGGATCCTCTCCGAAAGGGTTTCCCCCTGGAGGAATTCCATGGTTAGGAAGAGAATCGTGGCCGAGGGCATGCCGGCCGTCTGATGCCACTCCAAGTCAAATACTTTACACACGTTGGCGTGTGCGATTTTGCGCGCCAGTTGGATCTCCTGCTTGAAACGGTCGACCATTACCGCATTTGATGCCACCTCGGGCAACAGAGTCTTCAGCGCCACGTGTTCGGGCAGAAGGGGATGCTTAGCCTCATAAACCTCGCCCATTCCGCCGCGGTTGATGAACCGCACGATGCGGTACCGCCCCGCGACAAGCTGGCCAGGCTGGAACACAAGAGCCGAACTGCTGGAGTGGGAGGCCGGCCACAATGGAAGAAGATCGAGCGTCCCTGTCCGGTGATGCTCTTCGAGCATGCCGAGGACCTCCGAGATCAGGTCAGTGTCGCCGCCGCATTCTTTTCTTAGGAACTGCTCGGCGTCGGCCAAAGGAAGGTCGGCAGTCTTCTCGAAAAGCTCGCGTATCCGTTTCCAGCGTTCCGGTGTCACACAAAGCGGCTCCGGAGCTGGGCTTGCAGCCAGACGCGGGCAGACTGCCAGGCACCCTTCCCTGTACGCGCCGAAATTCCTAACGCCTCGGCGGTCTCGTGCTCAGTGAGGCCCCCATAATACATCAGTGCGACAATACGACCCTGACGGTCGTCCATCTCCATAAGCCGCGTCAGGGCCTCCTCCAGCACCAGCAATTGCCCCACTCGGGGATGATCTAATGCCAGGCGCTCATCGAGCTCGCGTTTCGGTTTCCGGCTCGGCCGTTTGCCGGCGTTGCAGCGCCGTACATAATCTACCAGGATCCCTTGCATCACCATACTCGCCACGGCCAAAAGTGAGCACGGCCCCGCCAATCAATGTCTTCCTTGTGCATAAGCGCCATCAGTGCCTCATGGACTAGCGCCGTTGGCGTATGATCGGGCGCTCCTCCCGTATGTATTGTCGGACTCGTTGATGAAGATCGTCATACACCAATTCGGCGCGCGCCGATTCTAACTGGGGGTCACCAGGCCGTAAGGCTTCCAAATGTGCTGTAATCTCGTGGATGGAAGCGATTGTACTCTAAATCATCCTCTTGTGTAGGTTAAGGCGAACCACGTCGCCACACTCTGCGAGTCCTGCCGGAATTCCAACCGGCTCACCGAGGTAAGGCAGGGTGCTCAGAGTTGCCGGCGCTATTCGTCAGGCAGTTCGCCGGTGTCTTCGGCGCGGTTCTCGAATTTCGTCTGGGCGTGCAGGAACACCAGGTTGACCGTGCCCACCGGACCGTTGCGTTGTTTCGCGATGATCAGCTCGGCCAGGCCGCGAAGGTCCTCGCGCTCGCGCCGGTAGACCTCTTCGCGAAAGATGAAGCCCACCACGTCGGCATCCTGCTCGATCGATCCGGATTCGCGCAGGTCGCTGAGCTGCGGACGGTGATCGCCCTGGCGATTCTCCACTGCGCGGCTCAACTGCGACAGCACCAGCATGGGCACGTTCATTTCCTTCGCCAGAAGCTTCATGCCTCGCGATAGCGCACTGACTTCCTGGTTGCGATTCTCAAAACGGCCGCGGCCGCTCATCAACTGGAGATAATCCACAATCACCAGTTTCACGTCGCGCTCGGCCTTCAAGCGCCGCAGCTTGGCGTGCATGTCCATCAAATGTACGCCCGGCGTGTCGTCGATATACAACGGCGCCTCGACGAGCTCGTGCAAAGCGTGATTGAGTTTGCGGCGTTCTTCCTGATTCAGATACCCGGCGCGAAACTTCTGGCTGTCCACGCGCGCCGCGGAGCAGAGCATGCGCGTCAACAGCGACTCCTTCGACATTTCCAAAGAGAACACGGCCGCCGTCTGCTTCAGCTTGAGCGCCACGTGCTGCGCGATGTTCAGAGCCAGGGCGGTTTTTCCCATGGAAGGGCGCGCGGCCAGAATCACCAGGTCGCCGCCGTGCAGGCCGCCTGTGTATTCGTCGAACTTCGTGAAGCCGGTGCTGATTCCTTTGATGCGCTTGCTGGGATCCAGGAAGGCGTTTATGCCGCCGTCATAGTCCTGAAGAATCTGGTCAGCCTTGAGGAGCCCCGCCTTGACGCGCGCTTCACCCAGTTTGAGCAGCGTTTCTTCGGCCCCCGCGAGAATGTCGCCCGGCTCTTCTTCGCCCGCCAGGCAGCGGTTCATCATGTGCTGCGAGGCGAAAATGATACGCCGCAGCACGGCTTTGTCCTTGACGATGCGAATATAGCTATCCAGATTCGGAATCCGGGGCAACCCATCATCCAGCGACACCAGATAGCTCAGGCCGTCGCATGCTTCGAGCTCGCCGAACTTCATGAGCTCGTTGGCCACGGTGACGCGATCGACTTTTTCGCCGCGGTCGTGAATATCGCCCATGCGCTTGAAGATGCGGCGATGCTTTTCGAGGCTGAAATCGTCCGGCTCCAGAGTGCCGGCCGCCTGCACATATAAGGAATCGTCGAGAAGGATCGAGCCGAGCACGAAACGCTCGGCGTCCAGATTCGTAGGGAGTCCTTTTTCGATCGCAGCGGGCGCGGACATGGGCGAATGATCTAGCTTAGCCCCGAAGGGCGTTTCGGGCAGCAACAAAATCGACTGCGCATTTTGAGTTACTTACCTTTTGGATAAACCACTGCTCGGCAGCCGCTGCCCAGGCTGAGGGAAAGTGCTTTCGAATCAGCCCTCACGGCCACACGGTCCACCGGCGTGCAAATTTATCCACAAGCCTTCCACAGCACGAAAACACAGGCTGTTCTTTCTGTTTTATAAAATTTGCGGCCCGAACGCCAGCGCTTTCCTGCGCGCTCACCGGATTCCGGCGGATAATCGGCATTTGGAGGGAAGATACGCATGCCCGAATGGGTCGTTTCTCACGCGATGTGGAAGGATATTTTTGTTGTCATGGCGCCGCTGTTGGAAAAGGTCCTGCGGCCCGTCGTGGTGTATTTGTTCCTGGTGGCGCTGTTGCGGATCTTCGGCAAGCGGGAACTGGCTCAGTTGAATCCGTTCGACCTGGTGGTGCTGCTGTCGCTTTCCAATACGGTACAGAACGCGATCATCGGCAACGACAATTCCATGACCGGCGGGCTGATCGGCGCGCTCACGCTGCTTGGCGTCAATTACCTGGTGGTCCGTTTCCTGTTTCGCCACCAGCGGCTGGATCAGCTTTTCGAGGGCAAACCCACCGTGCTCATCGACCGCGGCCATATCATCGAGAAGAATCTGGCGAGCGAGCTCATGACGCGCTCCGAACTGATGACGGTGCTGCACCGACAGGGCTTTTTCCAACTCAGCGAAGTGGAGCGGTGTGTTCTCGAGCCAGGCGGCGGATTTGCGATCAAACGGAGGGAGCCGGCGGCGGCGGACGTACGTTTCAACAAATTAATCGAGCGGCTGAATCTGGTGGACGAGAAGCTGGAGCGCCTGCTGGAGTCCCGGTCGTAGGCGGTTCCGCAAAATCCGGAATAATTGATCCTTATAATGAAGCGTTTACCTGCGGACCGCGGGACCGTGCGGGCAGGCCGCTTTTAGGCTGGAATCGAGGAGGACATGCGAATCCTTTCATGACGCAAGCCGAAATCGATCAGGCGATCAAAGATCAGCTCGGGACCAATCCGGACGAGCCGTTGCCCACCAATCCCGATATTGAAAAAGCATTAGCCAACTACACAGCGGAGGCCGCGATAGTGGCCGACACGCTCAACCGTAGCCTTACGGATAACTACAATGTCGGCTTCCAAAACTGGGCGGGCCAGGTACTGGCGGGTAGAATTCCCAACAGCAATCCACCGCAGCCGCCGCCGGGGTACCTGGCGGTGAAAGCATCGGACGGCTGGAGTTACGTAATCCGCGGGGGCCAGCCGGTGTGCCCCGTACCGGCAATTCCGCAACTGCCGCCTCCGCCTCCACCCATCCCGGAGCCCGATAATGTCCGCAATGTTCCCGCCGGGGATACGATGCCCGTGGGGTACATCCTCACGGCGCCGGACGGGACGCGGTGGCAAAAGAAAGGCAGCCCGACACCGTTCGGGATGGCCTACTACTACCTGAAGGTCGCATAACCCCATCGCAGCGCTAAAGATTTCCGGGAATCTGCCGATGGACTGCCTGAGTGAGGCGGCATGCCCTGTTTCCATACGCAGAATTTCGCGACCATTTCTTACGAGACGGACTCCGTATTGGAGTTTCCGCGTGGCCTTCCGGGCTTTGAGGAGCGGCGCCGGTTCCTGGCGCTCCAGTTCGCAGACAGCGCGCCGCTCGTTTTTCTCCAGAGCCTGGAAGATTCCGGTTTATGTTTCATCACCATGCCGGTGCTGGTGCTCGATCGGGAATACCAGCTCCATGTGAGTGCCGAGGATCGCGCCCAGGTGGGGCTTCCGCCCGCGCGCGGGTTACGCATTGGAGAGGACGTCGCCTGCCTGGCCGTAATCTCGGTGCGGGAGAGCGGTTGCACCGCCAATCTGCTCGCCCCGGTTGTGGTGAATCTGCGCAACCGCCGAGCCATCCAGAGCGTGGCCGCGGAATCCGGTTATGCGCATCAGCATCCCCTGGTGCCGGAAGAGGCGCCAGTATGCTCATGATGGCGCGCCGCGAAGGAGAGACGATCCTGATCGGCGACGAAATTGAAGTGGTGATTGCGCATATTGGCCGTTCGCGGGTCAAGGTAGGGATTCGGGCGCCGCGGGAGCTGGCGGTAATGGCGCGCGAGGTGAAACTGGTCCGTGAAGAGAATGTGGCCGCGGCGACAAGGTCGCCGGCCGCCCTTTCCGAGTTGATCGTGCGGCTACGGCCCGGCGTTCAAGTTCCCGGGATTCCATCCGAAGAGGGTAAGTGACCGGCAAGAAGCCGGCACCTCAAAAAGGAAAGGATTTCTCGAATGTCTTTCTCGATTCAAACCAACGTAAGCTCCATGGTCGCGCAGGAGAATTTGCGCGTCAACAACCTTTTCCAGGCCCGCACGATTCAGCGGTTGACCTCCGGCTATCGCATCAACTCCGCCGGAGACGATGCCGCCGGCTTGGCTGTGGCCAACAAGTTCCGCAGCGACGTGGCGGAACTGTCGCAAGGCGTGCGCAACGCCAATGACGCCGTTTCCCAGTTGCAGATCATGGACGGCGGTTTGAGCAACATTTCTCAATTGCTCGATCGCGCCCGCACGCTGGCCACCCAGTCGGCCTCCGACAGCTTCACCGGTGACCGGTCGGCGCTTGATGGCGAGTTCCAGAACGTGCTGACGGAAATTAACCGGCAGGCGCAGTCCATCGGCATGACGGCGGGCGGCGATTTTGCCAAGTCCCTGGGGATCTTCATCGGCGGCGGACGGACGGACAGTTCGTCCACGACCAAGAACGTGAATGGAACAGTGACGGTCAATTTGAGTTCCAGCCTGGCGGATTCCACCAGCCTGGGTCTGAGCTCGAACGGCGTCCAGGGCGTGGTGGTAACGGCGGGCAGCGCCAATCTCTCGAGCGCGATCACCGCAGCCGGTACGGATGCAATCTTCCGCTTCCGCGGCGCCGGTTTCAATACGACCGTGAACTTCGCCACCAACTTCGATGCAACCCACATCAAGAACGAAACCGACTTGGTCAATGCGGTCAACAGTGCGATTTCGACCGCGGCCCAGAGCGACGCCAACTTCGCGGCGGCGAATATCCGTGCGAGCGTTGATTCCGCGTCTGGAAAACTGACCTTCACTTCCGCCGGAGCCTTCTCAGTAAGTGACGCCGGCGCTGGAACGGGCGCGGCAGAAGTCCTGCTTGGGGACACCGCCCCCCACAACGCGGCCTTGGCCTCCGTGGCCCTCGCGGCGGCTGCGGTTACGACCAACAAAGACGTGCTGACGATTTCCTATCGGGATTCGAGCGGTACCTTGCAACAGCACAGCCTCGATCTCACCACGGTGAACGCCGGCAGCGCCAACGCCATTCGCGACGCCATCAACGGCGATACGACCTTCACGGGGTATGGCATTTTCGCGGTCAACAATGCCGGCACCATCACCATCATGAAGAAGGACGGCGGCGCATTTGAAGTTGCCACCAACCTGACAGGCGCCGGCGCCGCGGGTGGTTTTACAGACGGCGTTTACGGAAGTTCGAGCACGCCGCTGGGCAATTCCGCCGCCGTGGATATTACCACTTCGGCGAAAGCGCTGAGCACGATTACGGCTCTGCAAACGGCCGTGACCAATCTCAGCCGCATTCAAGCGACCGTTGGCCGCGCGGAAAACCAGTTGTCCTACGCGACCAATCTGGCGCAGTCGCAGATCAGTAACTTCTCTGCCGCGCAATCGCAGATCCGCGATGCCGATGTGGCGGCGGAAGCAGCCAATTTGACCAAGGCCCAAGTGTTGCAGCAGGCTTCGATGGCTGCGATGGCGCAAGCCAACTCGGCGCCCCAGGCGGTGCTCGCACTGCTGCGGGGCTAGTTCTAAACCACTGGCCGGTCCGGCGGGGCTTAAGGCTCCGCCGGGCTTTTTCCCGTAGTCCGGGAGCTCTTATATGAGCACAAGCAACGCGATCTTCACTGGCTCC
>PSRJ01000201.1 GCA_003175985.1 Terriglobia bacterium
GTATCCCGTTCCGCCCAGGCTTCGAGCGCGGAGAGGATGTTGTGCTCAGGGTCGGTCCGCGTGGGACTCCAGCCGTTGCCGAAATCGTTCGGGCCGATGCCGCCGCCGCAATGCGCCATCCCCGGAACCAGGAATAGACGATAGAAATCCAGCACGTCCGCCTTGGCGTGCCGTCCGTCTGGAAAGCGGTTGAAAAATGCCCGCACGCTTTCGTAGTAATCAATCGAATTGATAGGAGAAATGGCTGCGTCGGCCCAGCCGTGATATTGAATCAGCTTGCCGCCATTGGCGCGAAATGAGCGCAAATCGGGATTGGTGGAATTGAGCGCCGGCCCTGCTTTGGCGTCGCCAAAAGCCACGTCTTTGTCGAAATCCAGCGTGCGGAAGTCCCAGGCGGCTTGCTCAAACACGGCTTGACTGTAGTAGGAGTTTCCAAAACCCGCCTGAATGCCCGGCGGCAGAATCCACGGCGCCCAGCTTCCCGGCACTGCTTCCACACCCATCGGATACCCGGGAAAAATTCGTTCCCCGGTCTTCGGGTTCTTCGGACCGCCGTAGATCTTCCGTAAGGTGGCCACCTGCCCCTCGGTCAGACAATTCGGCCCATCAGCAGTCTTGCACACCAGACTACTCGGATCGAAACGGCAGGCTCGCGGATTTTCGATCAAGCCATCCTTCAGCCCGTCCAAAGCATCGCAGGCGGCGAGCACGGCATTCTGGATTACCGGCAGTTTCGCGGCAGGGATCGGATTTTCCGAGAGCGCCTGCTCATTCCAAATGAAGCCCGTGAACAAGTGTGACCAGTTATTGGCGGGCGCTCCGGCGATGATGCCGTCGAAATCCTCCGGGTAACGCTGCGCTTCCATCAGCGCCTCACGTCCGCCATCGGAGCAGCCGCTGAAATAGCTGCGAGCGGCATCGCGGCCAAAGAATGCGCGAGCGATCGCCTTGGCCTGGATGCTGGTCTCGTGAACGGCGCGATAACCGAAGTCGATCAGCTTCTCCGGATGCCCAATGGCCCAGCCGGCACTCAGATTGGCGCCGCCACTTTGATGGCCATCGTCGGTCGCCGCGACTGCGTACCCTCGCCGCAGCGGATCGGCCATGCCCGCCAGGTTGATTTGTCCCGCCCAGCCGCCATTGCCTATCTGAAGATACTTCCCGTTCCATCCACTAGCGGGGAGCCACAGCTCGAAGCGGATCTCCGAGTCCCTGGTAGGACGCGTGATGGCCTGCACTGCGCATCGCGCGGGAGCGACAACCGCGCCCGCTTCTCCGCCCGCCCCGGGTATTTGGATTTTGCCCTCCGGAGCAACAGCCGCAGACGTGATCGTGGTGTGCGGTAAAGTGAGCCCCGAGAGATTAGAGCACGTCTGTTGCGCGAATCCTCGATCGAGTCCCATCAGGAGCAGCGCACCGGCAAACAGGCGAGTCAGCATATCGGATCTCCCTTCCTCCAGATCCTTCATCATATGCCAGCACGCCGCGTCTGACGGTGACGTAACGGGGCGGTTCAGCAATACGAGATTCCTCTGTGATACCGTTGGTTGAATTGTCTGAAGGGGACACTCCATGCGTAATTTTGGACGGACCTACGCTCTGACCGTGGCATTCCTGGGACTCTCCGCGGCCGGCTGGCTGCGCGCACAGACGCCAGCCAAACCGGTGAACGTGGATGGCAAGGTCCTGCGCAATGCTGCAAGTGTGTCCAATGACGCGCTGCCCGGCTCGTGGCTGACCTACGGACGCAATCAGGGTGAGACCCGCTACAGCACGTTGAAGCAGATTAACGATACCAATGCGAAGCGCCTGGGGCTGGCCTGGAGTTACGTGGTAGGCGCGGGCGGCGGCAACCAGGAAGGCACGCCGCTCGTGTGGAACAACATACTCTATGGCATCACCACCTGGAGCGTCGTCTATGCGCTCGACGCCAGGACCGGCAAGGAGTTGTGGCGGTGGGACCCCGAAGTGAATCAGAGTGCCGTGCGGCCGAAGATCTGCTGCGGCACAGTGAACCGCGGTATCGCGCTCTATAACGGAATGGTCATTGCGCCGGTCATCGACGGCCGGCTTCAGGCACTCGATGCGCTCACTGGCAAGCCGGTATGGGAATCGCGCGTAGCGTATCCGCAGGATCTATACACGCTGACCATGGCGCCGCGGATCGCCGGTGGCAAAGTGATCATCGGCGCGTCGGGCGGCGACAAGGCCACACGCGGCTTCTTCGCGGCGTTCGATGCGATGACCGGCCGCCAGACGTGGAAGTTCTACACCGTCCCCGGCAACCCCGAATTGCCACCGGAGAACGAGGCGATGAAGGCCGCGCTCAAAACCTGGGGCGGTGACTTCTGGACCAAGGGCGGCGGCGGCGCCGTCTGGGACGGATTCGCCTACGATCCCGAGGCGAACCTGGTCTACGTGGGCACCGGCAACGCCGAACCATGGGTACAGAAGTTCCGCGGCGCGCAGGGCGTGGACAATCTGTATACCTGCTCGATCCTTGCCGTGGACCTCACGTCGGGCCTGCTCAAGTGGCACTTCCAGACGACGCCCAACGATAACTGGGACTACGACAGCGTGCAGCAGTTGATGCTGCTCGATCTGAACATCAAAGGCAAGCCGCGCAAGGTGATCACACAGGCCTCGAAGAACGGCTTCTTCTGGGTACTCGATCGCGTCACTGGCGAGTTCATCTCGGGAGCGCCCTTTGTGAAGACGACGTGGGCCACCGGGCTGGACGCTAAGGGCCGCCCGATCGTGAATCCAGCGGCCTACTACGATACCGACCCGATCTCTCTGTTTCCGACCGGCGGCGGCGCGCACAACTGGTCGCCCATGTCCTACAGCCCGCTCACCGGCTGGGTGTACATTCCGGTGTTCTTGCAACCGTTTACCTATGCCGCGGCGGCGGAGTTGAAGCCCGGCTCGAACGGCTATGCGCGCGGTAGTGGCACTCCCAAGCTGATCGACAGCCCGGCCATCGGGCCGCCCACGGCCGAAGGCATGCGCGGCGCGCTGGAAGCATGGGACCCGATCAATCAGAAATTGATGTGGCGCATCGAAGGCGGCGGCGGAATCGGCGGGGGGACTGCGGCGACGGCAGGCAATCTGGTGTTCGAGGTGATTAACGACGGGCGTTTCCGCGCGGTGACTGCCGACAAGGGCGAGATCCTGTACGAGATCCAGACGGGACGCACAGGCATGGCTCCTCCGATTACTTATGAGGTGGATGGCAAGCAGTTTGTAGCGTTCCAGGGCGGCTGGGGCCGACCCGCCACCAGCGTGGGCCCGAATGACGAGAAGATCGAGCATCCGCCGATGCTGTTTGTGTTCGCTTTAGACGGCAAGGCGGAGTTGCCGAAAGCGGCGCCGCCACCGAATAATCGGCAGCAACAGCCAGCGGCGCCAGAGTTACAGCCGCGCTGAGACCTTCGCTGGCTAAACTGACAACTTCCTACATCTTGATGGCGGTTCCGCTTTGCAGGGACGTCACCCAGATGTTGGCGCCATCGAAGGCCACGCCGAAGGGAGTACTGCCCACGCCACCCAACACCGGAATGGTGCCGAGGTTCGTGCCGTCACTGGCCCGCAGCTTGGTCACGGTGTTGTCGCCGTTGTTCGCCACCCAGATGTTGGCGCCATCGAAGGCGATGCCGTTCGGGTGGCTTCCCACCGTGTACGAGGCGATGATCACTGCGTCGCTGGCCCGTACCTTAGTCACGGTGTTGCTGCCGTTGTTCGTTACCCAGATGTAGGCGCCATCGAAGGTTACATCGGTAGGATTGGTTCCTGTCGCTACCTGCTTGATGATGGAGCCGTCATTGGGGCGAATCTCGAGCAACATGCCGTTGTCGTTGGGCAGATTAAAGTTAATCGCCGCCAGCCAGATGTGGGCGCCATCCCACACCACGCCGTTGGTCGTGTATGCCGGAAAAAAGTCGCCGAGCCACCCGCCGTCGCTCGCCCGTATCTTGGTGAGGCCGGTGATGGCGTCCGACACCCACAGCGCGCCGCTCCCATCAGGGACCACACGGAGGGGCACGTGGCCGCCTCCCCCAAGGTAGGTAGCCAGGACGGCGCCGTCGCTGGGCCGCAGCTTCGACAGGCTGCCGTTGTTCGCATTTTGTGGGCCTTTATTCGCCACCCAGACATTGGCGCCGTCGAAGGCTACTCCGAACGGGGCAGTTCCCACCGCGAACGTGCCGACAATGGAACCGTCGGCGGCCAGCATTTCGGTCACGGTATTTTGCTGGTTGTTCGTCACCCACATGTGTGAGCCATCGAAGGCCATGTACGTGGGGCTGCCGCCGGCTCCGAAATTTGCGGCCTGATAGGCGGGGAACCATTTCAGCAAGGCCAGGTCAAGCGGGTTTGGCCCCGGGGCGCCGACAGGACCCGTAGCGCCAGTCGCTCCCGTTGCACCTGTCGGCCCGACGGGGCCCTTGGTGCCGACTGGGCCTGCAGGGCCGGTAGCTCCCGTCGCGCCTGTGGGTCCGACCGCGCCCGTGGCCCCGACCGCGCCTGTGGCCCCAACGGCTCCGGCCGCGCCGGTCGCGCCCGCTGGACCAGTGGCTCCGGCTGGGCCCACCGCCCCAATCGCACCGGCAGGTCCCGCCGGACCCGCAGGACCAGCCCCGCCGGTAGGTCCGGCCGCCCCCTGCGGTCCCATCGGTCCGGTTACTCCCGTGGGCCCGGTAGCTCCCAACGTCACGTCCATCGTTGTTGTCGCCTTCAATTGCGCCTGGTTGTTGGTCAGCGCCAGCGTATACGACGTCCCCAGCACCAATCCGGCCGGCAGGTCCGCCACTACCGTCGTAGCCGAAAAGCTCTCCACTGTCAGCGCTGTTCCTCCCAGAGTGACCCCTGGTTGCACGCTGCCGAAGTTCTGCCCCACAACGGTTAGCGTCCCCGGCGCCGCCGCCAGGTTAGCTGTCACGTTCAGTATTACGGGCGCGGTCTGCGCGCTCGCCACTCCTGCCCACAGGAACATCTGCCACCATAGCTTCCGCATAATCCTCTCCTTAATCCGACTCCAAGAGACTCTAAAACTTGTTGATGGAGGTGCCGCCCGCACTCGTCACCCATATGTTGGTGCCATCGAAGGCTAAACCGTACGGAACGCTTCCCGCATTGAAAGTGCCGAGGTTGGTGCCGTCGCTCGCTCTCACCTTGGTCACGCTGTTACCGTTATGGTTCCCCACCCAGATGTTTACGCCGTCGAACGCCAGACCAAACGGGCTTCCGCCCACGTTGTACGTGGGTTGGTTGGTGCCGTTGAGGGACTGCACCTTGGTGAGCGTGGCGTCCGTCTGGTTCGCCACCCAGATATTGACGCCATCGAAGGCCACGCCCGCCGCTCCGTGTCCTACAGGCGCGTAACCCTGGAACACTCCGTCGCTGGCCCGATACGCCGACATGATAAAAGCTTGGGGGTTCACTTCCAGAATGTTCGTGCCATCGAACGCCATGAAGGGACCAACTGGTCCCACCCCGGTGAGGGTTCGGACGAGGGTGCCATCGGACCCGCGCAGCTCGGTGATTGTACTGTCCGAGTTCCCTACCCAGATATTCGTGCCATCGCAGACCACCGCCTGCGGAGCCTGTCCCACGTCATACGTGCCGACGAGAGATCCATCTTTGGCCAGAAGCCTGGTCACGGTTTTGTTGAGGATATTCGCGACCCAGACAGTGATGCCATCGAAAGCTATGCCCGCAGCCCCGTTGGTGAAGGTCTTGGTGAGGAGAATGGCGCCGTCGCTGGCGCGCACCTTGGTTACGGATTTGGAGGCTTCACTGGTGACCCATATGTTGGCGCCGTCGAACGCCATGTAATTGGTGTCGGCTGCTACGTTCACGGTTGCGGTCAGATAGGAAGGGAACCACTTCAACAGCGCGAGCGAGCGCGGGGATATCCCCGGCGGCCCGACCGCGCCCGTTGCCCCGGCAGCGCCAGTGGCGCCGGTAGTACCGGCCGCCCCGGAGAGTCCAGAGGGGCCTTTAGGGCCTTGTGGGCCCACAGTTCCGTCTGCGCCCACGGTTCCGGCCGCTCCGGTGGTTCCCGCCGGGCCTGCCGGTCCACCGGTCCCGCCCACTCCGGGTGCGCCCGCGGCGCCGGCCGGGCCCTGGGCTCCCGTTGGGCCTCCCGGTCCCGCGGCGCCCGTACCGCCGGTTGGACCAATGGCGCCCGCGGCGCCGCTCGGACCCACCAATCCCGGCAGCCCCACGGGACCTGTCGCGCCGGCCGGGCCCGCGGTCCCCAACGTTAGATCCAGCATGGCCGTCGCCTTCGATTGCGCTTGGTTATTGGTCACTGCCAGGGCATACGATGCGCCCACCACCACTCCTGCCGGCAGGTCCGCGACCACCACCGCCGGGGAATAGCTCTCTAAAGTGAGCGGCGTTCCGCCGAGCGTCACAGTCGGCTGTATGCTGCCGAAGTTCTGCCCCACAATGGTCAACGTCGCCGGCGTCACCGCCAGGTTGGCCGCCGCATTGAAAATCACGGGACTGCTCCCAGGGCCCGCCGGTTGGGCCAACGCCATCCCTGTCCACAACAACATCTGCATCCATAGCTTCCGCATGATTTCTCCTTGCACTCGAAAATCCCGCTTTCTACAGCCTGTTGAGCGTGCCGTCCAGAGCGTTCGTCACCCACATGCTGACGCCATCGAAAGCCAAGCCCACAGGAACATTTCCTACCGTGAAAGTGGTAAGAGTAGTCCCGTCGCTGGCGCGCAGCTTGGTCACCGTCTGCGAGGCGGAGTTCGCCACCCAGATATTGGCGCCGTCGAAGGCTACTGTGTAGGGTTGGCTTCCTACGTTGTAGGTACCGGCAGGGATGCCGGTGCTCGCATCCAGCTTGGTGACGCTGTTGCCCGCCGAGTTGGTCACCCAGATGTTGGCGCCATCGAACGCGATGCCATAGGGACCGGCTCCGACCGGGTACGTGCCAACCACAGTGCCGTCGCTCGCTCGCACTTTGCTGACCGTATTGTCGGAATAGTTCGTACACCAGATATTGGCGCCGTCGAAGGCGAGATTATAAGGATTGTGTCCCACTGTGTAAGTGCCGATCACAGTGCCGTTGCTGGCCACTTTCGCCAATTTTTGGTCGGCGGCGTTCGCTACCCAGATGTTGGCGCCATCGAAGGCCACACCAAGAGCATAATTTCCGATGGAGGTGGAGACGACAACAGTGCCATCGCCGGCACGCACCTTGCTCACAAGGCCGTTGTTGGCGACCCAGAGGTTGGCGCCATCAAACGCGATACCAAGAGGAAACGGTCCCACCGGGTAGGTTTTAAGAATGGCGCCGTCGCTGGCCCGCAGCTCGGAAATGCTGTTGCCGTTATTGTTCGCTACCCACAAGTGCTCACCATCGAAGGCCATGTAGTAGGGGTAGGAACCGCCGGCCGCGTACAGAGCGCCCACGTAGTATGGGATTACCTTCTGCACGGCAAAGGGAGCCGTGTACGGGGCGTTCGGGCCGGTGGCCCCGGTTGGGCCGGCCGCTCCGGGAACACCCGTGGCCCCCGGGTCGCCAGGAACGCCTGTCGGACCCGCCGGGCCTTGGGGGCCAGTCACGCCCGGAGCACCCGTCGCACCATCCGGCCCGGCCGGACCCGTCGCGCCGGTTGCGCCCGTAGGACCCGCGACGCCGGTCGGGCCCACTGCTCCCGTGGGACCGGCCGGCCCCACCGCTCCCGTAGCTCCTGTTGGACCCACTGCCCCGCTTGGGCCCGTCGCGCCCGCCGGTCCCTGCAGTCCCCTTGGTCCAGCCTGGCCCGTCGCCCCCACCGGACCCACCGGCCCCAACGTCACATCCAGCGTCGTGCTTGTCTTCAATGCCGTCTGGTTATTCGTCAACGCGAGCGCATACGACACTCCCAACACCAGCCCCGCTGGCAGATCCGCCACCGCCGTCGTCGCGGAAAAGCTCTCCAGCGTGAGCGGCGTTCCTCCGAGCGTCACCGTTGGCTGCACGCTGCCGAAGTTCTGCCCTACGATCGTCAAAGTCTTCGGTGTTAGGGCCAGGTTGGGTGTCGCGCTGCTGATCACCGGACCGCTCCCCGGGGCGATCTGCGCCAACGCCGCCCCTGTCCACAACAACATCTGCATCGACAGTTTTCGCATTCTTACCTCCGTCAACTGGAAAAGCCGCTTCCACCGTTTGTGGGTCTTCCGTTCTCGCTTCTCACGGAGCAAATGGTGCCATCGAACACGGTTTTGTTGGAGCGCTCTGAATTTTTTTTTGGCTTCACAGAATCGTCATGTTCGCCCAACAAAACCACTCCGGCCGGCACCATTAGTTCTGGTACGCTGGTCTGTCCCAGCTGCCGTGGCCTTCAATCCGAACGAAGAGGAAGCCGTCGCGCTCTTCCTTGCGCGACCGACGGTGGAGACGTACTCCGCCGTCTTCCGTCTCCTCGCGCCTCGGGTTCAGGCGTACTTTCGGGCGCGCGGTTACGATGCCGCCGCCGCCGAGGATCTCTCGCAGGAGGTGATGCTGGTGGTGTATCGAGAGAGCCGGCGCTTGCGCGAGAAGGGCGCCTTTCAGCCGTGGCTTTTCAAGATCTCCCGCAATGTCATGCTGCAGGACTATCGGCGTGCCACCCGCCGGCCTCAGATAGTGGAGATCACAGAAATGGAGAGTTCTGCCGGCGATCCCCTGGCGGGCCTGCAATTCGCTCAATGGATGAAGTGCCTCAACGATGACGAGCGCGAGACCGTGATGTTGCGCTATGTCGAGGGACTCGAGTATCACGAAATCGCAGAAGTCCTGGGAATTCCGATTGGCACGGCTCAATGGCGGATATTTAGTTCTAAGAAGAAATTGGCGGCCTCATTCGGCCACGGAGTTTAAGATATGCAACACGGATTTACGGAGCAGGAATGGATGGAGTTCAGTGAAGGCGCCATGGGGGCGTCGTCGCGCTCCCGCCTGGAGGCGCACCTGGCTGTGTGCGCGGAGTGTGCCGCCAAACTGGATGCGATCCGGGTGTGGCACCAGCGGCTCAGTACAGAAGGCGAGCGGCTGCGTGTGGCAATGGAACTGCCGGAAATCGATCGGGAACGAATGCTGGCGCAATCGCTGGAACGGATTGCTGCGGAATATCCGTCCGCCGAGCGCCGCGGACCGGCCGAAGCACTGGCGGCGCTACGGGCGCTCTTGGGCCCGGTGTTCGGTGCGGGAATGATACGCGCCGCCGTTGATGCGGCCTTAGAGCGCGGGGCGCCCGGCGGAATCAACGCGGCTTCCTGGAGCGCATTTGCCGCTGAGTTGAGAGAGATGATTCAGCCGGCGTGCGGGCTGGCGGCTGGATTCCTCGCTTTGCGAGCCGCCATGTCGCTGGCGGTTGCGGATCGATAAATGGGGAAGCGTCCGGCCGTTGCGATGTTGTGGACTGGTTACGCCCTGACGGCGGTCTGGGCGATGTCGATCCGCGTGGCCTTGGGTTTCTATCCGCTGGGCGAGCCGCGGCCCTTTTTGCTGCGGCCCTTTGCGTTCAGCGTGGGCCTCATCGTCGCCAACGCCGTAACGCTGTTTTTCGCCTGGAAGGTGCGCGGGGATGCCCCACCGCGAACGCGCGCGCGGACCGCATGGCTGCTGATTGCGATATCGGCGGCGGCGGAGATCGTCCGTTACGGTTTGCTACGAGCGGCTGCCTCGAGGTTGGGCGCGCCATCCCCCGGATCCGTTCCTTTGTTTCCCTTGTCCGCGGCCGCTGGATTGATTGCGACGGCGCTCCTGCTGATTGCGTTCGGAGCGCTTTGGTCGGCTTTCCGGCCTCTGGGATTGGGCCGGCTCGGCGTGGCTCACTGGATTGGGATTGCCGCGATCGTTGCGACAATCCCCGTGCTATTAAAACTGCCCGCCCAGGGAGCGCAAGCGCTGGGAGCCCTCGCTCCGGCACGCTTGCCTTTGATCGTGAGATTGCAGCAGTTCGATCCTGTGCTGATTGCGGGCTGCGCTATCGCGGGAATCTTCCTGGTGCGCACCGGCAAGGACGCGGGCCGCGGTCCGCTAGCAGCGGGATTCCGCTGCGTGGGACTCTTTGGGCTGGTGCGGATGGCCGCCCTGGTGGTACCGCTGATCCCGGTGAGTGGGATTCAATGGATCGAGGTGCCTGCGACCGGCGCCGGAATCGCCTCGGACTGGCTTATCACGCTGGCCGTGTACTACCGCTGGCGGCTCACAATAGAATCACGCGAGCTAACCGCCCGGTTGGCGCCCGATTGAAGACCAACAAGCGACTGTTGAGGTGACAACACCGGAGAGCCAAGATTGCATTGGCGGCGCGGACAGTCCACAACATGCCGGATTGCTTGAGGCGGTGAGCGATCACCGTCTTGCAGCGCCGGCTTCGATGACACCGGAACCAACTGACCGGCCAGTCAGATCTTCGAGGGTCTCATCGGGCCAGCGGATACTTCAGGCTCTCGCTGAGCCAGTCCCCGTTCTTCCGCACATCTTCTTTCAGCCGCTCGCACAATTCCTGCCGCTGCTCGAAAAGGCGGTAGCCTTCGCGCGGGCGCAGATAGCCGCGGGCGAACGGTTCCCGCTCGAATAGCGCGGCTTCGCCTTCTTCCGCGGCCAGACGCTCGTAGCGGCAGCGGTTCTCAAGCAGCGCTTTCACGAGGAACGGCATCACCATGGAGTAGTCGGCTTGCATCGATTCCGTGGTCTGTAGATACGTGTCTTTGTCCACCTTACCCCAGGTGACGGCTTCGGCCGGCGGGCAGGAGGAGAGCGAGCCATCGGTCACCGGGGCCGTCACGATCTGCACGTCGAACTGGTAGCCGCGAACATCAGGCAGCCCTAAAACCTGCCCTAGTGCGGGTTCGGGCTGAAGATTGTAATTCTTCGGAACGCCGCCGCCCAGAATCACCGTGCCGATGGCATGCGCCGGATGTTCGAACAAGCCCCAGCGGTGATAGGCGCAGGCCTCAAAGACTTCGGCGTGCAAATCGAGGTTGAACCCATATTGCGGAATCAAACCGGCTTCGCGCATGGCCCAGAGTTTCATGGAGTTCAGGAAGACGCTGCCATCGCCGGGGGCGCCGACGAACACCGGAATCGCCAGCCGATGGCAAGTAGCAAGCAGGCCCGCCGGGACGCCATTCTGCTGTTCCTGGGCTGCATAGAATCTGCCCAGCAGGTAGCGCATCTCGGTGCCGGTCATGTTCCGTTGGAACTCCGGGCGGCCGAGCACTGCGCTTACGAAGCGGTCCTGGTCGAAGAGGACGCCTTCGTCGAACGCCATGTCGGTTACGCGGATGGTGCCTTCTTCGCGCAGCGCTGCATCGTCGCTTTGGATGGATACTTCATGAATGGGCCCGGAGCGATAGGCATCCAGGCTGCGGTGGCCGTCGTGGTAGCAAACCGCGTCAGTCGTGCTGAGGTATGCGACCCACCCGGTTTCGAGCAGTGGAATCAGCCACGTCTGATGCTGGCCCGAAACTGTCACTGGACCGGAGATAGCCAGCGTCAGCGGGCAGCCCATGCCAATGGCTC
>PSRJ01000127.1 GCA_003175985.1 Terriglobia bacterium
CCCTCTTCGACCCAACCACGTTCGCCGCGGCCGGGATTACCGCGGGAATTCAGCAATCGCTGAACAGCTACCATCAGTGGGGCCAGGGTTCGGAGGGCTTTAGCAAGCGGTTCGGCGCCGCCTACGGAACCGCTGCGACCAACCTTATGGTTACGTCGGTGCTGGCGGAGTCGGCGTTCCACCAGGATCCGCGGTACTTCTACAGCGGGCAGGGGACCAAGGCACAGCGGGCCTGGTACGCCGTTGAGTCCGCGTTTCGCGTGAAGGGCGATAACGGAAAGTGGCAGCCGCCGTATGCCGGCGTGAGCGGGGCGATTGCCGCGGCGGAGCTTTCGCAGCTTTACTATCCGGGTTCGAGAACTCAATATACCTTGCTGGGCAGAAGCCTGATGTTTCACTTCGCCGGGCTGATCGCTCTGAACCTCGGCGAGGAGTTCTTATTCAAAAAGGTGACCCGCCATGCGCCGGAAGCCGCGGCCGCGGCAAATGCGCCCGTTTTGCGCGAAGGCAGTCCCGTGGCGCTCATTGCTGTGGATGGTCTCAGCGCCGGCGGCGTCACCGCGGGCCAGAAGGTCACGTTTGTTTTGGCGGAAGACTTGACGCAAAGCGGCAAGGTGCTGGCCCACGCGGGCGACGTCGCCTCGGGAGAAGTGGCCGACGTTCCTGCCGCCAACTTTCCCAGCGATCCGAGGGGCATTGCGTTGCAACGGGTAACGCTCCGGGCGGGCGCCGTCAATGTGCCCTTACGCAGCAGCCGGGCACCCGGAGTTGCCGGTCCTGCGCAATACAAAGAGCTGCCGGAATCCGGCAAGGTCGAAGTGACCCTGTTCGTTGCCCAGAGCGTGCCATTCCCGAACGCCGAATGAGCACGGGCCCCGCGGCAAGCTGCGGAAAAGAAGCCGCGGCCTGCTGAGTGACTGCCCGGCCATCGTCTGCAATGTCTTGATCCTTGTGCGTGGCGCAGGCGGTTTCGCCTGCGAATCGACTTTTCAAAGGTCTTTTTTTCGTGGCCTGGAGGGGCAGCCTCCAGCCCGCCAGGCCCTGTTTCTCACGCAGCCTGCCTATAGGTCTCGCTACGCGAGCTCAGGTGCGGCGCCAACTTCTTCTTGGAATTGAAAACCCGCCACTGCACAGTGCCGATGGGAATGGCTTGCGCAGCGGCGATCTCGTGGTATTCCCACTCCTCGACAAACCGCAACGTCATGGTCTCCCGTTCCAGGTTATCCAGGAACTTCATCCAATCCTGGAATTCGGCGGCCGGCGCGAATGGATGGCCTTTCATCGCAGGCAGAGCTTCGACCATGTCCGTTACGTCTACCGTGGGAACCTGTCGCGAGCGTTGCGCGAAGTGCCGTGAGGCGGCGTTCCGCGCCACCTTGAAGAGCCAGGCGCGAAACGATTTGTGGTCCCGAAGCTGTCCCGCCTTCCGGTAAACCGTGAGCATCACTTCCTGAGCCAGGTCTTCGGCAACACCGGTTTCGTGGCCGCGCCGGCGAAAGAAGGCAACCAACTGCGGCGAAAAGATGCGGAATAGCTCGGTAAAGGAGCTCTCGTCGGCCTGTTCCAGGAATCGTTCCGCCACATCCCACTCGTGCGAATTCGTCACCTGCGTTTTCCTTTCCGTGTCCTGTCTGTTTTCGAAGCCCACGATCCCACTTTGCAGGATTCGCGCGCTGAAAACATCACGGGATTGGAGGGTTTTCGAGTGCCCCGGCGGGAAAACTGCCGAATAACACGTAAGGGTAATTTTCTGATTACCTGCGGCGGGTCCCCTGGCGGCTGCCTCTCATGCGCTCAGATCCGCATGCAGGGCAACGACGGAGCGTGGACCGGCGACGTACGTGAATCCGGGGACGGCAGGCGATTCCGCCCAAGGCACGATGTCGTTCGGCGAGTCGAGCGCGGTGTCGATCCATCTCCTCCATGGCCCGCGAATCCCGCCAGGAAGCTCGAACTCGAGCGGCTCCCAGTATGCATTAAGGATCAGGTGACTCATCACGTTCTCGTTGGGCAGGTGAGCAGTCAAAGCGATGCTGTGAGAGGAAGGACTCCAATCCGGCTGTCCGAGTTTGACGCCGTGCCAGGTCTTCAGAGCAACGGCGAGCAGTTGATTTAAAGTGAGATGAAATTGCTCCGCGTCCAGATGGCTCCCGCGCCGCCTCCCAATCAGCAGCCGCACGAAGCGGTAGACATCGGAGTGCTTCTCCAGCAGCGCCCAGTCCAGCCAGCTCGTTTCGTTGTCCTGACAATACGCGTTATTGTTGCCGGACTGAGAACGCCGGACCTCATCGCCCATTCCAATCATGGGAATGCCCAATGAAAGCATGGTGATCATCAGGAAATTCTTGACCTGGCGATTGCGTAGCGCTTCGACGTCCCGATCGTCCGATGGCCCCTCAACGCCGCAATTCCAGCTTCGATTGTCGTCGGCGCCGTCGCGGTTGCCTTCGCCGTTCGCCTCGTTGTGCTTCCGGTTATAGGAGACCAGGTCGTTCAGGGTAAAGCCGTCATGACAAGTGACAAAGTTGACGGCCGCCTCCGCCTCCTGTTCCTTGTGGCCGTAAATGGCAGGGCTGCCGAGAAAACGGTCGGCGACGCCGCCGGTGGTATCGTTGTCGGCGCGCAGGAAGGCGCGTACGTCGTCCCGAAACCTGCCGTTCCATTCCTTCCAACTGTCGCCAACGAAGTTGCCCACCTGGTACAACCCGGCGGCATCCCACGCCTCGGCAATGAACTTCGTGCCGGCCAGCGCCGGGTCCGACTCGATATCCCACAGGACCGGAGGATTCGACATCACCTGGCCTGAGGAGTCACGCGCCAAAATGGACGCGAGATCGAACCGGAAGCCATCCACGTGCATCTCTCCGACCCAATAACGGAGACTGTCGAGAATCATGCGGCGGACAATCGGATGGTTGGCATTGAGCGTGTTGCCGGTGCCGCTGTAGTCCGCGAAGCGCGAGCGGTCCTGATCCAGGATGTAGTAAGCGTCGTTCTCAAACCCGCGGAAGCACAATGTCGGCCCGAGATGATTTCCCTCGGCGGTGTGGTTGAAGACTACGTCCAGGATCACTTCGATGCCGGCGCGGTGGAGGGCCTTGACCATGTCTCGAAACTCATGCGCCGGCCCCAGCGGATCCTGGCGGGAGCTGTAGCCACCGTGCGGCGCAAAGAAAGATACGGGCGAGTAACCCCAGTAATTGACCAGCCCGCGAGGGGCGTCCTGTCTGTCGAACTGAAAAACGGGCAGCAGTTCCACGGCCGTAATACCGAGCTGTTGCAGATATGGGATCTTCTCAATTAGTCCCGCATAGGTACCGCGGGTTCCCTCGGGAAGACCGGAGCTGGGATGCCGCGTGAATCCGCGGACGTGCATCTCGTAAATAATGGTCTGCGTGGACGGGCGGCGTAGCGGTGTATCGCCTTCCCAATCGTACTGCGCCGGATCGACAATGACACTCTTCATAGCTGTGGCTGTATTGTCGCCCGGGAGCTTTGCGGCGTCGCGGGAGTAGGTTGCCGGAACAACCACGCCGCGCGCATAGGGATCGAGGAGAACCTTGCCGGGATCAAACCGCAGACCGCTTGCAGGGTAGTTCGGACCATGCACCCGATATCCGTAAAGCTGGCCCTGCCGGAGTCCCGGCACGAACACGTGCCAGTAGTGATAGGTACGATTCGCCACGGGATCGATCGGAATCGTGCGTGAGGGCCGGCTGTCATCGGCCCGGTCGAAAAGCAGCAGATCGATGGCCGAGGCGCTTCGGGAGTAGACGCTGAAATTAACTCCCCCGGGAACGACCGTTGCTCCCAGTGGGGAACTGCGGCCTAACGCACTATCCACGGACGTAGCGGAAGCAGCAGACATGGATTCCTACCCAGCATAAATGAGTGCGGCGGCGATCCTTCTGTTGGCCGCCGGTTCCGGGAGTACCACACTTGAGGTATTCGCCGAGCACCGCATCTTGGGATGCATCCACCGCTGCGATCCTGCACATTACTAATAGACAGGAGAAAACATGGCAACTTCAAGAGTCGTGGCCTCCACGATGAAAGTGGCGCAGATTACCAAACCGGGGGCAGATTTCGAGGTCGTAGAGCGCGAGGTTCCGAAACCGGAGATCGGCCAGGTGCGCATCAAGGTGCAGGCCTGCGGAATTTGCCACAGCGACGAGCTCACGAAAGAAGGAACGTTGCCAGGCATTCAGTACCCGCGTGTGCCGGGGCACGAAGTGGTGGGCTTGATCGATGAGGTGGGCCCGGGCGTTGCGGAGTGGAAGCTGGGGCAGCGCGTGGGTGTGGGCTGGCACGGCGGGCAGGACAACACGTGTCTAGCGTGCCGGCGCGGAGACTTTCGCAATTGCCGAAACGTGAAGATTCCGGGCATCAGTTACGACGGCGGATACCAACAGTACATGGTGGCGCCGGTTGAGGCATTGGCGGCGGTACCGGAGACCTTGAGCGCCGCCGAGGCAGCGCCGCTGCTCTGCGCCGGGATCACCACTTTCAACGCACTGCGGCACAGCGGAGCGATGCCTGGCGACTTGGTGGCGGTGCAGGGTATCGGCGGTCTCGGGCACCTCGGGGTTCAATTTGCCAGCAAATTTGGGTACAAGGTCGCGGCGATTGGCCGCGGATCCGAGAATGCGCCTTTTGCCAAACAACTCGGCGCGAATGTCTACATCGACAGCAAGGCGTCGAAACCGGCGGAGGAATTGCAAAAGCTGGGCGGCGCGCAGGTGATCCTGGCGACTGCTCCAAACTCCAAATCGATGTCCGAGCTGGTCGATGGTCTGGCCGCCAACGGCAGACTTCTGGTGGTCGGAGCGGCCTTTGAGCCTATTGAGGTCACGCCAGTTCAGCTAATATTCGGAAGCAAAGCGATCCAGGGCTGGGCGGCGGGAACGCCAACCGACTCCGAGGACACGCTGCGCTTCGCCGAATTGACCGGAGTGCGCCCGATGATCGAGACCTATCCGCTCGAACAAGCGGCCGAAGGATACGCACGCATGATGAGCGGCAACGCGCGGTTCCGCGTGGTGTTGACGATGTGAGGCCGAAGCGGGGCGGGCACGTCGAGCATCCGACCGTTGAGTGCGACTCTTATGCGATCTGACATCACCGAAACCAACGAATATCGCAGTGGAGTTGGCGCGCACTGGCCCTTCCTGTCGGATGCCGGGCGGATCCAAAAAGATCTCGAGATCGCGGAATACACGGATCCGGTGCACAACCCCATGATTCCCCATACGATCCTTACGGTAAAAGCTACGCCCAGACTCTCGCCGAACAGGAGTAAGATGTGTCCGAACGAATGAACCTGGATCGCCGCAGCTTCTTGCGTAAGGCGGCTATGGCCTTCGCCACGATCGGACTCGCGGACGGCCGCCTGGTCCTCGCGGACGAGGGACGCATGCCTGACCTGGACGGCGCGGTTGGCTGGCTCAACTCTGCAGCATTGAGCAGTAAATCGCTACGAGGTAAGGTGGTGCTGGTGAATTTCTGGACCTACTCCTGCATCAACAGCCTGCGCGAGCTGCCATACATGAAGGCCTGGGCCGCCAAATATAAGGACGCCGGCCTGGTGGTAATCGGCGCCCACACACCGGAGTTCGGATTTGAAAAAGAGCGCGGGAACGTAGAACGCGCCGTGCATGATTTGAACGTGGCGTACCCGGTAGCCCTCGACAGCGATTACGGAGTGTGGCAGGCGTTCCACAACGAATACTGGCCGGCCAATTACTTCATCGATCCGAAAGGACGAATTCGCTATCACTACTTCGGCGAAGGCGAATACGACAAATCCGAGCGGGTCATTCAGGAGCTGCTTAGAGAGAACGGTGCTTCGGGCTGGGGTGAGAGCCCTGTGCCGCCATCGGGAACGGGGGTTGAGTTGGCGCCGAGCTCCGATCAGGGATCTCCGGAGACGTACGCCGGCTACGCGCGCGCCGAGCGGTTCGCCTCCCCGGAGCGGCTGTCGCGCGACAGCAAGAAAACTTATAGCGTGCCGGCTGCGCTGGGGCTGAACCGATGGGGGCTGAGCGGGTTGTGGGCTGCCGGCGCCGAGAGTTCGGTCCCACAGGCAGCGGGCGCCAAGATCGTGTTCCGATTTCACAGCCGCGACCTGCACATTGTGCTGGGTCCGGGGAAGGACGGCAACCCTATTCGCTTTCGGGTCACATTGGACGGCGCCGTGCCGGGGGGTGACCATGGCCTTGATTCAGGCTCTGACGGCACTGGTGAAGTGCGAGAGCCGCGAATGTATCAGCTTATCCGGCAAAAAGGTCCGGTCAGCGACCGGACATTCGCGATTGAGTTCCTGGACCCCGGCGCCCAGGCATTCTCATTTACGTTCGGGTAGCGCCGCGGCCAAAGTTACTGAGATTGGGTGGAGAGGGCGGCGGGCAGTATATTGTTTGGGTTTCCGTTACGGTCGCGGATCTCATGGCGCGACCGTTGTTTCCTGGAAGACCGTCGGCTGCGCGGCCGGTAAATCGGCCGTAGAGCGGTTGGATTGTGCGGTCAAATCGCGGAGCCAGGCGAACGGCGCGGGGGAGAGGAGATCGTCAGTCAGCCGCCAGCGCCAGTTCCCTCCGGGCTGGCCGGGTATGTTCATGCGCGCAGCGGCGTCGAGATTCAGCAAGTCCTGCAAAGGGGCGATCGCGAGCGCGGCGGGAGATGACCAAGCCAACCGCATCAGCTCGTGCGCCACCTCGCGGCTCTCCCCGGGAGATCGCCGCAGGTACGCCCATAGCGTTTCTCTCTGGGGTTCCGGCAGCGAATCGAACCAGCCACGGGTGGTATTGTTGTCGTGCGTGCCGGTATAGACCACGGCGTTGGGAACGTAAGTGTGCGGCAAATGCGGATTTTGCGGATTGCCGTCGAACCCGAACTGAAGAACGCGCATGCCGGGCAGATTCTGCGAATCGCGCAACTGAATCACGTCGGGCGTGATCAGCCCCAGGTCCTCGGCGATCAATGGCAAGGAGCCCAATTCTCGCCGGGCTGCCTGAAAGAAATCCGCTCCCGGGCCGGGCACCCATTGCCCAAGACGGGCGCTGGGCGCACCTCCAGGCACATGCCAGGCGGCAGCAAAGCCGCGGAAGTGGTCGAGCCGCACGACATCGACGTGGGACAGCAATGCCCGCAGCCGGTCCAGACACCAGCGATAGCCCGTGCGCCGAAGAGCATCCCAGTCGTAAACCGGATTGCCCCAGAGCTGGCCGTCGGCGCTGAAGTAGTCGGGCGGGACACCGGCGACGAATCGCGGCCGGCGCTGCTCATCCAATAGAAAGATTTCGGGGTTCGCCCAGACATCACTCGAATCGGGCGAGACGAAGAAGGGCAGGTCTCCGATGAGGCGGACACCGTTGGCGTGGGCATACGCCTTGAGCCGCTCACCCTGGCGGAATATGAGGAACTGGGCGAAGCACACGCGATCGATCATGTCCGCAAGCTCGCCACGCGCTTCGGAGAGTTTGGAAGGAACCCGCTCCACCAGTTCTCGCGGCCAATCGAGAAAATACGCGCCGCGGTATTTGGCTTTCAACGCGCGGAAAAGCGCGTAGTCCTCCAGCCAGTGCGCCTGATCGTTACGGAACTGCTCAAATTGGGGGCGCAGGTCGCGGTTCGCTCCTGCCGCAAAATACGACCAGGCCGTCTGGAACACGTGCCGCTTGTACGGAATGACGGTGTCGTAATCGATCTCCTGCGGCCTGGGTGAGATGGGGCCCTGACATTCGTCTTCCCGCAATAAGCCGTCCTCGATCAACCAGTCCTGGCTGACGAGAAGTTCGTTGCCGGCAAACGAAGACAAGGGCTGATAGGGCGAGTTGCCGTACCCAGTGGGGCCGAGCGGCAGCGCCTGCCACCAGCCCTGGCCAGCCTGCCGGAGCTCATCGATCCAGGCCAGCGCCCCCGGCCCGATATCGCCGGCGCCATACTTCGATGGAAGGGAGGTGACGTGCAAGAGCAGCCCCGAGGCACGATAGCTGGGCGGAAAGATGGTCATGCCTGAAGCTCCACTGCCCGGCCCACGATCTCCTGGGCTTCGCTCAAAATCGAACTCAAATGGGCCTCGCTGTGAAAGCTCTCCGCATAGATCTTGTAGATGTTTTCCGTGCCGGACGGTCTTGCCGCAAACCAACCGCCGGCCGTCACGACCTTGAGCCCGCCGATCGGTGCATCGTTGCCCGGCGCGCGGCTCAGCGTTGCAGTGATCCGCTCCCCGGCCAGACGCGATTCTTTGACATCATCGGGCGAGAGGTTTCGCAGCTTCTCCTTCTGCTCGGGCGTGGCTGGGGCGTCGATGCGGGTATAGTACGAGGTTCCGAATTCCGCGGTCAGTTGGCGGTAGTGCTCGCCAGGGTCCTTGCCGGTCCGAGCCGTTATCTCGGCGGCGAGCAGGTCCATGATCGGCCCGTCTTTATCGGTGGTCCAGACCATGCCGTCGAAACGGAGAAAACTGGCGCCGGCGCTCTCCTCGCCGCCGAAGCAGCACGATCCGTCAAAGAGGCCGGGAACGAACCACTTGAATCCGACGGGGACCTCAGTGAGCCGGCGGCCGAGTTGGCGCACGACGTTGTCGATCATCGTGCTGCTAACAACGGTCTTGCCGACCGAGACGTCAGCCGGCCAAACGGGCCGGTTCCCGAGCAGGTATCGAATCGCTACCGCAAGGTAGTGGTTCGGGTTCATCAAACCGGCGGAGGGGGTGACGATCCCGTGGCGGTCGGAGTCCGGGTCGTTGGCGAAGGCCACCTGGTAGTGATCCTTCAATCCGACGAGCCGGGCCATGGCGTACGGGCTGGAGCAATCCATGCGGATCTGGCCGTCATGATCGACCGTCATGAACGAGAAAGTCGGGTCGATCACAGGATTCACGACGGCGATATCCAGCTTGTAAATCGAGTTGATCGGTTCCCAATAGGGCCGGGCAGCGCCGCCCAACGGATCGACGCCGAGTTTCAGGCCGGCGGCGCGGACGGCGTCAATGTCCACTACGTGGTGCAGGTCCTGGACGTAGGGGATAACGAAATCCTCCTCATGAGTGGTTTCGGCCCGCAGCCCGGAAGCGTAGGAAATCCGCTTCACGCCGGCGCTTCCATTTCGGAGCAGTTCGTTCGCGCGGTTTTCGATCCATTGGGTAGCGTCGGTACCGGCCGGGCCGCCGTGGGGCGGGTTGTATTTGAAGCCACCATCCTGCGGGGGATTGTGAGAGGGGGTGATCACGATGCCGTCGGCGAGGTGGTTTTCGCGGCCGCGATTGTAGACCAAAATGGCTCGCGAGATTACCGGGGTTGGAGTTACGCCGCCGTTGCTCTGGATGATGGTCTCGACCCGGTTTGCCGCCAGAACTTCGATGGCAGTCCGTTGCGCGGCGCCGGATATCGCGTGTGTGTCCATGCCTAAATAGAGCGGCCCATCGATACGGTGGGCCGCCCGGTAGTCGCAGATCGCCTGGGTGATTGCCAGAATGTGGGATTCGGTAAAGCTGCTTCGTAACGGGGAGCCCCGGTGTCCGCTGGTACCGAACCGGACCAATTGCTGGGGATCGTCCGGATCGGGGCGGCGCTGGAAGTACTCGCGCTCCAGGCGGTCCGGGTCGATCAACAACTCTCGCGGCGCCGGCCGGCCGGCTAGAGGCGAAACAGGCGAGGATTCGAGGATGCTACTTGTGGTCACTTTGATAGCTCCTGGCATTGCGGCGCTCAAGTGATTCGTGCCATCGCATGAAAAACGTTTGAGCCGCTTGGCGAGTTGGTTGGATCTATTAAGGAGGAACACTGTGCATGCCTCCGCGCGAATCTACGGTCGAAGAGGCGGCTCAGCAATGAAGAGCATGGGGAAAGCCAATTTGTTGGAGTTCCGATGACAAGGGGCAGGCTGCGCCGGTAAGACACGCGGCTCGCGGTTATGATCAAATTGCGTCCGCTAATAAGACCAAACGGGACGAGCAAAATCTATGAGCCAACCTGCATATCCGGCAGCGCGCGCAGCCGCCGGTCGAATCCACGCCAAGCTCACGCACCATCTCGCAACGCCAAAACACGGCCGGGAAATAGCGGCTCCGCCCGATAACCGTGCGATTGAGGCGTTGGTCGAAGCAGCTTTTTGGGCGAGTTTGCGGCGCGAGGAAGGCTACATGCCGCGCATTTCACTGGCCTACGTCGCGCCCGAAGCCGTGAGTTGGCCGTTGTTATTTGAACGGCGACTCCCGCTGGCGTCGCGGCCGCTCACACGCCTGGGGCCTGCCGTGGAGCGTCCGGGCATTCACCTCGGCGTGTGGCAGGCCGATGGCGAGTTCTTCGTTTGGGGCGCCACGCGCAATCTTCCGCCATTCTGCACCGTACTCGAAGTCGTCGAACCTGGTCTACTGGTAGTCAAACACAGCCGTGGCAGTGAAGGGGAGAAGTTCGTAAATGTTGCCGTGCTGCAGGGAGACGAAATCAAGATTATCGAGGAACGGCCAGCGGGTTCAGCGGAGTGCCGGGGCTTGCTGAATTCGTTACTGGGATTCGACAAGGAGGTTCCTGGAGACTCGGCCAGCATACTCGTTCCTCTTGCAGTTTCGATGCGCGGCCACGGGAGAGGCGGTTCGCTGCTCGTAGTTCCCGCGCAAACAGAACACTGGCGCGAGTCGGTATTGCAGCCCGTTCACTACTCCGTGGCACCTCCTTTTTCCGCGCTTGCGGCGTTGGCAAAAGAGCATGTCGCAGAAGGCGAGGACGGCCATTGGACAGACTCGCTCCGCCGATCCGTGGACGGTGTCGCCGGGCTTACCGCCGTCGACGGCGCCACCGTGATCAATGACCGTCACGAGGTTCTCGCGTTTGGCGCGAAAATCATCCGCCGTGACGGATCGCCTCTAATCAATGAAGTGGTTGTCAGCGAACCTATTGAAGGCGGCCAGTCGGAGGTGGTCGAACCCTCCCAGCTCGGCGGAACCCGTCACCTGTCAGCAGCGCAGTTCGTGCAGGACCAGCGCGACTCGATCGCACTCGTAGCTTCGCAGGATGGCCGATTTACGGTCTTCGCATGGTCACCGTGTGAAAATGCGGTTCACGCGCATCGGATCGAAATATTGCTTATGTAGGCGCCTTGACGACTGGGACCGCTCCTTAACGGCCGCGGCTCTGATCGGAGCCACTAGTCAGCGCCCGGAATGCGGTGTAGGACCGATCGAGCCGCGGACCGATGGAGGAGGAAAATTACTCCGTGCAGACATCCTCTCGCGGCGTAAAACGAGACCGTCCAGGTGATCGTGAGAATGAGAGCGCAATCGAGCGCCTGTTCCATCGGATTTCCTATTCCGCGGCCGAAGCAGCCGCACCCATCTCGGGGGCCGGGAACTCGGTGATCGTCAGATAGCCCCGTCCGGCCCGGCGTGTCTCGACCGCCACGCGGGTGATGCGCGAGCAGGGCGAGCCGTCCTGAAGCTTGGTGCCCCGCACGATCTCAAGGCGGCGGATGCCGGCGGAAGAGTTCTTGACGAAATAGCCCGCCTGCACGACCGCTACGCCCGTCACGGAATCTATCCAAAGTTCCCCTCGAATCAAGCCGCGGCGCTTTTTCTTTGGCACGACTCGAAAGACAGATGCCGAGCCGCCGTCGATCTCGGCCTCACCCATATAACGAAAGTTGTAGTTCGCGGGAGTCATCATCACGGATGAGGTAGGCAGGTCTTCGATTTCCTTCCGCTCCGCAAGATAGGGCGTAATGACCTCCTGCGTCACCGCCGCGTCGCCTTCGCTGTCGATCACCTTGTATTCACTGCGCTCGGATTCGTTGGTGTCCCGGATAGCCAGCAAGCGGCTTTGCTTGCCCGGGCCGGGCAGCGAGGCCTCGATCAGAACTGCGACGGGCCCTGACTCCGTGAACGGGTCTCGCCGATGGACCGAGGCGATGTATCGGGCAAAGGCCAGACTACCCGGGGCGGGTGGAGCGAGGGCCAAAGTATCAGCGGGTGTGCTCCCAGGGATGAGCAGTGCAAGGAGCGCCAGGAGACCAGTTCTTGGACGATTCATAAAAAGGCGATGCTCCCGGGTGGTCAGAGGCGGACAGGTGTCTCGAGGACAAACGTCAGCCTGGTTTCCGATGGAATCTTGACGCGCTGCCCATGGGTGAGGACCTCGACCCCCAATCCGGTCGCGGCGCCTGCGCCGGCGCCGATAGCCGCACCCTTACCGCCGCCAGCAATCGCGCCGATGATGGCGCCAAGGGCAGCAGTGCCGCCCGCTATCTTGGCGGTGCGCTTACCGCGCGATGAGCTTTCCCGCGAAATCGTCTCGGTATTGAGGTCTACGCGTTTTCCGTTGACCTTCACGGAGACCAAATCCAACGTCAGTTCCGAACGCCCGGCCAGCTTGCCGGATTGGCTGGCATCGGTCAGCTTCACCACCACGTCCGCTCCGCGCGGAATCACAGTTTCGCCGTTCACAAAGACCGGTTCATCCAGACTTGCCGCGAACGTCTGGCCGACCCGGTTGACTTCCGAATCCACGCCGTCGATCATCCGAACCACCAGATTCGTACCATCCGGAAGTTCAACGAAAGCCCGTGCGGGTGGAGCGGTCTCGGCGAGCCGGGGCCGGAACACATTACCCTGTTCGCGAGACCGAGTCTCTTCCGCCGGCGCCGGCGCGCTGAAGTCGATCCGCGCGATCTCATCCAGAGTTATCGTTTGAACCTGGTCGCCGACGTCTATTTTGACCTCGCGAGACGAGCCTCCTAGGTAGGCACCGTGTATCTGACGGCCGTTTCGCAGGGTCAGAGTGTCGGCCGGCAAAAGGGCAGTTAACGTGAGGGATATTCCGATGGAAATGAGGCGCATACTTTCCTTTGTGTAAAGCGATTGAACGAAGTCAAATCCACTTCTGTTTAGGAAGAGACCGATTCAACGGATTCTGTTGGGCTGGGAAGACTTCGGCGGCCGATCCACTGGATGACAAGATAGGATAACGCTGCCACGGCGATAGGGATCGTGAGTAGCGTCCACTTATTGTGCTGCAAAAAACCCTGGGCGCCGGCTCCGAGCCTGGCGCCCAGAAATGCTTCGCCAAAATACCTCAGTATGCGTCCGGCGAGAATTACGACCAGAAATTTCGACAACGGTGTACGCAATGCTCCGGCCGATACGACAAAGACTTTCAGCGGAAGCGGAAGGATGGGAGTGGCAGCCGGGACGAAGACTGTGATGAGGCCGTAACGGCGGAGCCAGGCGCTGAGCTTGCTTGGCTTGTCCGGTTCGGAATCTCGACCGGCTCGCTGCCCACTGTAACGGGCTGTCTGGAACAACGCCAAGTTGCCTGCGAGAGAGCCAAGGACGGCCAGGGAAGCCGCATAGTAAGCCTGGCCTGGAGCCTTGGCCGCAATCAGGATCAGCAACGCGTCGATGGTTGCCGGCAGAGGCACGCCGATCGAATCAATCAGGCCGATCAGCAGGAGGCCCCAAGGGCCGTACGCCACCAGGGCCGCCGTAATCTTAACTAGAAAAAGTTTAATAGATTGGCTCCTTGCGCCGGCGAAGATGTTAGAGACAGTAGTGCCTTCACCAACAAATGTCTCGCCAACTAAGATGCAAACAGATGACCATTTAACTCAGATAGGAGTAAGTCAGCTTAGGTTCTTTGTAACCTTGCCGTTTCAGACCCTCCTTCGACCATCTTCCGTTTGCGAGTTCGGACACCAGCCATTTCCACCGTAACCGGGCCGGTATGCACACCGAACTCCGCACCCCGCCGAGCTAATTCGGCAACCTTTGCGCTGTGGATGATGTTCTTGCTCGGCAGACAGGCGATGTTCGGACAAGCTCCGCCGATCAGCTTACGCTCGACCACCGCCGTCGGGCGGCCGGAATTCGCCATGCTCCAAGCCAGAAACTTGCCAGCCTCGCCGCTGCCGATAATCAGGATGTCAAACCGCTGCTCATCCATAACACCCCCACCGCCTCATTCACGGGCAGTCGCTGTTTCACGCTTGACCGATGATCTCGCGGAGGAACCATGCGCGGCGCTCCGTTTCATCGATCCAGGTTTCGATCAGACTGGTCGTGGCCACATCGTTGTGAGCGGCACATAGCTCGTGTGCCGAGCGAAGAAAGCGCGCCAGTTGCAAGTTATCGTCGCGCAACTCCGAAAGCATCGTGTCCGGGTCAACCGTTTCCTCGTCGTTATCCGTAAGCCTTTGATGGCGGGCAACGTCGCCGATCGAACGCAGCGTGGCGCCTCCAATCTTCCGGGTGCGTTCGGCGATGTCGTCGGTCATCGCAAAGATCTGGCCGGCCTGCTCATCCAACAGCAAATGGTAATCGCGGAAGTGCGGGCCGGCGATGTGCCAATGGAAGTTCTTGGTTTTGACATACAGGCTGAAAACATCCGCGAGGAGTTCCCGCAACTCGGCTGAGATCTTCGACACGGCCTCCGGGCTCAAGTCGATCGGGCTTTGCGACTTTTTCGTTGCGGCGCGCTGAGTCATTGTCCTATCCACCTCTCCTGTACACGCTTCGAGTATGTGGGACAGAACCGACTGAGGGCATCCCAAGATCGAGGATTTCTCGGCTAACTCGTTCGGCCGTAATGAGGGATACCTCGTTTGTGGTACAGCACGCCGGCCAGCCCCAAGTGCGCATGCCCCCGGCCGGTTACGACCGTTGGATCCATGCCGCAGCCGTTATCGCGAACGAGGACGCGTAATTGAGCGTGCACTCAAACTTGCTGCAACTTCCAGTTTGGAACAGCTGATCGAAAGACGCATACCTAGAAAGGGTTACTAGAATGTCACAAATGTCAGGGATTCGCCGAAGGATTAGATTGACTACTCTGTAGTTGGCGTGGCTTGGCACGCCCGGGGAACTCCGAGGAGGTACGGCTGAGACTTCTTTTTTCCGCATTTCCTGGCGGCTTGCCGGGGATGTCGCTACTGCTGCTACGAGCAGTAATTGGTGTCGCCATTGTCGTTCAGGGGGGATCGATCCTGGGCGCTCCGGACGCGACGGCGGCGTCGTGGATTGTCGGTTTGTCCGCGGTTGCCTCCGGATGCATGATGCTGGCCGGATTTCTCACGCCGCTGGCCGGGATCATCGTGGGACTCGACGTGCTGGGGATCGCTGTTTCCGTGCTGCCGGTTCCTGCATCCGTCGTGTTTGATTCGCGGCCGGCGGTCATCTTCGGTTTGACGATTCTTCTGGCGATTATTGGAGCCGGCCCGGGGCGATTCTCGGTGGATGCGCGCATGTTTGGCCGGCGCGAGATCATCATTCCCCTTCCGCATCACTCGTAATGCGGACCCGCCGCCTGAAAAGGCGGCTGCGGCCAGGATTGCCGGCCCCACTACGGTGTTCATACCACGAACGGGGTATTGAAAATCCACTGTAAAGGAGGATTCGAGTCAGGCGCTGCGCTTGCTATCTTTGGGGAAACAGCGCCCGTTTTTTTTGAAAGAGACCATCCACGCCTGATGGTCCGGGGGGTTCCGTGAGAATGCGATTGAGTCGAACGCCTTCCATACTGTGGACAATCCTGATTTTGACCAGCATCCCAGGCGCTGCGTTGGGGCAGTTATATACCGGGTCCCTCGCGGGAATTGCGGTTGACCCATCCGGCGCTCCCGTGGCGCAGGCGACGGTCACGTTGACCGGAGTGGACCGCAATACCCGGCAGTCGGTAGTTACGGACGGCACCGGCCGGTATTTGTTCCGATCTCTGCCGCCCGGCAACTATTCCATCCAGGTGATGGCGGCGGGCTTCGATGTTTTTGCGATCCCGGATGTTCTGATCGATGTGAGCGAAAATATCTCGGCTAATGCCAAGCTTACTCTTTCGGCCCGGCGCGAGAGCGTGCTGGTGGAGGCCGAACAGCCGGCCGCCAGGCCGGATGACGCCACGATTGGATTGATCGTAGACCGGCGGATTATCAACGACCTGCCGCTCATTAACCGCAATCCGTTTGACCTGGCTTTCCTGGCTCCGGGCGTTTCTCAGGCGCCCGGGACAACGTACGGCAACGGGGTCGGTACGCCCGGCTTCGTGACGAACTTCGTGTCCGATGGGAGCCGCAATGCGCAAGCCGATTTGCTGCTCGATGGCGCGAGCGTCATGAACAGCGACAATAATCCGGGCGTTCAGAAAGCTCTCTACGTTCCACCGGTGGAGGCAATTCAGGAGTTCCGGATACAACAGGCCAGCTCCAGCGCGGAATTCGGCAACAGCGGCGGCACGATCGTCAACGTCATCACGCGATCAGGAACGAATCAGTATCACGGCGAGCTGTTCGAATTCCTGCGCAACAACGATTTGAACGCCAACACATTCTTCGCCAATCGCGCAGGGTTGCCGCAGCCGCATCTCACGCGCAACGACTTCGGTGGAACGATCGGCGGCCCGGTTCGCAAGGACCGGCTGTTCTTCTTTTTCGACTTCAATGCCATTCGGGCCTTGACCGGCCAGACTTCGTCGCTTGCCGGCGTGCCGGACGCAGCCGAGCGTATGGGCGACTTCGGGGAGTTGTGCGCGCGAGTGGGCGGAAGCTTCAACGCCACCGGTGTTTGCTCGAATCCGGCCGGCCAGATCTACGATCCCTATACCGGTAAGCCCGATGCGCAAAACAACGCGACGGGGCGCGCGCCGATCGCCTTCAACAACCTCGCGACGTATGTCAGCCCGGGCAATCCGAGTATTCCTTTTGGACTGGGCAATCTGCCGGCGAGGGTAGGAAACCTGATTGACCCCGTGGGGGCCAAGCTCGTTCAGGCGTTTCCGCTGCCGAATTTGAATGTGGGCACGGCGGCCTACGACCCGTATCACAACTGGGTGGCGGCGGGTGCAAGCCCGCTGCACCAGCAGTCTTTCGATATCAAGTTGGACGATCATCTCAGCACCAGAGATGCCCTCAGCGTTCGGTTTTCGCACGAATGGGATTCCGGCCAGAACGCCAATTTCTTTGGAAGCGTCTACGACACGAGCACGCAAGGGCCAACGAAGCATGCGGCGCTCGTTGGCCAGGTCAACTACACGCACACTTTTAACGCCCGAACGCTGCTGAATCTGTCGCTCGGATATGCGCACAACTGGTATCCCACGGACGGAGTGGCGGCTTCCTTCGGTGGCTATGATCCCGTCAAGGAACTCGGAATGCCGCCTTACATCGACACGTCCGGCTTCTTAACCCCGCCTTCGGTGTGGCTATTCAGCGCGTACGGCTGCAACGGTTTTAACGGGTGCGTGGGGGGACAAGCCTGGTCGGTTCTGAGATTCGCGAGCGAGACCGGTCACCTGACGGGATCGGTGGGGCATATCGTCGGGAGGCACGAAATCCGGTTGGGCGCGGAACTCCGGCGGCATCGCCTCAATTTTATGCAGGCCGGGACTCCCAACGGACTGTTCGCGTTTACCGCGGGCGGATCGGCGTCCGGCCTCGCCGGGACCGGGGGAGACGCGCTCGCGAGTCTGACGATTGGGTACGTCGATAACTGGAGCCGCTACGAAATCCCTCCGTTCACGGCGACGCAGAATTATCAGGTTGGCGTGTATGTTCAGGACAACTGGCGTTTGACGCCAAAGCTGACGCTCAACCTGGGATTCCGGTACGACGTGGAGACGCCGCGGACGGAGCGATTCAATCAGATGACCTATTTCAATCCGGCGGCAGCGGCTCCGATCACGGTGACAGGATTGAATCTTCACGGGGCCGTGGAATTCGCAGGCGTAAACGGGAATCCGCGCACGGAGTTTGACACCTATTGGGGGCAGATCGGACCGCGAATCGGTTTCGCTTACAATCTGCTGAGCCATACGACGCTGCGCGGCGGCTACGGAATCTACTACGACCCGTCGGATCTTGGCGTGGTCGGTAATGCCGTCGCCGGCGGATTCCTCGGAAGCGACCCGGTCACGAACGGAGTGAACAACGTGCCGTCGGCTCCGTGGCTGCCGCTGGAATTTTTGCGAAATCCGTTTCCGTTCGGAATCCAGCAGGCGACCGGCAGCAGCCAGGGCGCCGCGACGATGCTCGGACAGGGAATCAGCGGCATTCCGTTTCGCGCATTAAACCAGACGCCCTCGGAACAGGCGTGGAGTGTAGATATCCAGCATCGGCTCCCCTGGTCAACCGTCTTGCATGCAGCGTACATTGGGAGGAAAGGCACGCACCTTTATGCGATGGGTTACGCGAACCAGTTCGACGCGCTGCCGCCCAATATTGCCGACGCCTTTCGCGCGAATCCGCCGTACTACCTGCAGCAGGTGCCGAACCCCTTCGAAGGGCTCATTCCCGGGAGCGCGGATTTGTCCGCTCCCACGATCCCCCGATGGAAGTTGTACGTGCCCTATCCGCAATACAGCGCCGGCTCGGGGACAGGGCTGAGCAGCAGCTTCGTGCCGTGGGCAAACTCGATCTATCACGCGGTGCAGCTCAGCGCGGAGAAGCGCTTCTCGCAAGGCCTGCAGTTTGCGTTTACGTATACTTTTCAGAAAAGCCTGGACGATTCCTCCATCGGATCCAGCGGCTATTCCTTCCTGGTGGGAGGGGCGGCCACGTCGCAGCCCAACGCGCGCGATCCGAACAATCTCCGGCTCGACCGATCGCTTTCGGCGTTCAGCATTCCGCAAATCGCACAACTCAGCCTGGTTTACGAGTTGCCGTTCGGGCATCACCGAAAATACGGATCGAGTGTGAACGGAATCGTGAACGCGATCGCCGGCGGGTGGCAGGTGAACGGCATCTACCGCGTCGACAACGGGCTTCCGATCCAACTCGGATTATGCGGCGGCTGCAGCGTAAACCTGCCGACCTATGGGACCCAGTATCCGGATCTCCTCGCGCCGCTGCGCGTTGCTGGAACCGGCAACTTGAACCAGTATTTCGCCAATCCTGGGGTAGCGGTGAAGCCCGCACCGTACACCGATGGCAATGCTCCACGGGTCCTGTCCAACGCGCGAGTGCCGGGGACAGACAATCTGACCGCATCGCTGTTCAAGGAAATTCCCCTGGCCTTCCGCGAGGGTGCGCGGCTGCAAATCCGGTTGGAAGCGTTCAACGTTTTCAATCGTGTGCAGTTCGCGGCGCCGGACACCAACGTGGGGGACGCCACGTTCGGCCAGATCACTGCACAAGCGAACCAGCCACGCCAGGTGCAGGCCGGACTAAAATTGTATTTTTAGGCAGCGGCGGAACCCATGTCCGGGCTAACACTCTGTCGGCGGGTAATCCTCGTTCTGATGGTGGCGGGAGTGGGCGGGGCACTCACCGGTTGCGGAATGTCTAAAGCAGGCGCCGGGCCGTCAATCGAGTTTCTTCGGGTGCCTTCGGCCGGAGACGGCAGCCCGGACAAACTCGAACAGATCGAGGGACGCGTGACAGGCGCAAGACCCGGCCAGCGGATTGTCTTATACGCGCTGAGCGGGGTCTGGTGGGTGCAGCCCCTTACGGAGCACCCCTTCACAACGATCCGCTCGGACTCGACGTGGAAGAGCTCGATTCACCCGGGCGTCGCCTACGCTGCGCTGCTCGTCGAGCCGAGCTATCGTCCACCGCTGACGGCAAATACGCTACCGGAAGAGGGCGGTCCGGTGCGGGCAGTGGCAACCGTGAGGGGAGCGCCGCGGAGCATCCCCGGCAGGATTCTGCAATTCAGCGGATATCAGTGGGAGACGCGGGAGACAGCCAGCGACCACGGCGGCTCCATGAACTTCTATGATCCGGCGAACGCTTGGACGGACGAGCAGGGACTTCTTCATCTACGCGTAACCAGGCAACAGGACCATTGGGTGAGCGCCGAAGTCAAGCTGTCACGCAGCCTGGGATACGGTTCTTACCGGTTTGTCGTACGAGACGTGTCTCGACTGGAACCGGCCGCCGTATTCGCCATGTTTACCTGGGACGATCTGGGACCTTCCCGCGAGATGGATATTGAAATCAGCCGGTGGGGCGAGCCGGAGGACAAAAACGCGCAGTATGTGATTCAACCTTACGTCATTCCTGCAAATACCGTGCGCTTCAACACCCCGCCGGGGCCGCTCACTTTCTGGATGGACTGGCAGACTGGACGGATGTCATTCCAAACGATCCGAAACTCCACTCACAGCGTGATTGCGGAGCACGTATTCACTTCCGGAATTCCGACCGCCGGCAACGAGCGGATCTACATGAACCTCTGGGCGTACGTCAACAAGCGAAACCCTACGCAACATCAATTTGAGGTCGTCATTGAAAAGTTCGAGTTTCTGCCGTGAATCGCCGTGGCAGGGAACGATGAGGCGCCGGCTGTTAAGCGGCTGGGAAAAAAGACCGTGGCTGGCTGAATGCCTGCCCCACCGCCTGCTAGGAATGGCGGCCGTATGCGTGATGATGACCGGAGCGGCTTACGGCATCGATCCGAACCGGGCGATGTCGCAGTACGTCCACGACAAGTGGGGACCGGACGAGGGCTTTCCGGCGGGACCGGTTTATGCCATCAGCCAGGCGGGCGACGGGTATCTCTGGATCGGGACCGAAGCCGGGCTAGTGCGTTTCGACGGGTGGAATTTTCGCGTCATCAAGGACGATTCGCGCGCGCTGACGATCGGCAGTGTTCTGGGCTTGACGCCGGACGAACAGGGCTGCTTGTGGCTATGGCTTCAGGATCGGACCATCGTACGCTATTGCAAGGCTAGATTCGATCGCCCTTTGCCCCAGGCAGCGGAGAGTGCGGACATCGAGGCGATGGGTCGGAGTAATCAGGGCGGCCTTCTTGGCTGGGCGGCAGGATCCGGCGCCTTTAGCTTCGCCGTTGGACGGTTTCAAAAATTGGTCTCTGCCGCCGACCTACCGCCGTCGCCGGTGATTTCGTTGGCGCAAACGCGGAATGGCGACCTGTACCTGGGGACGCGCGATGCCGGCGTTTTTCGCGAATCGGGTGGCAAGGCGGTGCCCATCCGGCAAGGGCTGCCTGACCTGAAGGTGAATTGCCTGCTCGCGGATGGCGACGACAATGTTTGGGTTGGGACCGATCAAGGCATCGTCCGGTGGAACGGAAACCAGTTCGCGACGGTAGGCCTGCCGGCACCCCTCAGTAATTTCCAGGCCCTGGTGATGATCCGGGATCGTGACGGGAATGTCTGGGTGGGCACCGATTCGCGCGGGCTCCTGCGATTCAATTCTCAGGGTGTGACTTCCATGCGGGAGGGGGACGACCCATCGAACGATGCAATTACGGCTCTTTTCGAAGACCGGGAAGGCAACCTGTGGATTGGACACGCCGGGGGAATCGAGCGTCTCCGCGACAGCGCTTTTGTGACGTATTCGAGCTCCGAGGGACTGCCTACGGAAGGCGGAGGTCCGGTGTTGGCCGGGGCCGATGATCGAATGTGGTTTGCTCCATCCAAAGGCGGACTTTGGTGGCTGCAGAGCGGAAAGCACGGGCGCGTTTCCAGCAATGGATTAGATCGCGACGTGGTTTACTCCCTCGCCGGTAGCAAAGAGGAATTGTGGATCGGCAGACAGCGCGGCGGGCTGACCTGGCTGCGATCTCGCAATGATGCCGCCGAAGCCAAGACGTATACGGAATCCGAGGGACTGGCGCAAAACAGCGTCTATTCCGTATATCGAGCGCGTGACGGAACCATATGGGCAGGAACGCTGAGCGCGGGTGTCAGCGCCCTGAAAAACGGGCGATTTACCAAGTACACGATTGGAAACGGGCTGGCTTCGAACACGGTGGCGTCCATTCTCGAGGGATCCGGCGGAACCATGTGGTTCGCGACGCCTAACGGCTTGAGCGCATACGCAAACGGCGGCTGGCGTTCCTACGGAACCGCGGATGGCCTGCCCTCGCAAAACGTGAATTGCCTGCTCGAGGACTCGGGCGGCGTGCTCTGGGCCGGCACGTCGTTCGGCATTGCATTCCGGGCCGGCGGCCGATTCCAGGCTGCCGCGCCGGGGCCGCCCGCGCTGCGCGAGCAGATATTTGGCATAGCCGAGGACAAATACGGCTGGCTCTGGATGGCAACCTTGAACCACGTGGTGCGTGTGAAGCGGGACAAGTTGTTGCGGGGCGCGCTCGACGATGGTGATTACCGGGAGTACGGATTAGCCGATGGTCTTCGCGGTGAAGGAGGCGTCAAGCGGCACCAGTCGGTGTTCGCGGACCCGGCCGGACGGATCTGGTTTTCGCTAAAGCGCGGGATTTCCGTAGTCGACCCCGCGAGGCTCAGGCGGAATTCGGCGCCGGCGATCGTACATGTCGAAACGATATCGGCGGATGGGCGCGCAATTAGCACCGGAGACGCGGTTCACATTCCGGGCGCAGCTCAGCGGATCACATTCGGCTTTACGGCTCTGAGTCTCTCGGTTCCGGAACAGGTCCGTTACCGGTACCTGCTGGAGCACTTCGATACAGCCTGGAGTGAGCCTGTGACGCAGCGGCAGGCCATGTATACCAACTTGGGCCCTGGCAAATATCGTTTCCGCGTAATGGCAAGCAACCCCGACGGGATCTGGAACAGGGAGGAGGCATCCCTCAGCTTTGAAGTGGCTCCCCGCTTCTGGCAGACCTGGATATTCCGAGCCAGCGCAGTGTTCGCCTGCGCCGGAATCATTCTGGCGTTTTACAGACTCCGCATGCGTCAACTGGCGAAGAGGCTGAATCTACGGTTTGAGGAGCGGCTTGCGGAGCGGACCCGGATCGCACAGGAATTGCATGATACGCTGCTGCAGGGATTCCTGAGCGCGTCCATGCAAGTTCATGTTGTGGCGGACACCTTGCCTGCCGGTTCGCCGGCCAAGCCCACGCTCACGCGAGCCCTTCAACTCATGCGGCAGGTCATCGAGGAGGGCCGAAACGCGGTTCGCGGGCTACGCTCTTCCCATAGCGATTCGCTCGATTTGGAGCAGGCCTTGTCACTGGTAAAGCAAGAGTTCGCTCTCGACGAAAAAAGGAACGGCGAAATCGGCTATCGCGTTATTGTGGAAGGAGAGCAGAGAGCGTTGCATCCTTTGTTTCGCGATGAGATTTATCGAATCGGCAGAGAGGCCCTGATTAATGCGTTCCGGCACTCCCGGGCGCGGAAAATCGAAGTCGAGCTCAAGTACTCTCCGAGCCAGTTACGGGTTCTCGTTCGCGACGATGGTTGCGGCATCGACCCGCAGATCCTAAAGTCGGGGCGCGATGGCCATTGGGGACTGGGGGGAATGCGGGAGCGGGCGGAACAGATCGGTGGCAGGTTCCATGTTTACAGCAGCGCGGCGGCCGGAACGGAAGTCGAGCTAACCGTGCCCGGCCACGTGGCATTCCAGAGCGGCTCGAGGCGGCCATCGCGATGGTACGCGAGGTGGAAATGGCCTGGCAATGGAAACGCGGCAACTCGCGGAACGGAGGGGAATTAGCAAAATGGGGGAACAGGAAAAAATCCGGGTCTTGAGTGTCGATGACCATCCCTTGCTCAGCGAAGGTATCGCGACCATAATCAACAGCCAGCCGGACATGGAGCTGATCTCGCAAGCATCGTCCGGCACCGAGGCCATTCAACGCTATCGCGAGCATCAGCCCGATGTGACGCTCATGGACTTGCGGCTCCCGGATCTGAGCGGCATCGATGCAATGATCGCCATCCGCACGGAATTTCCCGAGGCTCGCATTATCATGCTCACCACATTTGAAGGGGATGTCGAGATTCACCGTGCCTTACAGGCCGGGGCGCGCGCCTACCTGCTCAAGAACATGCCGCCCAGCGAGATTGTTGACGTAATCCGCCAGGTGCGTGCCGGCAAGAAACGCGTGCCGCCCGAAATAGCGGCGCAACTCGCCGAGCACATGGGTGACGATGAGCTCACCGCGAGAGAGGTCGAGGTCCTGCGGAAGGTGGCCGGCGGAAATCGAAATCGTGACATCGCGGACCTGCTGTTTATTTCCGAAGAGACGGTGAAAGTCCATGTCAAACATATTATGGACAAGCTCGGGGCGAAGGACCGGACGCAGGCGATTGCCATTGCCGTGCGCCGGGGAATCATAGAATTGTAATTCGGACAAGCGGTGAAAAATGCCGCAGCATCCTCACCACTAACTCGATCGTGTTAGAGCCGCCCCCGGCCACGGTGTTACTCCAAAAGCCTCCGTTTGCGTGACGTTTTGAGGTGATGGAATGCCGTATGTTTGGGCATGAACACCATTAAGACCAAAGACGGTACGCAAATCTATTACAAGGACTGGGGCAGTGGGCGGCCAATCGTGTTCTCTCATGGATGGCCGCTCAGCGCCGACGCGTGGGATGCGCAAATGCTCTTTCTCGGCCAGAACGGATATCGGGTGATTGCACACGACCGGCGTGGGCATGGCCGGTCCGGCCAGCCTTGGAACGGCAATGAGATGGACACTTATGCGGATGATCTGGCGGCCTTGATCGATCATCTGAATCTGAAAGATGCAACTCTGGTCGGACACTCCACCGGAGGCGGCGAAGTCACGCGCTATATTGGCCGTCACGGCTCGGGACGCGTGGCGCAGGCGGTGCTGATCGGGGCCGTGCCTCCGCTGATGCTGAAAACGAAGAACAACCCAGGAGGACTCCCCATCTCCGCCTTCGACGAGATCCGCGCAGCCGTTGTCGCCGACCGGGCCCAGTTTTTTAAGGACCTGGCGATGCCCTTCTACGGCTATAACAAGCCGGGTGCGAAGGCGTCGCAGGGAGTTTGCGATTCATTCTGGCTTCAGGGGATGCAGTGCTCGATCAACGGCGCCTACGACTGCGTCAAAGCGTTCTCCGAGACGGATTTTACGGAAGACTTGAAGGAATTCGATGTGCCGACTCTGATTCTGCACGGCGATGCGGACCAAATCGTACCTATTGCAGCGTCCGCCCTGTTATCGGTCAAGCTCGTGAAGAACGCATCGTTAAAAGTCTATCCGGGGGCTCCTCACGGCATGTGCACGACTCTGGCAGACGAGGTAAACGCCGATCTGCTGGCATTCTGCAATCAGGTGCGTCCTGGCACGATGCAGGAATCAGCCGCCTGACATTGGTTGGCGCTTACGGAAACGCCATCGGTCTCGTGTTGCCGTAGCCGGCTCAAATACGCGATGAGTGGAAAGGGCAGAGACCGATGGCGGAGAGTGCGAACCAAATCGACGCGATGTTCCCGGTGCTGAATGACGCGCAAATCGCGCATTTGGCATCGGCGGGCTCGACGAGGCGCGCCCACGCGGGTGAGGTCCTCTTCGACCAGGGAGACGAGAACCACGGATTACGCTAAAACGGTGGACCCAAGTCGAGCAACTGCACGCGGATTCTCACCTGGAGGGCATTCGCTGGCGCGATCGATGCACCGGCGAGCCGGACAGCCGGGGAATCCGCCACCTGTTCCTGATGACTGGCGCCAACCCCAACACTACCTGGCTGCAGGGTTGTCTCGCCCTGGACAATAAGCAGTTCATCAAGACCGGTGCTGATTTGGGAAGTGATTGGCCCATGGCAGGCAGGCTGAATGCCTGCCCCACTTCGCAATCTGTTGAAGGGCTGTTAGCTTTCCGGCCTATTGCACCGGACAGGGTTTGACGTTCCAGATTTCGTTGGCGTACTCGGCGATGGTGCGGTCGCTTGAAAACTTTCCCGACGCCGCCACATTCAGGATGGACTTGCGTGTCCAACTGTCGCCATCGGCACGCAGCGCGAGCATGCGCTGATCGGCATCCAGGTACGATTTGAGATCTGCCAGATGCATAAAGTGGTCGCCCTGCGTGAGAAGCGCGTCGCGCAACCCGGAAAAAACACCCGGTTCCTTAGGGCTGAAATGATCGGAGAAAATCAGGTCCAAGGCCGCACGAGTTTCGGGATCGTTTTCATAGTGCCAATGCGGGTTATACCAGCCGCGGCTGCCGCTCACCTGGTCCGCTGTCAGGCCAAACAGAAAGAAGTTCTCCTCGCCCGCTTCCTGCGCCATCTCGATCGTCGCCCCGTCGCGAGTGCCAATCGTCAGCGCGCCGTTCATCATGAATTTCATGTTGCTCGTACCGCTGGCCTCGTAACCCGCGGTCGAGATCTGGTTGGAGACGTCACTAGCCGGGATCAGGCGTTCGGCGAGGGTGACATCGTATTCCGGCAAGAACAGAACCTTGAGCCGGCCACGCACGCCAGGGTCGGCGTCGATCGTGGCGGCCAGGTTTTCGATGAACTTGATGATCAGCTTCGCGAGCTGGTACGCGGGCGCCGCTTTGCCGCCAAACAGAAAGGTCCGCGGCGCCATGTCGAGATTCCGATTCTCACGAAGGCGGTTATAAAGCACTACGATGCGCAGGGCATTGAGCATTTGCCGCTTATATTCGTGGATGCGCTTGATCTGGCAATCAAATATGGTGTCCGGATCTACCGTTTGCCCCGAGCAGGATTTCATCCAATTGGCAAACTGACTCTTCGCTTCCCGCTTGGCGTTCGCGAAGCTGATACGAAACGAGCTGTCGTTGATCAGCGGCTTCAGGTTGGCCAGTTGACTGAGATCGGTGACCCAGGATTCTCCGATCGCATCGGTGACGACGCGCGCGAGAGCGGGATTCGCCAGCAACAGCCAGCGCCGCGGTGTCACGCCATTCGTTTTGTTGCTGAACCGTTCCGGAAACAGCTCGGCCAGTTCTTTGACAGTTGTGGTGCGGAGCAACTCCGAGTGAATCGCCGCGACGCCGTTCGTGCTATGCGAGCCTACGATCGCTAAATTGGCCATCCGGACATGCTTTACCGGCCCTTCTTCGATCAGGCTCACTCGTTCTAACCGGCTCTCATCCGCCGGATACCGGCTGCGAACGGATTCCAACAAGCGCCGGTTGATTTCGTAAATGATTTCGAGGTTGCGAGGCAGGAGCATCTCAAACCAATTGACCGGCCACTTTTCGAGAGCCTCGGGGAGCAAGGTATGGTTTGTGTAGGCGAGAGTTCTCCGGGTGATGTCCCACGCCTGGTCCCACCCCAGCTTTACATCGTCGAGCAAGATCCGCATCAATTCGGTGACAGCCATGGACGGGTGCGTATCGTTAAGCTGGATGGCGGCTTTATCGGGAAGTGTGTTCCAGTCCTCATTGCTCTTTCGAAAACGCCGGATCAGGTCGGCGAGTGAGCACGCTACCAGGAAATACTCCTGCACGAACCGAAGCCCCTGTCCTCTGGTTGTGGAGTCGTCCGGGTACAGCACGCGCGTCAGGGATTCCGCCATGAGGGTCTCCGCGACCGCGCCCACGAAGTCGCCGTGGCTGAATACCTCAAAATCGAAGTAATCGTGGGCATGAGCGGCCCAGAGGCGAAGCGTGTTTACCGTCTTGCCGCCGTACCCCACCACCGGCCGGTCAAACGGGATTCCGATCAAGGTCGTGCTCCGTCCCGGGACAGGCCGCAACTCACCCGCGCGTATTTCGAACGCGGCGTTCAATTTGACTTCCACTTTCTCGCTTGGGCGCATGATTTCCCAAGGGTCCGGATGGTGTAACCAATTGTCGGGCCGCTCCCGTTGCCAGCCATCCTGCATCGTCTGTTTGAAGATTCCATATTCGTAACGGAGGCCGTAACCCATAGCCGGGAGTTCCATGGTCGCCATTGAATCGAGGAAACAAGCCGCCAGGCGCCCGAGACCTCCATTTCCCAGGCCGGCGTCCGGCTCCTGATCGAGCAGACTCAGCCAATCGAGTTTTTCGTCCTTCATGGCTTGTTTCGTGATGGGATCCAACATAAGGTTCATCACGTTGTTGGCAAGGGAGCGGCCGATGAGGTACTCCATGGAAAGGTAGTAAACCCGTTTCGGATTGGCGTTCGCGTAGGTGCTCTCGGTGTTTAGCCAGCGTTGGGAAAGGATGTCACGCACCGATCGCGCCACGGCTTCGAATCGATCGCGCCAGCCGGCACTGGCGGGCTGGACGATATGGTCGAAGATGAGGTGGCGTTCATACAAGGCGTTGTCGGTGCCTGCGAACTCATAGGGGTCACCCCCGTACTGGCGCTGACGTGCAGCAAGCGCCGCAGCTTCGGTACTTGGCGGCGGCTCTAGCTGTATTTTCGCGGTTTTTACCCGTTGTGTCACAAAGACTCCTGTTCCGGACAGATCCCACTTTTTACTATGTGACATTCCAATTTTTGGGGAATCACTACATTGGGGATTTGTGCGCTAACCAAATCAGACCACCACTCCGATACCAATTTCGTGGTATCGCTGCGAACCCGGTGTCGGCTGCTCGTCACATGACCATAGATCGGCACCGGATCGGCAGGGTCCAATGCGTTCCACGCCCGCAAAAGGAGAGCGAGTGCAAACATGTTTCGGCTCTTCAAACGGCTTGGCATTTGGCAGTCTTCATGCTTCAACGTCGGCGCAGATGTTTGCCAGCTCAACTCGTGGGGGAAAAATCGATGACCGCTGCTCCAAAATTCCGGATCGACGTAGCTATTAACGACCTGCTGGTCAGTCCAGACCGGCAGGCTCGCGTGCGAGCCGAACCACTAGGCCTTTCGCTGCCGGATCCTGTATTCCCGCAGTTTCCGGGAAGGCTGAACGACCCGGGCCCGGAGGTTCCGCCGGAGAAGCGAAGGTGGGGACTTGACAAGATTACTCGTGCCTCCCGCGGCTGGTTGTTGCCTTATGTGCGGTCCCGGGTGCTCCCCGGAGATTTCCACCCCATCACGGCATATCTTTTCATCGAATATAAATGCAATCTGGACTGCTGGTATTGCTGGTCGTTCGACAACAAGGTAAAGGGCATGACGGAAGACGTCGCCCGCCGGTCGATCGACTGGCTGTACGACCGGGGATGCCGCGTCGTGGCCCTCATGGGTGGCGAACCCCTACTGCGGCCGGAGTTCGTACACAAGGTCGTTTACTATGCCGCCAAACGTGGTTTTTGGGTTTACATCGCTACGAACGGGCGGTTACTCCGGCCCGAGGTCGCCGATCGGCTGGGCGACGCAGGCGTTGCGGCTTTCAACTTCGCCATGGATGCCTGGGATCTGAAGCCGGGGCTCCCCAAAGCGCTCGTTCCGGCCCGCAAAAACCTGGAGTACATTCTTCGCAAGCAGTACGCGAACGGATACGTCGTTTTCTTCAATATCAATATTTGCCGGAACAACCTGGAAGACGTCCGCCTGCTTACCGAGTACGCGCACGATCATCGCGTAGCGACGGACTATCACATCAACGAAACTCCGATGTTGGAACAGGACGACCACTTCAAGCACCTGTACGACAACCCGACATACATCCGGCCGGAAGATTGGCAAGCAGTCGACCAGTTGGTCGATTGGCTGATCGAGAAAAACCGGGCCGGTTACCAGATGGTCAACTCCGTACAGCGGCTGCAGGAAATCAAGGCGTTCCTTCGCATGTCATCGGGAGTCGATCTGCGGAAGTACGGCTGGAATGGCGACGGAACCCATGGAAACGGCAGCCAGGCCGAACTGCTCGCCGGCATGCCCGGGATTGTGCAGCGGCCAGACGGAGAACTACAGTTCGCGGAATGGAACTGCCGTGCTGGCCAGAACAACGTCATCATTCGGACCGACGGCACGGTGGCGCCGTGCTTCCCGATGTACGGCGCCACCTATGACTGGGGGAACATCGACCATGCCCGGTTCGATGGCGAGCAGCTTGCCGGCATGAAGAAGACATGCCAGCAGCACTGTTTTTCTACCCTGAACCATAACCTCGCGTATTGCTACAACGACGCTCGCGTGATCAAGTGGCTCTGGTCGAGTGTAGTCAAAAACAAGTTTCAGGGACGCCTGCGGTCCTTTGAAGATTAAGGATGGTGCTTAGCGCCGGAACGCCGATGTGATTGGCTCGGACCGGCCATGCTACCGGGGCCCGAATCACATAGTCTGTTGAAATATGGCTGGTCGCTTGGAAACCGAAAAACCGGCGAGCCCCGTCCTCCGCCGCGCGCGTCATTCGGGAACTGCAGCAGGATCTCAATAAGAGAGGCGTAGCGTTGGCATTCGTTCATGTGCAATCCGATCTGGAGCGGCATCGGCTCACGGATCTGCTCGGGCCGGATCGGATTTTCGACCGCCTGCACGACGCGCTG
>PSRJ01000050.1 GCA_003175985.1 Terriglobia bacterium
ATTCTTCGTGGTGGCGCAGGCGGTTTCGCCTGCGAATCGGCCGCTCGGAGTCGTTTTTCCGCAACCTGCTAGCGGGCGGAGGCGCTCGTAGTCTTCTCGCCGACGAGCCGGAATCGGCCGTCGGCGAGCAATTCGTATTTGTGTCCACGCCACAGGATGTGATTTCCCCAAAAACCTGCCAGCCACAGGAGGAAACCGGCCATATCCTGCAGCGGCACCAACCACCAGAGGCGGCGCGTCAACGGATCTCGCAAGGCGAGATGCGCGGTGGACCATGCGGCGAGCGCGCGAAACACAAGCATGATCGCGAGAACCGGCCACCAGGAAGGACGCGCTGCGGTGAGGAGCAGCGCCAGCGGTAGCGGATTGATAAAGATCTGGCCGATATAGCCTCGCGGCCGCGAGCGTCGCGTGCTGCGGTTCCATCGCAGACGGTGCCGCAAGTTGGCGACCACCGCCTGACTTCCAATGTGGTGCTCGATGACATACGAGGAGAGCACTACCTTCCAGCCGGCGCTGGCGGTAAGGCTGCCGAGAACGAAGTCTTCGGCAAGATAGTCCTTCAGGCTGTCAAAAGCCCCAATCTGCCGAAGGACTGCCCGGCGCGCGGCAATCGTAGGCCCCAGCGCAAACTTCATTCCTTCAAGCAGACGAGCGACTAGCACTCCGCCCAGAAACTCTGTGTTGAGGCCGATGGCTTCCAGCCTCGACCAGAAACTGGCTCCCGGCACGGCCCGGTAAGGGCAAGTGACCATACCCACCGCCTCGTCTTGAAATTCCGAAGCTATGGTGTGTAGCAGGCGTGGTGTAACACGAACGTCACTATCCGCCATGACAATTAACTCGTGACGGGCCGCCGACAGCATACAGTCGAGGCTGTATACCTTGGCATTCGGATAGGGCGGTTCTCCAGTCACTAACAACCGCGACGGAACGTTGGGATATCGTGCACGCACTCGTTCCGCGACGGGAATCGCCGGATCGTCCGGCCTGCGAATAGCAAACAAGACTTCGAACTCGGGATAGGACTGTTCGAAGAAGGTCCGCAGATTGGCTTCCAGCCCGAGGTCTATCCCGGAGAGAGGCTTCAATATGCTGATCGGCGGCAGGGAGGAAGGCTTGGCGGGTTTGGCCATAACATAGCGGACGGCGGCAATGCAGGTAAGGACGCAATAGACTGCAGAGCCTAAAACCAAACCGAACAGCAGCACGGCGAACACCCTAACACTGTAACTCGGGGCGGAAAGTTCATTCCGGCGCGTAGTATCCCGCCCGCGCACGAATCACCGCAGTCGCATGGTGGTTTCGTGCGGCGGGCGCGAGTTGTACTTTTATGGGCCGAAATGCGCCGGGGGTCGCGGAGGGCGCATCATACTGCATGCGATAGCGCGAGCGGATGCGCTCGATTATGAGCGGAAAAGTCTCGCCGGCCTTCCGCGATTCCAGGGCTTCGCCGCCGGTCTGCTCCGCCAGCTTGAACACGTCAGACGGAGTGAAATCGGTGTTCACGTAGGCGCCCGGTTTGGGCGGAACCGGGCGGCGCTGTTTGCCGATGAGTATGGCGTTGAGTGTGGCATCGACGGCATACAGCTCGCGAAGGACCTGTTCGTCGGATAACCGGTAATTCAAGCTGAGATTGTCGGTGACGATGAGGATCGCGCGCCGCGCTTTGGATCCCTCCCGGCCGATTTGTGCGGCAGCAGCAACGATGGCGGCGTTGATCGCGGTCCCCGTGCCCAGATCATCGGTCCGTTCGACTGCCGTACGAATCTCGCGCTGCACGGCATCAAAATCGGAAGTGAAGGGCTGGCGAAGCGCTGCGGTGCGCGCAAACAGCATGACTGCTACGCGGTCACCGGAGCCCAGCGGCCGGAGGGCCGCGCGAGCGGTCGAGGCTAGTTCAAGCAGAGAGCGGTGCATGCTCCCGCTCACGTCCAGAAGCAGCAGGATATCCAGTGGGTCGGATTCATGCTCGAAATAGGTGATTTTCTGGGGGGCGCCCGCGTCGAACACTTCAAAGTCGTTGCGGGTGAGGCCGGAGATGGTACGCCCCGCGGAATCGGAAACTGCCACATCGACGTTGACGGCGGTGACTCCGGCGCGGAATGTGGCCGTTTGTGCCGGTAGTAGGATGGGAACGAGGATGAAGAACATTGTCGTCGGCACCGCGGGGCACATCGACCATGGCAAGACCGCTTTGGTGAAGGCCCTCACCGGAATCGATGCGGACCGTCTTGAAGAGGAAAAGCGTCGTGGCATCACGATTGACCTCGGATTCGCTCATCTGCAATTGACGCCTTCCCTGCGTCTGGGTTTCGTGGATGTGCCCGGCCATGAGCGGTTTGTGAAGAATATGCTGGCCGGAGTGGGCGGTATCGACCTGGTGCTGTTCGTGGTGGCCGGGGATGAATCGATCAAGCCGCAGACCCGGGAACATTTCGATATCTGCCGCTTGCTGGGGATTCCGCGGGGAGTCATTGCGCTAACCAAGGCGGACCTCGTGGACGTCGATATCCTCGACCTGGTGCGCCTCGAACTGGAAGAGCTGGTAGCGGGCTCCTTCCTGGAAGGCGCCCCCATGGTGCCGGTCAGTTCGGTAACGGGGGCGGGGCTGGAAGAACTGCGGCGCGAACTGGGACGGGCGGCGGGCGCGGCGCTGGAAAAAGACGCCACAGGGTACTTCCGGCTGCCCATCGACCGCGCGTTCTCGATCAAAGGATTCGGCACGGTGGTCACCGGTACGCTGGTTTCGGGAACCGTGGCCAAGGAACAAGAGGTGGAGGTGTACCCTTCCGGGCGCCGGCTGCGCGTGCGCGGAGTGCAGGTGCACGGCTCACAGGCGGAGCGGGCGATGGCCGGGCAGAGGACCGCGCTGAACCTGGCGGATATCGAACCGGGAGAGCTGGCGCGGGGCGATGTGCTCTCGGAACCCGGGCGATTTCGCCCGGTAATCCAGGTGGACTGCCAACTCAGCCTGCTGCGAAGCGCCAAGCCGTTGAAGAACCGGGCGCCAGTGCACTTTCATTCGGGCACGGCGGAGATCGAAGCGGAGGTTCGGTTGCTGGAAGGCGGGGCCGTCCTGCAGCCTGGTTCGACGGCATATGTGCGGTTGGTCCTGCGGGATCCCACGCTGCTGTTGCCGGGCGACCGGTTCATCATCCGCATGTTCTCGCCGGTGGTCACCATCGGCGGGGGCGTGGTCCTGGACGTAGGCGCGCACCGCTACCGGCGCGGCGAGAGCGTCGCGGCGCGGCTCGAAGTGCTGGGAGGCGCCGATTATGCCGCGCGCATCCGGCGGCTGGTTGAAGAAGCTCCTTTTGGGATGGGTATGGCGGAACTGGCCGGGCGGACGGGAATGCAACCGGCCGATATTGCGGCAGCCGCGAAGCATGCCGGCCTGGTGGCCCTCGCGCAGACACAAGGGTGGTACATCGCTCGTCCCTGGTTCCAGGCGACGCGCGACCGGCTGGTGAAGACAGTGCGTGAATTCCACCGCAGCAATCCTCTTCTGCCGGGGATTCCGCGGCAGGATTTGCGCAGCCGCGAACTTTCCGAAGCTCCGCCGATGGTGTTCGAGGCCGTACTGGCGGATGCCAAAGACCTGGTTGTGGACGGCGAGCATGTGCGGGCCAAGGCGCACCAGGTGGTCCTCAAGCAGGATGAAGAGCAGGCGCGCCAGGCGATCGAACGCGCCTTCGAGAAGGCGGGATTGACCACGCCTCCGGTTTCTGAAGTGTTGGCGCAATCGGGTGTGGAAGCGAGCCGTGCCCGTTCGTTGATGCAAATCCTGTTGCGGGAACGGTGCCTGGTGCGGGTCAGCGAGGAACTGGTGTTCCATCGCGCCGCCCTGGAAAACCTTCGCCAGATGCTGGCTGCGCGGAAATCGGCGAGGTTCACGGTATCGACGTTTAAGGACTGGACGGGTGTTTCCCGGAAATACGCCATCCCGCTGTTGGAGTACCTCGACCGCGAACATATCACCCGCCGCGAAGGGGATGAACGGCTGGTTCTGTAGCGGCTAGACCAAACGCGAATTCTGGCAGGCACGCGTCTGCTAATCTAGTCGATTAATGACTGTAGACGAGATACGCGAGCTCATCAAGCTGGCCATGGAAACGGGCATTGCCGAGCTGGAAGTCCAGCGGGGAGAGGATCGGGTGCGCATTCGCGGTTCCGGCGCCGTGGCGCGGGAATTCGTAGCCGCTCCGCAATCCGCCCAGCAGCTTTTCGTGCCGGCCGCCGCGGCCGGGCCTCCAGCCGCAGCACCGGCTCAGCCCGTCAAAGAGAAGACGGATGGCGCTGCCGATCCAAGCCTGGTCTTAGTAAAGGCTCCGATTGTCGGCACCTTCTACGAATCGCCATCCCCCGGAGCTCCACCGTTCGTCAGGGTGGGAGAGCGGGTGCAGCCCGGCAAAGTGCTCTGCATCATCGAGTCGATGAAACTCATGAACGAGATTGAAGCCGAGGTCGCGGGCATCGTGGAAAGCAAGCTGGTGTTGAGCGGCCAGCCGGTGGAATACGGGGAGGCTCTGTTTGGCATCCGGGCGGTTTAAGAAGATCCTCATTGCGAATCGTGGGGAAATCGCCGTCCGCGTAATTAGCGCCTGCAAAGAGCTGGGCATCGAAACCGTAGCCGTCTACTCCGAAGCCGACCGTTACAGCTCGCACGTGCGTTTCGCCGACCAGGCGATCTGCATCGGTCCGGCGAAAAGCGCGCGGAGCTACCTGGATATTCCTTCGATCATCAGCGCTGCGGAAATTGCCAACGTCGATGCCATCCACCCGGGTTATGGGTTTTTGAGCGAGAATGCCGGTTTCGCCGAAGTGTGCGAAACCTCCGGTCTGGCATTCATCGGACCCAAACCGGATGTCATCCGGCTGATGGGGGTGAAGGAACAGGCTCGCGCCTTCATGCGCGATATGGGGGTTCCGGTTTTGCCGGGCTCGACGGGAGTGTTGCAAAGTCCCGAGGAGGCGCTGGAGGTGGCCGGGCAGATCGGCTACCCGGTGATTCTCAAAGCGTCGGCAGGAGGCGGAGGGCGCGGGATGCGGGTGGTGCGCGAGGCCGCCGACCTGGCGCCGCTATTCGTGCAAGCCCAGCAGGAAGCAGGAGCCGCCTTCAGTTCCGCGGACGTGTACCTGGAAAAATTCATTGCCGTTCCGCGGCATATCGAGTTTCAGGTATTAGCGGATGAGTTTGGCAGCGTCGAAATTCTGGGTGAGCGCGAGTGCAGCATCCAGCGGCGGCATCAAAAGCTGGTTGAGGAGGCGCCCTCGCCCGCGATGAACGATGCCCTGCGTGCCGAGATCGCAGGCGTCTTGCAGAAAGCGCTCGCGGCAGCCCGGTATACCAACGCCGGCACCGTGGAATTCCTGATGGACGAAGATGGGAAGCTCTACTTCATCGAAGTGAACGCGCGCGTGCAGGTAGAGCATCCGGTGACGGAACTGGTGACTGGGATCGATATTGTCAAGAGTCAAATCCGGATCGCCCAGGGAGAGCGGCTGCGGAGTATTCTGCGGGGACCGGTAACGCTGCGCGGCCATGCCATCGAGTGCCGAATCAACGCGGAGAATCCCGAAACCTTCGCGCCATCACCGGGCCGGATTACCGGGTTCCACGTTCCCGGAAGCATCGGCGTGCGGGTGGACACCTGGGCCTACACGGATTGTGTGATTCCCCCGTATTACGATTCGCTGGTGGCGAAGCTGGTGGTCCACGGCAGCGACCGGGCGGAGGCGATCCGGCGCATGAGGCGCGCGCTGGACATGTTCATCATCGAGGGCATCCACACGTCGATACCGCTACACAAACGCATCCTGGATCACCCGGACTTTCAAGAGGGGCGGCTCGACACGAATTTCATCTCCCGGCTATTGGCGCCGCCGGCCAAAGCGGAAACGCTGGCTTGAGGAAGCCGGCCGAAGACGCCCGGTATCTCGGAGTTGCGATTCTCTGCGCGGATTCCGGCCTATTTCCCGATCTGCACTAACGCCACGATGTTCAGAGCGCTTTCGGCCATCACCAGGTTGCCGTCGCGGGTGGTCATCATGTTGCGTACCACACCGCCGCCGGCGGGGATCACCCACGTCTGGAACTTCTCCGTTTTCGGATCGAAGCGGACCAGCGTGTTTGGTTTGACGGCGGATTCCGAGTACCAGATGATCCCATCGAGAAAAGTAATGCCGTAGGGCTGAGACCTCGGCCCGCTGGGGGACGGCCATTCTTTCACGGCGCCGGTCTTCGGGTCGAGCCGTCCCAGGTAGCCGCGCGCATAATCGGCGTAATAGATTTGATCGTCGCTGGTGATGGCAATTCGCCGGGGGCGCGCCGCGGGGTCGGTCAGAGTCCACTCCTTGATCGCCATGGTGTTGGGATCGATGGCGGCAATTTTCGGCGCGCCGAATTCACAGTAGTAAGGAGTCCCTTTCGAATCGATCACCATGCCATAAGGAAGCGAGCGCGCGGTCGGAGAGTCGGCCAGTTTGATTTCTCCGGTTTGCGGATTGAGCCGGCCTACCTTATTGGCGCCCTGCACCGTGAACCAGAGCGTCCCCTTGCGATCGAAGAGCGGGGTATGCGGATCGCCGGCATCGGGCGGCAGCTTATACTCCGTCACCTTTTCGGTTTTGGGATCGAGCTTGCCGATATAGCCTTTGGAATTCGCCGTGAACCAGATATTTCCGTCCTTGTCCTCTACCAGGCCGTGCGGACCCGAGCGCGGCGTGGTCGGCCGAAACTCCTGGATCTTTCCGGTCTTGGTATCCACTCGTCCCAATACGTTGGCATACTGGCCGGTGTACCAGAGGTAGCCATCATGGGTCGCCAGCGGATCGTGTGGCCGCGAGCCCACCGTCGGCGCGGTCCATTCCTTAAAGCTCACCTTAACCGGGCCGGGAATGATCACCGCTTTGGGAACATTCCCTTCCGGAAAGCTCTTTGCCAGGTATTCGGTGACCATGTTGAACTGATTCGGCGCCACCGGTGCGCCTGCGGAGACCATGCGCTCCACCAGGAGCTTCCAGTCCTCAAGGGTGTGCCCGGCATTCGTAATCATCGTGACCGGGTGGCAGGTGGTGCAGGCCGTTTCGACCAGCGCCTTTCCATTTCCCTCCGGCAAGCCGCGGGCCGGTTGCTGTGCCTGGCTCCGGGCGATTACCGCGGAACAAACGAACGCCGCCGTCAAACACCCGATTCGAGCGATCTGGGTCATAGATGCCTCCTGTGCTGTTCATACTATCGCAGCCGGACGCGCCGGGAAATGGCGGTTACGGATCCGTGCCTCCACATCCCATGAAATATGGGTCCGTATCGCTTCGAGACGGGAAAACACGGGAGCGAATTAACAAGGCTGCTCAAAGCAGCTTGCGCAGTTCGCTCTCCAGGCGCTCCAGATCCTGTTCGTTGTTGTAGAAGTGGGGCGAGACGCGGAGGAATCCGTGCCGCGCGGCCACGATCACGCGCCGCGCTTTCAGCTCTTGCGAAAGGCGAGAGGGATCCGCGCCCGGGAACTTCACTGCGACGATTTGCGATTCCGTGTGATCCGCGGAGGCGCCCAGGCTGATCAGCCGCTCGCGCGCGCATCGAGCCAGCTCCAGCACACGCTGCTCCACCCGCTCGGGTCCCAATTCGACCAGCCAATCGACGGCCGCACCCATCGCGTGGAGCAAGCCGAATTGCAGTCCGCCGCCCTCGTATTTCTCGGCCGAATCCTTGAGCAGCGGCATACCATGATGCAGGTTGTCGACGTTGCGCCAGTCCCGGTGCGTCCGCCAGCCGGCAACACTGGGAAGCAATTTCGCGCGCAGCCCGGGGGCCACGTACATGAATCCGGAACCGGTCGGCGAGATCATCCATTTGTAGGCGTGGACCGCGAGTAGATCCGGCTGGATGTCGCGAACGTTGAAGCGCAGCGCCCCGACACTTTGCGTTCCGTCCACGTACAGCAAAACGCCGCGGGCGCGCAGGAATTGCGCGATCTCCTTCAGGGGCGCACGGAACCCGCTGGAGTAGTTGACCTCGCTGATGGCGACCAGGCGCGTCCGCTCGTTAATGCCCGCGTAGAAGCATTCCCACGAGACTTCGCGGAACTCGACGCCGTACCGCTCGACCAAAGCCGGCAAATACAGGCAATTCGGAAACTCCCCTTGCAAGGTGACTACGTTGTCTCCCGGTTTCCAATCGATTCCTGCGGCGATGAGGCCCATCGCCGCCGAAGAATTCGGAATAAACGCGACATCGTCCGGAGTGGCGTGAATCAACCGCGCGACGGACTCGCGGATCCCATCCGCTTCTTCGTACCAACTGAGAAAATCCGAGCAGGCGAATTCGTCGCGGCGCGTCCAGTGCGCGGCATCAGCCGCCACTCCGCGCCGCGGCACCTGACCGTAGGTCGCAGTGTTGAGATACGTCCAATGCGCAAGCGCCGGGAATTCCGAGCGCACCGACTCCCAATCGATATTCATGCCACGTATACCGAGCCGCGACCGCAAAGAAGCGGTCCGATGAAACGGTGTACTAAGCCTTCACGCCCTGCTTCAACTTCTCCCGCTGCTCGCGCAGCACCGCCTTGCGGCTCAGCTTGATCTTGTTGCCTTCCATTGCCAGCACCTTGACCAGGATCTGATCGCCTTCCTTCAATTCATCGCGGACATCCCGGATGCGGTTTTCGGCGATCTCGCTGATGTGCAGCAGACCGTCGGTGCCCGGAAAGATCTCGACGAATGCGCCGAAGTCTACCAGCCGCACCACGGTTCCCAAATAGGTCTTGCCCACTTCGGCCACGGCGGTGATATCGGAGATGATCTGGAGCGCCTTCTTGGCCGAGGCCTCGTCGGCCGAAGCGACGTGCACCGTGCCATCGTCTTCCACATCGATTTTGACGCCGGTCTGCTCGATGATCCCGCGAATGACTTTGCCGCCGGGTCCGATGACGTCGCGAATTTTATCCTGCGGAATGTTCAGCGTGTAAATGCGCGGCGCGTACTGCGAAATGCTGGTCTTGGGTTGCGGCAGCGCCTCCTGCATCTTGTCGATGATGAAGAGGCGGCCCCGGCGCGCCTGTTCGAGCGCTTCCTTCATGATCGCCGTGGTCACGTTCGGGACCTTGATATCCATCTGCAGGCCGGTAATGCCGTCGCGCGTTCCCGCCACTTTGAAATCCATGTCGCCGTAGTGGTCTTCGGCGCCCGCGATATCGGTGAGGATGGCGTAATCCTTACCCTCGAGCACGAGCCCCATCGCCACGCCGCCCACATGCGAGGCCAGCGGCGCGCCCGCGTCCATCAGCGCCAGAGATGCGCCGCAAACCGTGGCCATGGAACTGGAGCCGTTCGATTCCAGAATGTCGCTCACCACGCGCATGGTGTACGGGAAAATCTGTTCGCTGGGAATTAACGCCGTGAGCGAGCGCTCGGCCAGTGCGCCGTGGCCGATTTCACGCCGGCCGGGGCCGCGCATGAATCCCACTTCTCCCACGCTGAACGGCGGAAAGTTGTAATGCAGCATGAACCGCTTGGTGGTTTCACCCGGCTCCAGCAGTTCGATGCGCTGTTCGTCTTCCTTGGTGCCCAGCGTGACAGTGACCAGGGCCTGCGTCTCGCCGCGGGTGAACAGGGCGGAACCATGCGTGCGCGGCAGCACGCCGGTCTCGATGGTGATCGGGCGGATCTCGTCGAAAGCGCGGCCATCGGGACGCCGGTGGTTCTTCAGCATCTCGTCGCGGAAGATGCGCTCCTTGAGAGCATCGAAGCAATCGCCGCCTTCTTCCTGATGCTCTTCGGGCAGCGCTTCCACCGCGGTGTCGCGCAGTTCCGCGACCTTGGCATAGCTTTCCAGCTTGGAATACTTCTTGGTATTGAGCGCGTCGGTCAATGCGGCACGCGTCTGCTGGGCAATCTGATCGTAGATCTGCGGATTGCGGGCCGGCGGTGTGAATTCCCGTTTCTTCTTCCCGGCTACGCTCATGAGCTGGCGGATTCCGGCGGCGATCTTTTTGCAGCACTCGTGGCCGAATTCGATGGCGCCGAGCACCTCAGCCTCGGTCACCTGCTGCGCGCCGGCCTCCACCATCACGATCCCTTCTTCGGTGCCTGCTACGACAATATTGAGCTTCGATTCCCTGCCTTCGGTATAGGTCGGGTTAGCGACGTACTGGCCATCTTTCATTCCGACACGCACTCCACCCATAACGTAGGCGAACGGAATATCGGAAATGGCGAGGGCCGCCGCCGCGCCCGCGATCGCCAAAGAATTGGGATCCTGCTCCGGGTCCGCCGAAAGCACCATCGCAATTACCTGGGTTTCGTTCAAAAACCCTTCGGGAAACAGCGGCCGGATGGGACGGTCGATCAGCCGGCTTGTCAGGATTTCCTTCTCCGAGGGACGTCCCTCGCGCTTGATAAAGCCGCCCGGAATCTTTCCGGCGGCGTACGTATATTCGCGGTAATCAACCGTAAGGGGAAAGAACCCGGCGCCCGGTTTGGCTTCATCGGCCATGCAGGCGCTTACCAGGACTACTGAATCCCCGGACCGAACGACGACCGCGCCGTTCGCTTGTTTGGCAATTTTGCCGGTTTCCAGGGTGATCGTTCGTCCACCCAGGTCTACTTCTACTTTGTGAGACATTCTTCTAAAAACCTCCAACTCCGGCTGGAGTCATTCTCCACCAGAGGAGCCGTTGAGACTGGAGTTGACAGGATGAGTGACCCGATGCACCGCGGCAACGCGCCGCCCGCACACAGGCCGATTGGAATGATGCTGAATGGACTAGCGGCGTATGCCCAGCCGTTGCAGAACTACCTTGTAGCGCTCTGGATCCGTATCGCGCAAGTACGTCAGAAGCCGGCGGCGCTTGGCTACCAGTGTCAGCAGCCCTTTTCGGGAACCGTTGTCCTTCTTGTGCGTCGCAAAATGCTCCGTCAGCAGCGCAATGCGCTTGCTCAACAGAGCAATCTGTACTTCTGGCGACCCGGTGTCGGTTTTGTGGCGCTGATTCGAGGAAAGAATCTGCCGCTTTGC
>PSRJ01000200.1 GCA_003175985.1 Terriglobia bacterium
GGCTGGCCTTCCGGCAGCGCGGGAGAAAACCGCGATGGATTCATCGGCAGAGCGGAGGATGCTGCCGCTGCCCGCACGCCCGGCACTGCGCGTACCCTTCGCACCAGATCCTCGAAGAACGCGTTCATCTGCGCGCCCTGCTGGTAACGCGCGGGTGGCAGCGAAATACTCATCGTGAGCAGATTGTGCGCATCGAAGCCCGGGTCGGCCCCGCGCAACTGGAGAAAGTTGCGAATCAGCAGGCCGGCTCCCAATAAGAGAACGGTCGAGAGGGTAATCTGTGTCACCACCAGCAGATTGCGCAGGAAATGCCGGCGGCGCCCGGCGGTCGCGCCGCGCCCCTCAGCGCGCAACGCGGAATTCAGGTCGGTGCGCGCGGCCTGCAGGGCGGGCGCCAAGCCGAAAAGGATGCCGGACAGCATCGAAATGCCCAGGGCAAATGCGCCCACGTAGAGATCGGCGTGGATTTCGCGGACGCGCGGCAGGTTACCCTCGGCTAGAAACGCGATCCAACGGGTGCCCCATACGCTCAGGAGCATACCGGCTGTTCCGCCGGCGAGCGCCAGAATCAGGCTCTCCGTCAGAAGCTGGCCCACCACGCCCGACTGCGTCGCGCCCAGCGCGGTGCGTACGGCGATCTCCCGCTGCCGGCCGAGCGCGCGCGAGAGCAGCAGGCTCGCCACGTTACCGCAGGCGATGAGCAGCACCACGCAAACCGCGCCGCAGAGGACCAGGATGGCCGTGCGCGTATTGAAGACCAGTTCGTCGCGCAAAGCGCCGGCATGCACGATAAGGGCGGGGTCGGCATCCGGAGCTTTGGGATGCTCCTGGCGGTATTGCGCCGCCATGGTATCCAGCTCCGCCTGGGCCGTGGAAACGGTGGCTTCAGGACGCAGCCGCGCGATAAAGCGCAGAAAACCGCTGCCTCCCTGCACTTGCTGCGGCGTGATGATGTTGAGGTCAAACACGCGCGGGGCAAACAGATCCACTTCCTGGGGGAAGAAATCGAACCGGAAATCCGGCGGCAGCACTCCGATGATCGTGTAGTCCTTCTGATCGAGGGTCAGATGCCGGCCGATGGCGGCCGGATCGGAACGGAATCGTGCGCGCCAGAGGCGATTGCTGAGAAGCACGACGAAATCACCGCCCGGTTTATCCTCAGCCGGGGTGAACGAGCGCCCCAGCGCGGGAGCAATTCCCAGAATCGGAAAGAAGTTCCAGGAAGCCCTGGCGGCCGTGAGTTGCTCCGGCTCGCCCTGGCCGGTCCAGTTAAAGGTCTCGCTGGTGAAGGCCGCCACCCCGGAGAACGACTGGTTCTGCCGGCTGACCATCTCGAAGCGCGGCCAGGAAAGCTCTCCCTGAGTGATTCCGCTGGCCTTCTTTTGCGCGGAAATCAGCACCAACTGATCGGGCCGGGGGTAGCGGAGAGGCCGCAGCAAAAGGGCATCAGCGACCGTGAAGATGACGGTGGTGGCGCCGATCCCCACTGCGAGGGTAAGCACGGCAACGGCCGAGAAGCCCGGGCTTCTTGCGAGCAGGCGTAATGCGTACCGCACATGCTGAGCGAGACGGTTCAAAGCGTCGACCCCACACCCATGATATCCTCGTGTCCGCGACAGCCCGGTTAACGCCGGATGCGCGCGATATCCTCCATATCGAAACTGAGATGCTGGGCAAGCAATGCCTCGCGGCTCAGTTGTTTACGGGTCAGCAAGCTCGCGCCGTGTCCCTTGGTGTTCGCCAGCACGTGATAAAGCTCATGGGCCAGTACTCGCGCGAAGGCGCGCCCCAACACCTGTTCGGACCAGGCGGGCTGCCGGTCCTCGATGGCGATGCCGAGGAGCCATTCGATGCGGTTGCAGTTCACTTCCACGAAGGGGAAGAGCTCCCCCTCGGAAGTGATCGTCCGCCCCAGCCAGTTGGCGGATACCAGTTCCCGGGCCGGCCGTTTGATATCACACCGGCCAAGGAACCGGATATTTGTTAAGTGGCAATCGCGGCAGGTTGCGGGGATTTCGGGAGCGATCACCCAGGCAGTCTTGAATCCGGCCGGCGCCAGAATGGAATCGAGTTCCTGTTGCATATGCCAGAGTGCTTTTTTGTCCGGAGAGGTCTCGAAGTGGGCAAAGAGCACGACGGACGGGAGTGGGTCGTGGGGCCAGCACACGCCTGCCAGGAGGACCGCGGCAAGCCCGCCAAAGAGACTGCAGATTCGCATGCCTCCACGCTGCGGCCGCGGGCTTTCCAGCAAAAGTGACTTGGGAGTGGCGCGACGTGGCGTCACGACCCGAAGCCCCTTGATTGTGGGGCTTTTATGTTAGAGTTGTTTCACACTCGGGAGGAAGGCCGCACCCGTGTCCGGCATTGCATCATCGCCACTGAGCGCCGAGGCAATCTTGGCGCAGATGGAGAGGATCGTCGCCAGCGAGATTTTCCTCAGATCGAATAACAGCACCAAGCTCCTCCGCTTCCTTGTTAAAGAAGACCTGGAAGGCCGCGGCCAGGAACTGAAAGATAGTGTGATCGCGCTGGAGGTATTCGGTAAGAAAGACTACGACTCGAAAGTGGATCGCACCGTAGCGCAAGAAGCGGGGCGACTGCGGGCGCGTTTGGCCGAATACTACAAAGTGGAACGTATCGAGGATTCGATTCGAGTCTCAATACCTTTGGGAGGGTACAAGCCCAAATACGAGCTGATTGTGCCAGCTCCGGTTCCCCCTACACCCCCAAAAGCTCCATGGTGGACTCCAACGCGCGTGTGGCTGGCTGCCGGCGGCCTGGCAATTGTGGCGATGGGTATCGGGGCGTGGCTGATCTTTAGCAGGACTCCAGCGGAGAAGCACGTGGCTGTCCTCCCTTTCCGGACCATCGACTCGTCGCCGGAGAGCCAGGCACGCCGCCTGGGCCTGTTGTTTTCGCTGGTCCAACAGTTGAATCAACGCGGGCGCGCCGAAGCGGGCTTTTGGACGGTGCCCCCCGATGATGTATTGGCGGCCAACGTTGTGAATTCGAGCAGGGCCTGCCAGGTATTCGGCGCCAACCGCGTCATTAGCGGGAGTATCGAGACCGTCGCGGGGAAAACCCGGCTGACCATGTCTGCCGGCTACTGTAATCCGTCTCACGAAGCGAAATCGGCCATCATCGATTTCCAGGCCGGCGACCCCTTGGCTCTCGAAGACCAGGCTGCGGAACGGGCGGCCGAAATGTTGGGCATCCAGCCGCGTACCGGCGGCCAGCCTGCAGCGGCGGAAGTCAGGACCCTTCAACCGCAGGCGGAGGACTTTTACCTCCGGGCACGCGGGTACCTCCTGGAGGGAGCCGCGGGACTGGATAATGCCATCGGGCTGTTTCGCGAAGCAGTAGAGTCGGATCCCAACTACGCTTTGGCTCACGCCGGTCTGGGTGAAGCGTATCTTCGAAAGTACGAACGTCTCCCTGCCGTCGCATTGATCGACCTCGCTCGCGAGAGCTGCAAACAGGCGCTGCGCCTGGGCAGCGGCTCCGCGCAAGTCCACATTGCGCAAGGACTCTTTTACAACACGACCGGCGAGTACGAGAAGGCTTTGCATGAATACGAAGAGGCCCTCCGGCTCGATCCCGGAAACGCCGATGCGTACGGGGGACTCGCGCTCGTGTACGCCAACCTGGACGGGCTCAAAGAGGCTGAGGAGGCCTACAATCAGGCGATCCGCCAGCGGCATTACTGGGGGGCATATCATAGGTTGGGCGTCTTCTACGCGACGCACGGCCGCTATGCCGAGGCGGAGCAGGCCTTCCTTTCGGCGCAGAAACTGGCGCCCGATAATGCTGTGGTTTACTCGAACTGTTCACCCTAGCGGGAGACAGACAGGTTGTGCCCCCGACGTCCCCGCTCGATGCGGCGGAATGGCGAGGGCCAAAGAACTCCGACTCGAACCCCGCGACGGTGAAACCCGGTTTCGTGGGCCAGAGGTTTCAAATGATTCCGAGCTTGACTCTTCCCGACAACACTATTGTAGGCGCCGTCGCGGGCGTGGGCGGCGCCATCATAATTATCGAAAACGGCTCTTAGGGTTTCTTCTCCTTTCCGGACGCACGAATCGTAGCTGCGATCTCGATGCGGGTATGCGGCCAATTGGAAGCCGACAAATGCTCGCCGGGCGCTACCAGAAGTTGGCTGCCGACGGCAGTATCTCCTCCCCAGATTTCATAAAGAAAGTACTGCTCGCCGAAACGATAGAACACCAACTTCGCCTCCTTTCGTATGCCTGGTGCTAAAGCCGCGTGTGCAATTGCGAACGAGGCGTTTCTCCCGCCGCCATCGCGCAGCAGTACTGTGGAATCGGCATTGGTTCTGACCATGTAATCGCCGGCCGGCAAGGTTTTGTCGGTGGCGACGAAGTTGAAGGGAATGTGCAGGGTCAACGTCCGCTCAACCTGAGCTTGTAGCTGCGACACAACGAACGCGAGGCACATGCCCACCGTAACTGCAGTCAGGAAAGATCGTCTTTCCATGGTTTACCTCCACGCTGATGGTGCGGCCCCAAACGCCTGGAAAAGAAGTCGCATGGAGTGGCGGAACGGGTTCCACGCGGAACTCGATTGAACGATAATACTGGAAGATGTTACGCCATCCACTCATCGCAGCCTTTGGAATCGCCTTGTCGCTCGGCTTGACCGCGCCGCCCGGCGTGGGGCAAACGGCCTCCGCCCCATCCGAATCCAAACCCATTCCGCGAACGCCCGAGGGCAAACCGGATTTCAGCGGGTTCTTCGATATTCAGTACACGCCGAACATGGCGATGGGTAAGGAAGATTCCATTCCGTACACGCCTGCCGGAAAAGCGGCCTATGCCAGCCATGATGCCAAGGATGACCCCACGTCGAACTGCTGGCTGCCGGGCGTGCCGCGCATCATGCAGTCGCCTTACCCGGCGCAGTTCGTGCAGACGCCGAACTACCTGCTCATTCTGTTCGAGTACATGCACACGTTCCGCTCCATTCCTTTGAACGGGCGGCCGCATCCCACCCGCATGGAGCCAGCGTTCATGGGGGATTCCACGGGTCACTGGGAAGGCGACACGATCGTCGTGGATACCGTCGGCCTGAAGGGGCCGCCATGGACCTGGCTCGATACTGCGGGCCACCAGCACAGCGATGCTTTGCACGTCACCGAGCGATTTCGCCGCACGGCGGACAACATCGAATACGAATACACGGTCGACGATCCGCAGATGTATGCGAAACCCTGGACGCTACACCGCGTCTACACGCCGCTGAAACTGGATCGGGCGCTGCCGGAATTGATCGAGTATTCGTGCAGCGAAAACAACCGCGATATCCAACACCTGGTTACCACCAAACCGGGGTTGGAACAGAAGTAGGCGGACCCGATTGACTCAGGTAGAGTCAATTTTCGGGGATAACTCCTTTAGATTCGTCCTAAATTGACTCAACTGGAGTCAGTGGACCGCTCCCTCACGCCGGCTGGGGGCGCTCGCCTTCGGAGAAACCGGGGGTACGGCGTCCGGGGTCCGGCCGCAGCACCTGCTGGGTGTGATCCTCGGCATCCTTACCGGAAGTGGGCATCGGCGGAAGCTGCTGGCCGCTGATGATCTGCATCACTTCGTTGCCGTCCAGGATCTCGCGCTCGAGCAGCGTTTCGGCGATTTTCACCAGAGCATCGGAGCGTTCATCGATGATTCCGTAAGCGGTGTCATAGCCGCCCTGGACCAGCTTTTTCACCTGCTCATCGATGCGGATCGCGGTCTCCTCGCTGTAATCGCGATGCTGCGCGATTTCCCGGCCCAGGAAGATCTGCTCTTCTTTCTTGCCGAAGCTCAGTGGGCCGAGTTCGCTCATGCCCCACTCGCAAACCATCTTGCGAGCCAAGTCGGTAGCACGCTCGATGTCGTTGCCGGCGCCAGTGGTCATGTGATGCATGTACTTCTCTTCGGCGATGCGGCCGCCCATCAGGATCGCAAGCTGGGCCAGCAGGTAATCCTTGCTGTAGGAGTGCTTGTCGTCGATGGGCAACTGCATTGTGACGCCCAGAGCCATACCGCGCGGAATGATGGTCACCTTGTGCAACGGATCGGCATTGGGAAGCACGGCCGCGACCAAGGCATGGCCCGCCTCGTGATAAGCGGTATTGCGCTTCTCGGCATCGCTCAGGATCAGCGACTTGCGCTCCGCGCCCATCAGGATTTTGTCCTTGGCGGTTTCGAAGTCGGTCATCATGACGACTTTGCGGTTCTGGCGGGCGGCATTGAGAGCCGCCTCATTGACGAGATTCGCGAGATCCGCGCCGGCCAAGCCCGGTGTACCGCGAGCCAGCACCGAAAGGTCGACATTGTCTCCCAGCGGAATCTTCTTCGTATGCACGCGCAGGATGGCTTCCCTGCCCTGGACGTCTGGCCGTCCCACGACAACGCGGCGGTCGAAGCGGCCGGGGCGCAGCAGAGCGGGATCGAGCACATCCGGGCGGTTGGTAGCCGCTACCAGGATGACGCCTTCGTTGGATTCGAAACCATCCATCTCGACAAGCAACTGGTTCAGGGTCTGTTCTCGTTCATCGTGGCCGCCGCCCAACCCCGCGCCGCGGTGGCGCCCGACGGCGTCGATTTCATCGATGAAGATGATGCACGGAGCGTTTTTCTTGCCCTGCTCGAACAGGTCGCGGACACGGCTGGCGCCCACACCCACGAACATTTCCACGAAATCCGAACCGGAAATGGAGAAGAAGGGAACGCTGGCTTCTCCCGCAATCGCGCGCGCCAGAAGGGTTTTGCCGGTGCCGGGAGGTCCGATCAGCAGCACGCCTTTGGGAATGCGGCCGCCCAGCTTCTGAAACTTCTGCGGCTCGCGCAGGAACTCGATGATCTCCTGCAATTCCTCCTTAGCTTCTTCCACCCCGGCAACATCTTTGAACGTGACCTTCTTCTGTTGCGTAGAATGCAGGCGCGCGCGGCTCTTGCCGAAGCTCAGCGCTTTATTGCCGCCGCTCTGCATCTGGCGCATCATGAAAATCCAGAAGGCGATCAGCACAATGAACGGCGAAGCGTTAAGCAGGATCGAAATCCAGTTGCCCGAGCTGGTGTCTTTGATCTCGACGTTGACGTTCTTTTCCTGCAGCAGCTTGTAAAGATCGGGGTAGTTGGTGGGAACCAGCGTGTGCAGGCCCTCGTTGCCGCTCTGAAAAACGCCGTGTACGTCGTTGCCGGTGATCGTCACTTCCTTCACCTGGCCCTGCTGTACCTTGTCCAGGAACTCGGTGAAAGTAAGAGGCCGTTCCTTCCTCCCCTGGCCGGTCCGTACGACGGCAAACAGCAGCACCGCCACACAAATCAGGACCACCCAGAAAATCGCAGTTTTGATATTGGAATTCACGAAACCTCCCTACCGGCTTTCACTTGTAATAGACGCCCTCCGGCCGCCTGCCGATTCCGATTTCCCGGATGGTCAAAATCTTCCGGGTTTCCGGCCCCACAGTAAACCGGGCCGCCGGGCCGAACCGGCGTGACCAGACAATGGAGTTACCGTCGAGCAAAACCGGCCAATGGCGCCGCTCCCAAAGAGGAATACGAAATTCCTGGAAAAGAGTTTTGATTTTCTGTTCCCCAGTACTTCCTGCCGGTTGGTACTGGTCGCCTGGCCGCCAGTTCCGCAGATTGAGGGAGCCGGAAAGTCGCTCCCAGTCAACGCAGACCATCTCCCCATTATATACGCATTCACACTTTTCCGAAGGGTTCGATTTTTCAACCAGTTCCAGGGAAAGGGCGGCGCTCGAGGCAGGAATCGGCGTGACCCCGGGAACGGCCACCGGACTATGGTAATTCCTTGTCTCCAGCCGGTTTAGCTCGACTTTGCCGAAACGAAGCCAATCGAAAGAGCGCATGACATCCAGGTCCGGAGCCTGGAGGCGTCCATGACCCTCGGTGGTACTAGCCATTTCCAAGACGGCCTGGATGTGGGCGAAGTCTATAGCGCGAAGGTCGCCGCGTACCTGTTCCATGGCCCGGCGGACCAGGCGGCGGGCCGCCGCCAGCGGCAGTCGCGCCAGGCTGCCCGTTCGGAGCAATACGGCGCCCCCCTCGCGGGTGAGGTGCTCCGCCGCCAGACGATCGATCTCCGCTTCCCAATATGCTTCTTCGGCCAGCGCCCAGTCGGCCGTTTGCGCCAGGGTACGGACCATCGCCGGGTTCCACTCCCTCTCCAGGCACGGCAGCAGTTCGTGCCGGATGCGATTGCGCGCGAATTGGAGATGGCGGTTCGTGGAATCCTCGCGCCAGGGAATGCCGCGCTCGTTCAAGAACTGTTCGACCGCGGCGCGATCCACCGAGATCAGGGGGCGAACGATTCCCGTTTTCGTGACCGGACGGATCCCAGCCAATCCTCCCGTTCCCGCGCCTCGCAGGAAGCGGAACAGGACCGTCTCCGCCTGGTCGGAGCGCGTGTGACCTACGGCCACGCGGTTCACTTCGCCGTCATCCATCGCCTCCTGGAAGAAGGCTAACCGGGCCTCGCGCGCGGCCTCCTCCAGGTTACCCGGAACTTTAGCGACCTCGGCTTCGCGTACGATACAAGTCATGCCGAAGCTGCCGGCCAACCGGCGGACGAATTCGGCATCTTCATCCGACTCCCGTCCCCGAAGGCGATGGTTCAAGTGAAGCACCCGGAGCCGCAGGTCCCAACGGGGCGCCAGTTCCCGCAGGACGTGTAACAGGCACACGGAGTCCGCTCCACCGGAGACGGCGACTCCGACTCTTTGGCCGGGCTGCCACATCTGATAACGCGCAATCGTGGCCGCAACCAGCTCCAGCATTTTCTTCCGCTCTCATTGTCGCGTAGAGTGCGGCCGGTAGGCTATCGTAGCTACCATGGCCGACTACGTAACGCTACTCGCCGCGAAGATCAAGCTGCTGCTCATGGATGTGGACGGCGTGCTGACCAATGGCAAACTCTTCTATGTTCCCGATTCGGCAGGTCAGATGGTGGAGACCAAGGGATTCGATTCACAGGACGGAATTGCTTTGCAATGGCTCACTTGGAAGGGGATCAAGACCGGGGTGATCAGCGGCCGCATCTCCCCGGCCACGGCCGAGCGCGCGCGCCAGGTGAAAATGACCTACGTGTATCAGGGCCACATCGAGAAGGTTCCGATTCTGGAGGAGATCCTGGCCAATGCGAAGCTCGAGGCCGAGGAGGTGGCCTACGCAGGCGACGATCTGACGGACGCCGTGATTATGCGGCGGGTCGGGTTCGCCATCGCCACGGCGAACGCGCGCGCCGAGGTGAAGCGCGTGGCGCACTACGTGACACAGGCGCCGGGAGGCGCGGGCGCTGTGCGCGAAGCAATCGAGCTGATCATGAAAGCGCAAAACTTGTGGGACGATATCCTGAAGCATTACGAAGTGGGGTAGCCCTAGAGCAAAGAGGATGCGGGTTTTGCCGGGCACAGCTAAAATAGGTGCATGAAAAAGCCCGTCCCGGTGGAGTCCGCCTCCGCATTCATCGATGAGAGGATCAAGGAACTTGGGGACTGGCGCGGGAAGACGCTCGCAAGAGTGCGCGCACTCATCCACGAGGCAGACCCCGAGATCGTCGAAGAGTGGAAGTGGATGGGGACTCCGGTCTGGTCCCACGGCGGCATCGTCTGCACGGGAGAGACGTACAAGAACGTCGT
>PSRJ01000328.1 GCA_003175985.1 Terriglobia bacterium
GTCCTTGCCTTACAAGGCGCGATCTGGCTGGGCGCCGGAGCCACCCTGGTCATGCTGCTATCCCGCCGCCGCAAGCGGCGGGTCGTCCGTTAACACACTTCCGGCCCGCGACTAATGGGGAGCGGTGTCCGCACTCTCAGTGCGTCCAAATGTCCATCGCGCTGCTGATCGAAAAACAGAACCCTGATGGCGGCTGGCCCTACGTCCGCGGCGGTTCGTGGACCGAGCCCACCGCCTATGCGGTTCTTGCGCTGCTTGGCGCCGGTGAGCGGGAATCGGCCCGCCGCGGCCTGCGCTGGCTCGCTTCTTTGCAACGCTCCGATGGCGGCTGGCCGGCCAGAGCCGGCATTGACGAAAGCTCATGGGCCACGGCGCTCGTGGCATTACTTCCGCCCGAGCAGCTCGGTCAGGGTGCGCACGCCCGCGCCATTCGATGGCTGGCTGTTATGACCGGAGAGGAATCTACGTTCCTGTATCGCACGCGCGAATGGCTGCTGGGCCACCGGCGCCTGCCGGAAGAGAAGTTCGCCGGATGGCCTTGGGTCCCCGGCACCGCCGCCTGGGTGGCGCCCACGGCATTTGCCATTCTCGCACTCGAAAAGGAGTGCCGCCGCGGCGCATCCGCGGTTCTCCAAAACCGTATCGAAGTGGGACGCCGTTATCTGTTGGTTCATATGTGCCACGAAGGCGGCTGGAACCACGGCTCCGTGCGCGCGCTCGGCTATGAATCGCGCCCCTACCCGGAAACAACGGGGTTGGCGCTCGCGGCATTGCGCGGCGTCCGATCTCCCCAGGTCGAACTGGCGCTCACGGCGGCGCGCCGCTTCTTCACCGATTGCCGGTCGGCGGACGCGTTCAACTGGCTGCGCCTGGGCCTGATGGCGCATGAGGCGCTGCCTGAAGCCGGCCCGGCCCGGCGGGATTTTCAGTGCCGGTCGGTTGTTGAAACCTCGGTCGATCTCATCGTCGCCCGCGCCCTCCAAGGCGACGGCGTCTTCTGGAGTAGCTGATGCATCGCACCATAACCCGGCGGCAATTAGTGGCTGGCGCAGTCCCGGCCCTGTTATCGAGCGGCTGCGATCGCACCAGCCCCATCGTGCCTTCACCCGTATCCATCGTCCGCGCCCCGGCTTACGACCAGCGGCTCTATGACACCGTGCGCCGCATGCTGGCTGACCATCGGCTCGATGTCCGCGGCCGGCATGTGCTGCTCAAACCGAACCTCGTGGAATTCGAGCCCACCAGCTCCATCAATACCAATCCACTTCTGGTGCACGCCGCCTATGAAGGGTTTCTCTCGATGGGCGCGGCGCGCGTGACTATCGCGGAAGGTCCCGGACATCGCCGCAACACTATGGATCTTGCCGAGGCGGCCGGTTACTTCGGCATTGTTTCCCGCTTCGAGGACGTATTTACCGACCTCAATCTCGATGAGGTGACACGCGTCCGCCCCGAACGCCAGTTTTCGCGGCTGCAAAAACTGTATCTGCCGAACACCGCGCTTCGCGCCGATCTTCTGGTCTCCATGCCCAAATTGAAAACCCATCACTGGGTAGGCGCTACGCTCTCCATGAAAAATCTGTTCGGTGTCGTTCCCAGCGGCATCTACGGCTGGCCCAAGAACGTCTTGCACTGGTCCGGAATCAATGAGTGCATTGCCGATCTGCACGCGGCCTTTCCGCGCACGTTCGCGATTGTCGATGGCATCGTCGGCATGGAGGGCAACGGCCCGATCCAAGGCACTCCGAAGTATGCCGGAGTCTTGGTGGCGGGACGCGACCTGCGGGCTGTGGACGCCACCTGCTGCCGCATCATGCGCATCGATCCCCTCCAGATTGGTTACCTCCAACTCTCCGCGGGACCTCGCTCACACATCGTCGAAAGAAACATTCAACAGATCGGAGAAAGCATCGCTTCCACCGCAACGCCGTTCCAGTTGATCCCCGAATTTCAACGCGTCCGCCTGGAGGATATCTGATGGCCGCCGAATCACAAACCGCGTTGTCCCCGCCTGGCCGGCCTGTGCGCCGGCGCTGGTACCTGCTCGCCTCACTGGCTCTCCTGGTTCCCTGTTTTTGGCAGCCCCGAATCCAGGCAGGAGATCTTTCCAGCCACATCTATAATTCCTGGCTCGCGCAGTTAATCGAAAGCGGACGCGTAGATGGATTGATGATCGTTCGCCAAACCACCAACGTGCTGTTCGATCTTCTGCTAAGCGTCCTGTTCCGCGTGTTTGGCGCGGAATGGGCGCAGCGCGCTGCGGTCTCGATTGCGGTCCTGGTGTTCGTGTGGGGGGCCTTCGCGTTCATTTCCAAGGCCGCCGGCAGGCCGGCGTGGCATTTTATCCCCTGCATCGCCATGCTCGCCTATGGCTGGGTGTTCCACATGGGCTTCTTTAACTTCTATCTGGGGCTGGGCTTGTGCTTTTGGGCAATGGCGCTGGTCTGGGAGGGCAAAGGGCCAGCTACGGCATTGGCCGCCGGCCTCCTCTTGCTGGCTTATACAGCACACGCTTTGCCCGTTTTGTGGACGCTGGGGCTGATCGCTTATGTCTGGATCGCCCGCCGGGTATCACAGCGCATTCGGGCGCGCATCCTCGCTGGTTTCCTGATGCTTATGGGCGCCGTCCACCTTGCTGTAAACCGGACCCTTGTTTCGCATTGGTCGCCTACTCAGATCTCGTTATCCACCGGCGCCGACCAGGTGTGGGTTTTCGACGGCAAGTATTATGTCGTCCTGACTGGCCTACTACTGCTCTGGGGATCGCTGTTCCTGGAGCTTTTGCACCGGCGCAGCGGACGCGAGGTGATTGCCAGTCTCCCTTTCCAATTGTGCGTGCTCAGTGCCTCCGCCGTGTTCATACTTCCCACCGCGGTACTGATTCCCGGATTCAATCATTCCCTTGTCTATATAGCCGAACGGATGTCATTAGGCGTGGGTGTCTGCATGTGTGCTCTTCTGGATATGATCCAGCCGCGAACCGTGCAGCGCTACGGCCTCCTCCTGCTGGCCCTTGTCTTTTTCGCATTTCTTTTCCGGGACGAGAGGGCTTTGAACGAATTTGAAGATCGCATGGACGGTCTGATCGCACAACTTCCGGCTGGCGGGCGCGTGGTGAGCCCGCTCGTCGATCCCGCCCTGCGCATCAACGCGTTGACTCACATGGTGGATCGTGCGTGTCTCGGCCGGTGTTACAGTTATGCGAATTACGAGCCTTCAACGGCGCAATTTCGCATTCGCGCCGTATCGGAAAATGCCGTGGTGGTGGCAAATTACCGCGACTCGTGGAACATGCAAAATGGCAACTATGTGGTGCGCGAGCGCGAGTTGCCGCTTTTCAAAATCGTAGTCGATCGCGCAGGCCGGCTGGCTTACGAGGACTTGAAAGCGGGTGTCTTATGCGGAAGTACGTTATGGGGGGTTTTACGCTCGAAGCCCAACAGTTAAGGTGCCTGATGCAGAGGCTGCTCGATGCCCTGCTGCTGCTGGCGTTCGTCGCCTGTTCTTCATGGCTCGTGCTGCGGCACTAACCGGCCGCCGGCGCCGCCAGCATCACCATCAGGTTCCAAACCACCAGCCCGCCATACCAGTAAGTGATCCAACGGATCAGCTTTTGCTTTTTCAAATAAACACAATACGCGCCCAGCCCGAGCGCGAATACCTTAGCGGCAATCACCCCCGCGGCGGGGCCCGCATGCATCAGGAGGCGGATGAACGGACTGGCCTCGACCGCGCCCAGACGGAAGCCCGCGAGGGTTGTCAGCAGGTCCAGCAATTGCAAGTATATGAAGATATAAACGACGCTCATCCGCTTTTCCCAACTAACCTATCGGTTCAGGTTCTCAATCATTTTAGCGGTGAAGTCGCTGAAAACGACGCCGGTTTTGTACTGCATGTACCAGCCTCGGGTTCTAAGTGAAACGTATGGAACCGCTGGGAGGCCGCCTTGCTGGCGCACAACCAGGGATTTGTGAGATGACGAAAAATCCCCTACAATAGGGTTTAAAGCGGAGGTGGGTCTTCTCGAGTAGCACACGAACCGCTAGCATCGGTCTCGCAGCAGTTCAAACAGCCTCTCACGCCCTTTTTTCCCTTCTTTTTCCCGACGATTGCCGGATTTGCGGCGTCCCCCTGGCGCACGCAACGCGTATTCCGCTTTGCTTCGAATGTCTTCGGCCGCCCGAGCCTTTCCGTGCCGAGTACTACTGCGCAAGCTGCCGGACGCCTTTCCAAAACCAGTTTCCCCTGGACGCCGCAGGCCGCTGTGCCCTGTGCCGCTTTGGCCTGCGCGGGTTCGATGCAGCCTACTGCTTCGGTTCTTACGAAGGCCGTTTGCGGCAATGGATTCACCTGTTCAAATACGCCAGGGTGAAGACCATGGAAAAACCGCTCGGTGAATTATTGGCCAGGGCCCTGCCCCGCGACGAGAAGATCGATGCTGTCGTGCCCGTGCCGTTACACTGGCGCCGGCGGTGGTCCCGCGGGTTTAACCAATCGGAATTACTGGCGCGCGGAATCGCCCGGCGCTGCGGTGCGCCCATCTGCGGCGCGCTACGCCGGGTGCGCCATACCACGACACAAACCGGCCTCAGCAATACCAGCCGACGCCGCAATATGGCCGGTGCTTTCGCCACCCGCCGTCCGGACAGGATTCTCGGTAAACGTGTTCTATTGATTGACGACGTGATGACGACCGGCTCTACCGCGTCTGCTTGCGCTGCTGTCTTACGCCGCGCCGGCGCCAGCCGGGTCGTGGTGCTCACCGTCGCGCGCGCCGAGCGGCGCATCCAGCCGGTGCTCCCCGGGCCGGTCAATTCCGAGTTGGAGGAATCTGTTTACGATGCCCAGTGATCGCCTACAGAAACCCGTGCTGGTGCTGAATGCCAGCTATGAACCGATCAACATCTGCGCTGCCCGACGGGCGCTGGTGCTGGTTTTGAAAGGAGTAGCCGCTGCGGAAGAGGAGTCCCTCCACGCCATCCATTCGGCGCGCTCCGCCGTGCGCCTGCCGTCCGTCATCCGTCTGCTCGAGTACCGGCGCATTCCCCACCAGACTCGCGCCCTCTCGCGCAAAAACATCCTGATGCGCGACCGTTATACCTGCCAGTACTGTCATTCCATCATGCCCTCCGGAGAGCTTACCTTGGACCATGTCATCCCCCGCTCCCGCGCCGGCGAGTCGGCTTGGGAAAACCTGGTGGCCTGCTGCCATCCCTGCAACAACCGCAAAGGCAACCGCACGCCTGAGGAGGCGGGAATGAAGCTTGCCCGTCAGCCGCGTCCCTTCAGTCTGCACACCAGCCGGCACCTCATGCGGATGCTCGGCAAGGGTGACGCCCAGTGGCGGAAGTACCTTTTCTACTAGAACGTTGATTCCTGGTACGGCTGCCTTCGCGGACGTACGGTTTCATACTTCTTTCTTCCTGCCTTTCCTGTATTCTTGGCTCTTCTCCTCACTTCTTGGCGGAACATGAACCAGACCTCGAACAGCCGCGCCGTGATCCTGGTGGTCGATGACGAAGCCGTCGTCCTCAGCACCGTCTGCAGCATATTGGAATACTCCGGTTTCGAGGTATTGCAGGCGGATTCCCCCGAAGCCGCCTTTTCCATAGCCGGGAACGAGCGCCGCGTCATCGACCTGCTGCTGTGCGATGTGGTGATGCCTGGAATGAACGGTCCCGAATTAGCCGACCGGTTCCGCCTCCTTCATCCCGAAACCGGGGTCTTATTCATGGCTGGTCTGCCGGATACACCGGAGATCGCCCAGCGGATCCTAAGCCGCGGGCTGGCTTTTCTGCCGAAGCCGTTTCTTCCCGCCACCCTCGCCGAAAAGGTTCGCCAGGTCTTGAGCCGCGGTCCTGACAAGGCAAGCGCAGCCACAGCTTGACATCCCTCCGGTTACCTGACACGATCACGAAATGCACAGCGGTTCTGCTCGACCCAGGCGGTGGTTCGGGGCTGGCCTTTTGTTCCTTGCTTGGGCCACGGCCAATGTTGTGACGGCCCAAACCGGCTCGCCGCGCCGGACTGTCTGGGACGGTGTGTACACGGAAGCGCAAGCCGCGCGTGGCGGAATGGCCTTCGGCCCAAGCTGCGGGAACTGTCATGTACTTGCGGCAGAAGGCAAGGCGCCGCTCGCGGGCGAACCGTTCTGGAAGAGTTTCGCGCAAAAGTCGGTCGGCGATCTGCTCGAATTCGTTACCAAAAACATGCCGAACGGCGCCCCCGCTTCCCTGAGCGAATCGACTTACCAGGACCTCGTCGCGCTCATCCTGAAATCCAACGGATTTCCGGCGGGAAACACCGAGCTCGCACGCAACACTATTGCCGGCGTCCAGATCGTTCCCAAGGACGGAAACGCGGAACTCCCGGCCAACGCGCTCGCTCGCGTGATCGGCTGCCTGGCCCGCCGCGGGGCGGACTGGGTAGTCACGAATGCCACGCCCCCTGAGCGTTCGGAGCGCGCCGGCCCGGGCGGGGAAGACGCCGCCAGGCCGCTGGGGAGCCGTACGGTCACACTGAAGTTCGTTCTGACTCGTTTGGACGCGTTGGCCGGCTCGCGCGTAGTGGTGAGCGGGCTCCTGATCGGAGCGGGCGGCGTGGACGGTATCAACGTGACGGCGGTGAGTCGCGTCGCCGAGAAGTGTCCGTAATCAGCTTTCTACAGCTCGATCCTTCCCGTACTCGCCGGCAGACTCTCGATCTCAGCCCCGCCCAGGTGCGCCAGCGCCAGCAACAGGTTCGCGGTGGGCGTATCCTTGCCGGCGACGATGTGCCGGTTGCCCTTCATCCGCCCGCAGGCGCCGCCTACGATCACCGCGGGGGGATTGTTCCGGTCGTGCGCGTTGCCGTTGCTCATGCCGCTGCCCCAGTACAGAACCGAGTGGTCCAGCAGGTTTCCATCGCCTTCTTTCGTCGCCTTCAGCTTCTCGCAGAACTCGGCGAACTTCACGATCTGGTAGGTGGCGATCTTGGCGTATTTCGCCAGCTTCTCCGGATCGCCGCCATGATGCGAGATCGTGTGGTGCTGCTCGGGAATGCCGATGTGCCCGTACGCGCGGTCGCTTGCCTCATGACCGGTCATAAACGTGAACACGCGGCTGATGTCGCCCTGATACGCCAGGTGCATCAGGTTGTAGGTCACGGTCATGTGATCGTCGAA
>PSRJ01000281.1 GCA_003175985.1 Terriglobia bacterium
TTGAACCCCCACGAGATTGCTCCCGCTAGCACCTCAAGCTAGTGCGTCTGCCAATTCCGCCACCTCCGCATTTCAGGGTGCTACTTCTTGGCCGGGGCCGGCGGTGGGGGCGCCGGGGCCGGAACGTTGCCCGTGTTTCCAGGTACAGCCGGAGCCGGGGCCGCGGGCTGGCCCGGAATCGGAACCGTCGTCTTCGAAGGTGCGCTCTTCGCGGGTGCCGATTTCGTCGTCGCGCCTCCTTCCAGTACTGTGGAACCCAGACCGGCATTGCGCGTCGCCATGATCGATAACGAAAGCGACGTGACCATGAACAGCACCGCCGAAATGGTAGTCGCTTTGGAGAGCAAGGTGGCGGAGCCGCGCGGGCCAAACGCTGTCTGCGAGCCCATACCACCAAACGCGCCGGCTAGATCGGCGGCCTTCCCGCTTTGCAACAGAACCACAATAATCAGGAAGACGCAGACGATTACATGCACAATCAACAGCAAATAATACATGGCTAAGTAATTAGTATAGGAGACGCGAATGCCGCCGGTCAAACCGGGCGTTCCATCCGCCGGGCATAGCTGAGGAAGAGATCCATCCCCTCGTAGTCCGATGGCCCCAGTTCGTGGACGATGTGCCGGGTCAGATATTTCCGCACCAGGTCCGGCGCAAACTCGCGGCGCGGCGCCTCAATGCGCACAATGTCGTCGATATGCTCGCGGCCGTATCGGTAGGATTGCTGAAACACCTCCACTGTCTGAGAAGTAATCGCGCCCTTCCGTCCCGCCCAGACTGCAAAGACCATAGGGAGACCCGTCCATGCGACCCACTCCGCGCCCAAATCGTAGACATGGTATGGGAGCAGGGAGGGTTCGATCCGCAATGCTGGATCGCCAATGACCAGCGCCGCGTCCGCTATGCGCAGCATGTCATCCAGATCTGGGGCATGTGGCGTAAACTCCGGTTCGTTATTCCAACGCCGCGCCAAAAGAACACGCGCCAACTCCACGGAAGTGCGCGAGCTGGAGTCGACCGCCAGCCTCCGGATCTCTTCCGCCGGGCGTGAAGAAACCAGGAGAATGCTGCGCACCGGACCGTGGCAGGCAATTCCCACGCCGGGCACGGTATCGAGGTCCTGGCGCGTCAGCTCGAATGCCGGGATAATACCGATGTCCGCGGCTCCCGAAGCCACGTGATCTGCGCACACTGCGGGTATCTGAAACTCGAGTTCGAAAATTCCCCGCTGCGGACCATGCAGCATACCCCATACCAGCGGAGTCGTATTGAGGAAGCTTACCGCGCAAACACGCAGTTTTTCTGGATTTTCAGAAGGCAACGCCCAGTGTAGCAAAGGGTGTTTGGACACGTTCCGGTACTTTGCCCGGTTTTGCCCAATCAGCGGCCTCTGGTATTCTCAGTGGAGAGCGCTTTCCGCGTCGCGCCTTCCTGGAAACTCATGAAACAGAAGCACATTTCCTTGCTCGCGTTACTGTTGTCCGGCGCTGCGGCCACCTCGGCACAGGTGTCTCTGAACACTGTTCCGACACGCATTGTAGGCCACCCCAAACCGGAACGGAATGCCAACCTGCCGAACTACAATCCGAACCTCGTTGAAGGCCGTGAGCTTTTTGACCCTTCGGGTATCGCGATTGATACCGCCGGGTCACCTCCGATTCTTTACGTCAGTGACACCGGAAATAACCGGGTATTGGCGTGGAGAAGTGTGACGGGATTTCAGAGCGGATCTCTCGCCGATCTGGTGATCGGCCAGCCCGATCTCTACACCACAACCCCCGCCGGGCCGGGCACGACATTTTCTGCCGGTTTTTCGGCGCCCACGGGACTGGCTGTACGCAACGGCGATTTGTACGTAGTAGACAGCGGGAACAATCGCGTGCTGCGCTTCCCCAAACCCTTTGCCAATGTCGGACAACAGGTTCCAAACCTGATCATTGGACAGCCCACGCTTACCAGCCGCATTGCCAACTATCCGGATGGAAAACCATCCGCCCAGGGAATTTCCTTCACTACAGGCAACGGGACGCTTACCGCGAATCTTGCCTTTGACAGCGGCGGCGATCTCTGGCTCACGGATCCCGGCAATCGGCGCGTACTGCGATATCACGCGGCGGACATCGCCGCCAACCCGGGATCGTTCCCGGCAGCATTTGAAGTGCGAGGTCAGCAGAGTCCCACGACCTTCAACGATCTGCTTCCCGAACTTTCGACGACACTCCCCGCGCCATATACCACGACCCAGTTTTACGTGCCCTCGGGCATCGCCTTCGACGATGCCGGCCGGCTGTACGTGACCGATGCGGACGTAGGGCTCAACGTAAGCCGGGTTCTGATATTTGATCGTGCCGGGACAGGCACTACCAGAATCATAGGCCTGGTGCCGCAGAACACGACGAACCCCTCGCAAGATACGTTGAACCGAACTCTGCTGGTCGATCCTTCGGGCGTTTTCTTTTTGCCGGGGAATCAGGGCATTGGCGTGGTGGATACGGCGAGCAGCCGCATTCTCTTTTACCCGCCTATCGAGACCTGGACGGACCCGCTAGTGGCTCCTCCAGCCACTCAGGTCTTCGGGCAGAACGGCGATTTCAGCGACCGGAACCGCAACAATGCGCCCTTCGGAGCCACTTATGTGCCGGCGCCCGGACCGGCCACTCTGGCGTATCCGGGCGCCGCGGTCATGTACAACAACGATTTGTTCGTAGCCGACACGCTGAACAATCGCATGGTCGATTTGCCGCTGCAGGGCGCCTCTTTCGGAAATGCCAACCGGGTGCTGGGGCAATTTCGTTACGACACGAACTCGCCGAATCTGATCGAGGGCAAAGAATTCTTTTTCTCTACCGAGAGTGCGATGGCGATCGACAACAGCAGCGGCACGCCGCATCTCTACGTTGCCGACCCGGGGAACCATCGCGTGCTCGGTTTTCGCGATTGGCGCGGCCTGAATGCCAATAGCAAAGCCGATATCGTACTCGGTCAACCCGACTTTCAAACGGCGCGCTGCAATTATCCCTCGGGGGACCCAGGCAAGCCGGGACAGGCCACGCTTTGTTTTCCCGTTGGCCTTGCAGTGGATGCGGGCGGCAACTTGTACGTGGCCGATTCCGGCAATGCGCGGGTGCTGCGGTTTCCGGCGCCGTTTTCATTCCGGGGAACCATGGAACCGGCGGACCTGGTGCTCGGCCAGAGGGATTTCGTTTCCAAGTTCACAGACCCTTCGCAGTCCTTCATGAGACAGCCTTACGGGCTGGCTTTCACGCCGGCCATCTCGGCTTCGACGCCAACACCCAACGGTCTGCTGGTCTCCGATTTCGCGGAGAACCGCGTCCTGTACTTCAAGACGACCAACGGCACGTTTACCGCGGCAGATAACGGGAAACTTGCCGACAAGGTCTTCGGCCAGCCGGGTTTCCTGAACGTGGCTCCCGGCAATGACGCCGGCAGTCTCAATCAGCCCCATCACGTTTCGACAGACACCGATGGGCGCCTTTATGTCGCCGACACCGGCAACAACCGGGTACAGATCTTCCCAGACCCGAACAGCCAGAATACAGCCACTCGCGGCGCCACCGCCCTGCTGAGTATCGCGGACAACATGAACCAGCCGCGCGGCGTATATGTCAGCCCGCTGACGGGCGAGATCTGGGTGGCGGATACGAACGGCATCCGGGCCAAGCGTTATTCGGCTTATGCTCTCTCCCCGACGAACGTGGTGGTCACCGCAACGATTCCCGCGGCTTCCAATACCCTGGCCGTGATACAGGATCAGTTCGGAGACTTGTTTCTGGCGGATAATTCCAACCGCGTCGCGATCTATTTTCCCGGCCTTCAAGCGATCAATGGGGCGAGTTTCATTCCCAGCAAACCGCTGACTCCCGGCGTCGTGGGGTCGATTTGTTCGCCCGGGAGCAATTGTGTGAACGGCGCGCCGGTATTCGGCAACACGACTGCCGCGGCGCAAAGTCTTTCGCCGCTGCCCCAGACACTGGCGGATACGCAGGTGCTTTATAACAGCCAGCCGGCGCCGCTCTACTACGTCTCACCCACGCAGATCAATTTTGTGGTGCCGATGGGAAAACAGCCGGGCGATGTTCCCACGACGGGTACTGCCGATTTGTTGGTGGTCCGCCCCTCCACCGGCCAGGTGCTGGCAGCCGGCTCGGTGCAGATGGGCATCTCGTCTCCTGCGATTTTCCAGTTGGATTTTGCCGGTACGACGCGGCGCGCGGCGGTGCTAAACGAGGATGGCAGCATCAACAGCCCGACCAATCCCGCGGCACGGGGCTCTACGATTTCGATCTACGGAACAGGTCAGGGCTTTACACCGGGAGGACCCGACGATGGGTTCGCGGCACAGGGGCCGGTGTCCACGCCGCAGACGCCCATCGTAGTTATCGGAGCGTGCCGTGTCGACGATACGGCCTGCACGCAGGAACCTTCCGGCAACGTAAAATACTCGGGGCTCTCCGGGTTTCCGGGCGGCTGGCAGATCAACGTGCGGATCCCGCAAAACACTCCGATCAATTCGCAAACGCCGATCTTTATCGGGATCAATGACATTTTCAGTAGCGACGCCGGTTCCGGGTTCCGGATGGTTATTGCGGTAAAGTAGCGCGCTGGTTTGCACTGTCCTGCGCGGCGCGGGAGCGTTTCAGCGCGTACATAGCCTGGTCCGCTTCATCCAGGGCTTCGCGCAACGCCCGGCCGCGGGCGTCCGCCGTGCCCCAACTGAACGAGATGGGAAGGACTCCCAGACCGCGGACGCGGAAATCGTGCAGCCGCGCTTCTATATCGGCCATACGGCGGGCCGCCACGCCAGCCTGCTGGTTGTGAAACAGAATTACAAACTCGTCGCCACCCCATCGGAAGGCTTCGTCCTCCAGGCGGATGGACGATTGTAAGAGGTGTCCGATGTTACGCAGAATCTCATCGCCTATGAGATGGCCGTAGCGGTCGTTCACTTCCTTGAAATGGTCCATATCGCAGACGACGACTACGCCGTCGAAGATAGAAACTTCTTCCACGCGCGCAGCCAGGGCAGCCTGATTGAGAAGACCGGTGAGGTGGTCGAGGTCCAGCGAGTGCCTGGTTTCGCGGCGGAGGTGATCCACTTCGCGCATCAGATCGCCGATGCGGTCGATCTGGCTCTCGCTCCACATCGCCATGGCGGCGAAAGCCAGCACGCAGTGCAGCGCGAAATCGTAATAGGTCTCATGGTGCAGATAGCGGGCCCATGCGGGCGCGCTGCCGGTGTTGTAAAGATAGAGCAGGAGAATCGCGTGCTCCAGAAAGGCCGCTGACAGCACCGCGAGGGAAAACCGGAAGATGCGCGCGCCCACTCCGGCATTTTTGCGCAAAGTCAGGAAGTTGTAGAAATAGACCATGCAGAGCACCAATGCGTGCGAGGCATGATAAGCTTCCAAACGCGAATACCATCCCAAAGCGTAGACCAGCGCGACGAAAATGGGGAGGATGGCGATGAGCCGCAGCACGGTCCGCCAATCCCGCATGCTGGAAGAAAAACCGGCACGAGCCGCGGCAATGAGCACGATCGCAAAAGCGAACTCGAAAACAGCATAGGGCGCGAGGTATCCCCACTGGCCGCTCCGTAGCAGTTCGTAGCCGAGGGCGGCGGCGACAAACCGCAGCACCCATGCTACGGCCCACAGCCCGAAGTAGATGACCTGCGACTGCCGGTACAGGAAGAAAAACACCATGCCGAACAGCAAGGCGCCAATCTCCTGTATGAAAAAAGCAGTGATATCGGCTACGGGGCTGGATGGGTCCACGCTTCAATCTCCCCGCACGGCGTGGCGGCGGACGGCACGCGCGTGCCCCGTCGCCTCGTCCACATCCACAATGACGGAGTGCAGTTCGGGCGCATGGCGCGCCGCCTCCATGCGAACGGGCAGGCCAGTCAAAAAGCGCTGCAGGATGGTATCGGTCTCCACTCCGATGATCGAATCGTAAGGTCCCGTCATTCCGCAATCCGTTTGGTAGGCCGTGCCGCCGGGGAGAATGCGGGTATCGGCGGTGGGTACGTGAGTGTGCGTCCCCACGACGGCGGAGACGCGGCCGTCCAGGTAACGCCCCATCGCCAACTTTTCGCTGGTCACCTCCGCATGGAAATCCACAAACCTTACTTTAATGGCAGGGCCGAGTTCGTTCAATATCTGGTCGGCTTTGCGGAAAGGGCAATCCGTGGTCGGCATATACGTACGGCCTTGCAGGTTCAGCACGGCACACTCGACACCGTTGCGGGCGCGCACAACGATCACGCCATGGCCGGGCGCGGCGGGATAGTTCGCCGGGCGCAACAGTCGTGGCTGTCGTCCGAAGTAATCATACACCTCCCGTTTGTCCCAGATATGGTTGCCGGAAGTTAACACATCGAGTCCCAAAGAGAACAGCTCATCGGCGATTGCGGGGGTGATGCCGAATCCTCCGGCCGCGTTTTCAGCATTGGCGATGGCGAGATCGATGCGATTGGTTTCCACGATGTCCTGAAGATGGTCGGCGACAACTCGGCGTCCGGGAGAGGCAAAGATATCGCCAATGAAAAGGAGGTTCATGCTTGAGATTCAAAGTAGCACGCCGGATAGACCGGGCCTCACAGCAGATCGCCGCGCTTTTGCTTCTCCAGCGCCTTCACCACGTCTCCAACCTGCTGTGCCTGCGCCCGGTCCGCCACCAGCAGGGCATCCGGCGTATCTACCACGATCAGGTCCTTAACGCCCAGGAGGGCAACCATTTTACGCGGTGCATCCACCAGGTTGTTGTGCGCTTCCAGGCAGATGGCCTGGTGGACGATGACATTCCCGCAAGCGTCACGCGGCGCCAGTTCGTAGACGGCGTTCCAGCTTCCTACGTCGTTCCAGCCGAAATCCGCGGCCGCAATCCCGCTTACGTTATTCGCCTTTTCCATCACCCCGAAATCGATGGAGATGTTGTCGCACAAAGGAAAGGCGCGCGCTACCTGGGCGGCGAAGCGGCGGCTTCCGAATGGCGGGAGAGCCGCCAGCACGGTGGCGGTCCGGGGCAGGTATCGCCGCAACTGTTCCAACAGGACATCGGCTCGCCAGAAGAACATGCCGGAGTTCCAGTAATAGTTGCCGGCAGCCACATAACGGCGGGCCTGCGCCAACTGCGGCTTCTCCCGAAAACTGCGCACAGGAACCGCTTCTTTGGAGCCTGCTTTGGCGCCGCGCGGGAACTCGATATAGCCATACCCGGTCTCGGGCCATCGGGGTTGAATCCCCACAACCATCAAATGCCCGGCTGCCGCGCCCCGCAACGCGGATCGCAGCACGGTGCGGAAAACGGCTGTCTTGCCGACAATGTGGTCCGCCGGGAATACGCCCATGACGGCGGCCGGGTCCACGGAGTGGAGGATGTGGGCCGCCAGACCGATCGCGGGCCCTGTGTTCCGCTGCAAGGGCTCGGCCAGAATCTGCCTCGAAGGAACTTCCGGAAGCTGCCGGACAATCACATCCCGCAAATCCCGGCTCGTGAGCACCCAGAGACGATCCGGCGCGATCACAGGCGCCAGGCGGTCCACGGTTGCTTGAATGAGTGACCGCCCACCCGAGAATTGAAGCACCTGCTTGGCGAACCGCTTGCGGCTGCGGGGCCAGAACCGCGTGCCGCGGCCTCCGGCCAGAATCAAGCCATAGTAGTGTGAGCCAGGCATTCGCGAGTGCGGGGCACCACTCAGTTCAGCGGATATCCATGAATCAGGCGAAATGTCCTCGCCCAGCGCGTCTTCTGGGGGAAGTGCAGAACCATGTCCACCAGGTGGCGCGTACCAATGGAGGGCTCGGTCAAGTCCTCAGTCGGCGCGTCATAAGACCAGTAAATGACGAGAGGCTTGCCGATGATATTGCCGCGCGGGACGAAGCCCCAGTAGCGGCTGTCGAGCGACGAGTCCCGATTGTCGCCCATGGCGAAGTAGGAATCCGCAGGGACAACTACCGCGCCGTTTTCGACGTGATTCCGAAGCATGTCGAGAGCGGATTCCGCAACATGAACATTGAGCTCCGAAGGGAAATTGTCACGATAGCTATCCAGGTAGTCCGTATTGTTATAGACGTAGGGCTCATCCGCCATCTTACCGTTGAGGATTAGCTGCTTATCGACGAGACGGATGCGGTCGCCAGGAAGGCCGATCACGCGTTTCACGAACGTCTGTCGGATATCCACCGGATAACGGAAAACTATGATATCGCCGCGTCGCAGGTCGTGATACGGCAGGATGTGACGGGAAACCGAGCCTGCCGGGGCATAGGACAGCTTATCGACCAGCAAATGGTCGCCAACCAGAAGCGTGTTCTCCATCGAACCAGTGGGGATCACATACGCCTGCACCAGAGTGGTGGTGCCGAACAGCAGAAGGATGATGGTGACCGTCCATTCGGCGACAAATCCGCGCTGTGGCGGCTGTACCGGCGCATCGGGTGGAGGCAGACTCTCGTTTTCGGCTACAGTGACGTTATCTTGGTCCACAAAAAATCATTCTATCGAAATCCCTGGTATCCTGTTGGAGATTGAGTTCCGCCGCTGCTAACCCCGTTACAGCCACCGATGCTCCCCCTCGCCGCAAAGGCGCGGGCCTGGTGTTCTGCTGCACTGTTCTGGGTGCGGCCGCACAGATCCTGCTGAAGACCGGCGCCAATCAGATGGCGCATCCCAGCCTATGGGCAATCGTCACAAGCATTCCGCTGCTGGCAGGACTTTCGCTGTACGGAATCAGTACGCTGCTTCTCGTGTTGGCTCTGCGCGATGGCGAACTTTCGCTGCTCTATCCCGTAATCGCCCTGACTTACGTGTGGGTAACGGTGCTGTCGCTGATCATCTTTCACGATCGCGCGAATCCGATCAAGCTGCTCGGAATTACGACCATTGTGATTGGAGTGGCTGTGCTGGGCCGGGGTTCGCGCCGATGAACGGAACTCCTCTCAGTTCCATGGCCCTTGTGCTTTTCGGTTCGATCATCGGCTCGTTTGGCGCGGTCTTTCTGAAGTCCGGGTCCGCCAAGCTCAAATTCGGCTTCTGGCGCATTCTGAACGTGCAGTTGGCGTTCGGTGTTGCGCTGTTTCTTCTCTCCTCAGTGTTTTTCATACTGGGGATCCGCCAAGGCGAGCTTTCGGTCCTTTATCCAATGGTGTCCCTGGGATATGTCTGGACGCTTTTCTGGTCGCGGCTGTTCTTTAAAGAAGCCTTCACTCCCCAGAAATTCATCGGTTTGGGTTTGATTCTCCTCGGTGTATTCTTCGTCGGCCTTGGTGGCAAGTAGTCGAGAGTATCTCCCCGTACACTCCTTAGATTGAGCAGTTACGACCAACGGACGCGCGTTTGCTTCCCTCTTGGAGAGGAGGTATGTCACTTGTCACTCAGACAGACAGCGACTGCTGTAGCAGTCTGGTCAGTATTGGGTTTCGCGGGCCTGAACCCGGCGATTGCCCAGCAAAACCAGCCGCCGGCAGCCGATAACACGAAAACGAACCAGAGGGACCGCGCGAAGGCGGAGCCTACGGCTGATCAAGCCAAGAACACTCTTTCCGATAGGGAGATGATGCAGAAGATCCGCAAGTCGCTAATGGATGACAAAGCATTATCCACATACGCGCACAATGTGAAGATCATCGCTCAACACGGAAAAGTGACCTTGAAAGGACCGGTGCGCTCGGAGGAGGAAAAGACCGCGGTAGAAAAAGCCGCGACCGATGTGGCCGGCGCCGGAAATGTGACCAACGAGTTGGCCATCAAAGCTGCTCGGACCAAGAAGACGAGCTAAGGGAGGAAAATATGGCTGGAAAGAATACCGCTGCTTTTGGGATCTATCGCGACCGCGTGCAGGCCGAACGGGCTGTCGATGAATTTTTGGCGGAAGGTTTCCGCAATGAAGATATTTCGGTGCTCTTGCCGGAAAACAGAGGGACTAAGGACTTTCAACACGAAAAGCACACCAAGGCTCCGGAAGGCGCCACGACGGGAGCGGGCACAGGCGCAGTTATTGGCGGAACGCTCGGCCTGCTGGCGGGAATAGGCGCTCTCGCCATACCGGGATTGGGACCTTTCATCGCCGCCGGCCCGATTATGGGCGCGCTCGCCGGTGCTGGCACTGGCGGCGTGGTAGGCGGGATCGTTGGCGCTCTGGTCGGCATGGGAATGCCGGAGTACGAGGCGAAGCGCTATGAAGGCCTGGTACGGGAAGGCGGCATCCTGATGTCCGTCCATTGCGACAACTCGGATTGGGTGAAGCGGGCCAAGACGATTCTGGAGCGAACGGGCGCTAAGGACATCTCGTCTACGGGCGAGTCCGGTGCGGACTACGCCGAGACCGATAAGCCCCGCGTGCGGCACGGAGGGGGAGGCCTGTAACATCCCGCCTGGGCGGCGCTGCTCTGGCGCCGCCCGATATCCCTGTTCCCACGCATAGAAACTCCACGCTTGACGTGATAAAATTACGCTGTCCATCATACGGTACACTGGACGGCGAAAATGAGCGCACGTGTTGCGGTCCCTTGCGGATTGGTAATTGCGTCGGTGTTATGTTTCGGCCAAGCGGACCGGGCGGAGCTCTACGGCTCCATTCTGGATCCTTCCGGCCTGCCAGTTCCCGGCGCCAAGGTGGACGCGCTGAACCTCGCCACAAAGGTGGAGTATGCCGCCCCATCCAACCGCCGCGGCGAGTATCACATCCTCGGGTTGCCTTCCGGAGAGTACGTGCTGACCGTAACGCAGCCGGCATTTCGCACCTACAAGCAGTCCGGCATAGTTTTGCGGGTGGGGGACCGCACCGTACTGGACGTGCAGTTGCAAGTCGGCCCGGCTTCGCAGTCCGTGGAGGTGACCGCGGCTGCTCCCCTGTTGCAAACCGGCAGCGGCGAAGTCAGCTTGCATGTGGAAGAGGAGAAGATCGCCTCCTTGCCGCTCGACGGCCGGAACTTCATACCCCTGGTCACGCTCTCTCCCGGTGTGGCGCTGCCTAATGGCCAGTTCCTGCCCCGGATCAATGGCAGCCGCCCGCGAACAAACGAATATATTTACGACGGCATTAGTGTTTTGCAGCCAGAACCCGGACAGGTGGTCTACTATCCGATCATCGACGGTATGGAGGAGTTCAAGCTGAACGTAAACGCGTATTCCCCCGAGTATGGCCGCTCGAATGGGGGCACGGTCATGGTGACCGGAAAATCCGGAAGCAATCGATTTCATGGCGATGTGTTCGAGTTCTTCCGCAATGACAGGCTGAATGGGCGCAACCTGTTCACCCAGCCAGGGTCTAAGCCGGAGTTCCGCCGCAACCAGTATGGCTTCACTCTCGGCGGACCAGTTCAGGCGAACAAGACCTTCTTCTTCGTGGACTGGCAAGGGACGCGCCTGCGGACTGGAATCACGCGTTTCAGCGTGGTTCCCACGCCGGCGCAGCGTCAGGGCATCTTTAGTTCGGCCATTTTCGATCCGTCTACTTCGCCGCGGACTCCGTTTGCGAATAGCACTATCCCCCTATCGCGATTCGACCCGATCGCCCTCCAGGTGCTGCAACATTATCCGCTACCCAACGTTTCGGGCCCCAATAATTACACGCGAACGGCCACTGAACCCGACAATCAGGATCAGGCCGACTTTCGCGTGGACCGCTACTTTGGGGACAAGCACCGGGTTTTCGTCCGCTACACGCTTCTCCGTGATGACGACAGCCCCGTAACTCCGCTCCCCGATGGAAGCGGAACCCTGACCTCTGGTGTAATCGGGCATGCCCTCACGCACGCCGAAGCGATCGCCGGAGATTACAGTTGGGCTCGTTCGCCCTCCACCCTGAATCAATTCCGTGTAGGGTATTCCAGGCGCGCTCTGAACCAGTCGTCGCTCCAAAATGGAGGAATCACGGTTCCGGGGCTCCCGACTAATTCTTTCGCATCGGTCCTGCCCATTTTCAACGTAGCCGGATTCCAGCAGATCGGGCCCGCGGCCTCCGCCAATTCCCATTTCACGACGTCCACCGGCGAGCTTCTGGATACGCTCTCGCTGGTTCGGGGGCGCCACACCGTCAAATTCGGCGCTGACATCCGGCGCGAAGCCCTGGATGTTCTCAACCCCCCCAATCCAACGGGGTCGTTTTCGTTTACCACCACCGGCACCAACAGTCCGGCAGTTGCCGGAAGCGGCAATGCATTCGCGTCGCTTCTGCTGGGGCAAGTGAATGCATTCTCCTTAGACGTTCAGAAGAATGTGATTCACCCGCGCGCTCACATTGCGGAGTTCTTTATCGGCGATGATTGGAATCTCTCGCCGCGTCTTACCCTGAACGCCGGCGTCCGCTACACGCTCAACTTTCCATCAACCGAAGGACACAACCAGGGCGCCGTATTCAACCTCGCCACGCAAGTGCTGGAATTCCCACACACTGCCAGGGAGCTCGAATGTTGCGATTTCGGGCCGCGCGCCGGGTTGGCTTATCGCATGGGCCAGAGCTGGGTGGCGCGCGCCGGTTACGGCATAGTCTACTTTGAGCAGTCCGGTATCACCACGCCCTTCACAATGCCGCAGTTTCCATTTGTACAGACTATCGGCCAGCAGTCAGCGGACAATCTGAACGCTGCTTTCCCGTTGGCTGGCGGCCCCGCGGTTTCAGTGTCCGCGCCGAATCCGAACTCGGGCCTGGGTCAAGGCGTCTTCGGAGTCGACCGTCATAACGGTTCGGGATATTCGCAGCAGTGGAACTTTACGGTTCAAAAGACGATCGCAACCAACTGGAACGTGGAAATTGCGTATCTCGGGTCCAAGAATACGCGGCTTGGGATTCCCGACGCGAACATCAATCAGCTTCCGACACAATACCTCCCCTTGGGCACTGCCTTGTTGACCAAGGTTCCGAATCCGTACTTTGGGGAGATCCCCGCTTCCTCTTCCTTGGGAGGGTCAACCATCGCCGCGCAACAACTCCTGCGTCCGTACTCCCGCTTCACGAATGTGGCTCTCTTTCGCGACAACGTCGGAAACTCGAACTATCACGCCGCCGCCCTGAAACTGGAAAAGCGCTTCTCGCACGGTTTCACGCTGAATGCCGCGTATACGTTTTCCAAGCTCATCGACGATGCGTCGAGCGTGTTCTCGCAAACGATCTTTTCCGGGCCGGTTTTGAATAACACAGGCGCCGCCGATGCGTTCAACCGGCATCTCGAGAAAGACGTTTCCAGCGGCGACATTCCGCACGTATTCGCACTCGGCTGGGTCTACGATATTCCCCGCCTCTGGAAGATCTCGGGATGGCAGATTGCCGGACTGGTGCGCGTGCAAGCCGGAGACGCCGTGCCCGTGACGCAAGCGATTAATAACAACTCGAGCCTCGGTTTCGCCGTCCAGCGGCCGAACCGGACTGCCGATCCGAACGAATTCGCGGGCCGCACCGTGGCGCGATATTTCAACACGGCAGCCTTCGCAGCCGTTCCGCAGTTCGTGATCGGTAATAGCTCGCGGAACCCCGTGCGCGGGCCCGGCTTGCAGAATGCCGACCTGATGATCGGCAAGACGTTCCGGGTGACGGAGCGGATAAGGCTTGAATTTCGCGCCGAGGCGTTCAATGTTTCGAATACCCCGCCGCTGAACGATCCTAATGGAAGCTTCGGGAGCAGCGCGTTCGGGACGATTACCAGCGCGGGGAGCCCGCGCGATTTCGAATTCGCCGCCAAGGTGCATTTCTGACTCCGGGCGCTAGAATAATTAACGCCAATTGAAACCACGCGTTGAAAGCCGGCTCGCTCAAGTTCGAAAGAGCAGGGGTGTGGGCGCTTCTGATCTGGCGCGGCGAGCAGGCATCAGCCGCCAGACCATCTACGCGATCGAGGCGGGAACCTTCGTTCCGAATACGGAAGTGGCCTTGCGTCTTGCGCGCGAGTTGGAGGTCACAGTCGACGAATTATTCTCTCTTCCAGAGAGCGCGCAGGTATCGGCCGAGCCGATGGCCGCACAGGTCTTGAGCGCCGGCGTAGTAGAAAACGGGCAGCCTGTTCGAGTTTGCCAGATCGGGTCGCGTTGGGTGAGCGTTCCAGTGACTGCCTCGCCTTATTACATGCCGGAAGCCGATGGAATCATCCAGCAAACCGCGCATGGGACTGATCGCGCGGATCTGGTCGTGTTCGCCAAGGAGGAGGTCGCGCAAAAACGGCTGGTGCTGGCAGGCTGCGATCCGGCTACGGGTCTTCTCTCCCGGATCGTGGAGAAGGCCAGCGGTGTGGAGATCGTATCCGCAGCCGCTTCCAGCAAACTGGCTCTTCGCTGGCTGAAACAAGGCTCGGTCCACATCGCCGGTTCCCACCTGGAAGACCCCAAGACTGGGGAGTTCAACCTCCCCTTTATTCGTAGCGAGTTCCCCGGCGAGGATTTGACCGTGGTGACCTTCGCCCGGTGGCAGGAGGGATTGGTTGTCGCACCCGGCAACCCCAAGCATGTTCGGAAGATTGAAGATCTGGCCCGAAAAAATATCCGGTTTCGAAACCGCGAGCCGGGTTCGGGAAGCAGGGCTCTTTTGGACAAACTTCTTCAAAACTGCGGAGTGGATGGCAGCAAGATCCCGGGATATGACCAGGTGGCATATGGTCACCTGGCGGCCGCGTATGGCGTCGTTTCGGGAGATGCGGATGTATGCCTGGCGACCCAATCCGCAGCCAGGACGTTCGGCCTGGATTTCATCCCTCTCCACGCCGAACGCTACGACCTGGTGATGCGGAGGCGCACAGCCAGCCTCCCGGCCGTAAAAGCATTCCTGGATGTGTTGCAGCGCGCCTCGTTGCGCCGGCGTCTGGAAGTCCTTGCCGGATACGACACCCGCGAAACCGGTGCAGTGGTGGCGTAAGAACCGCGGCCGCCTTGCCGGTTCCTGGGAGATCGCTCTCAAAACGTACATCCCTATACGCTGAATTCGATCGAAGCGCTATCTCGGGCGGGAACAAGACTATAGTTAGGAGCAAGGAGAACTCCGATAATGATATGCCTCCGGTTACCCGTACTTTTCGCCATTACCGGCTTTGCCTCGGTCTCTATTGCGCTTGCCGCCAATAACAATGCGTGCCAAGTGTCCTCGCAAGACGAATCCGCTGCCTGCCAACAGAGCGCGCAAAGCGATCTTTCGCTGGCATTAGGCATGTGTGAGAACATCAGCAATGCCCAGAGTCAGGCGACCTGCAAAGCGCAGGCGCAGAGTGACTATTCGAGCGCCCTAAAGACCTGCGGCGCTCAGTCTTCCGCGCGCCTCTCACTGTGTCAGAAGCTTGGCGGCGGCCCGTATGACCCGGTCATTAACTCGGCCAACTTCGTGAGCAAGATCGATAACCCATATTTGCCGATGGTGCCGGGCACCACTTTTGTCTATGAGGGCCAGACGGCCAGCGGTCTGGAACATAACGAAGTCGCGGTCACACACAACACGAAGGTCATCTTAGGCGTGACATGCATTGAAGTTCATGACACTGTCATGATCAATGGTGTATTGACAGAAGACACGCTGGATTGGTTCGCCCAGGACACCGCCGGAAATGTCTGGTATTTCGGCGAGAATTCGAATGATCTTGAAAATGGGCGCGTGGTTAGCGTTGAGGGCTCCTGGACCGGGGGGATCGATGGCGCTAAGCCCGGGATCATCATGGAAGCGCATCCAGCCAACGGAGATACGTACCGCCAGGAATTCCTCATTAACGTGGCCGAGGACTGGGCCAATGTGCAAAGCCTGACGCAAACCGTGTCCGTTCCGTACGGTACTTTCACCAATTGCCTGCAGACGTTGGAGGGATCGACGCTGGAGCCTGGCGCGCTGGAAAACAAGTACTACGCTCCGGGGATCGGCAATATCGAGACCGTCGATCAAACCACGGGCGAGGTCCTCCAACTGATTCAGATCAAAACCGGCCAGTAGGTTCGGCGTAGAATTGGCCTGATGACTCGCACTGCGCTGGGTTTTCGGGCCCACTCGGGTTGGGCGGCTTTGGTAGCTCTGGCTGATTCCTCCCGGCCGCCAGTCGTCGTTCACCGGCAGCGTCTGCAACTTTCGGATCCCGCATCTGTCGATGCCAAGCAGCCGTTTCACGCGGCGGAGAATTTGCCATTGCGCCAGGCAGAACAATGGATTGCGCGCTGCACGCGTACCACGCGGCAGCGCGCCCAGGACGAATTGGCCGGCGTAATCGAGAAGCTGCACCTGCGCGGCTTCGAAGTCGCGGCATGTGGAAACTTGCGCGCGTCGGGCCGTCCGCTCGGAACACTTGCCGCCACGCTGGCCTCTCACGCGCTGATCCACACTGCCGAAGGCGAATTCTATCGGGACGTCCTGGTGCACGCAAGCCAGCAATGCCGACTCCCTGTCCGCGAATTCAAGGAGCGGGAGTTGTTCGAGAACGCAGGTGGGACACTGAAGCTAAGCTCTGACGAACTCGAGTGGATTCTCCGCGACTGGGGAAAACTCCTCGGGCCTCCGTGGCAGCAGGACCAGAAGTACGCTGCGCTGGCCGCCTGGCTCGCACTGGCGCCCGCTTAACCAATGCCCGCTAAGGCAACGCGAACGCAACCAGCGATTGTCCGTTGCCGCGTCGCGGGCCGCCGCTTGCGGCCACCACGGCTAGATATTGTTTGCCGTTCTTGCCCTGGTACGTGATCGGCACGGCAGTTACGTTGTAGTCGAGTTTCGCCGACCACAGTTCCTTGCCGCTTCTCGAATCGAACGCGCGAAAGCGCAAGTCTGTCGTGGCGCCGATGAAGACTAATCCGCCCGCCGTCGCAATGGGTCCGCCGCTGCCTGCGGCACCTGCGTTCCTCTTCCCCTCCGGAAGCGTTTCATTCACCCCGAGCGGTACCTGCCATGCAATGTCACCCGTATTCGCGTTCACCGCCACCAGTCGCGACCATGGCGGTTTCTGGCAAGGCCAGTTGCCGATGATGCGTCCCTCGTTATCTTTGATCGCAACGCTGAACGGGGGGCCGCCGGCACGATCGTAGGGCAGCTCGTTTCTGTCCGCGCCTGGAGTGTACTTGGGATTCTGCCGCACCCAACCAGTCGCTGCACTGTCTTTGGTGTGAAGAAAAATGTATCCCGATTTGGGGTCCGCCGCCGTTCCGCCCCAATTAATCCCACCAGTAAATCCAGGAAACTGAATCAGAGGTGGAACTCCTTCCCCCTGCAAAGGCCACGGAGTATACGGCCCCGCGTTGTAGAATTTGTTTTTCTCCCAAAGTTCGCGGCAGGCCTGCGCGTGCTCGGGCGTAGTATCTTCCGCCGCAACCAGATCCTCCGGCTTGATGCTGATACGAGCCAGCGGCGGCGGCTTCAGCGGAAATGGTTGCGTGGGAGAATACCACTCGCCGGGCACCGAACCCCGCGGCACCGGACGCTCTTCGACGCCAAATACCGGCTTTCCCGTGACCCGGTCGAGAATGAACATGTAGCCCGCCTTACCTGTCTGCGCGACGGCGGGAATCTTCTTACCATCCTTAACGATATCCAGCAGCACCGGCTCGGGCGGCAGATCGTAGTCCCATAGCTCATGGTGGATCGTCTGGAAATACCATTTGAGCTTACCCGTCGCCGCATCCACGGCGACCAGGGAGTTGGCGAAGAGGTTGTTGCCTTTGCGGTCGCCTCCCCAATAGTTCGCGGCAGGCCCGCCGACCGGCATGTAAACGATGCCGCGCTGCTCGTCCACCGCCATCGCCACGGACCACACATTGTTGCCGCCGCGATCCTTCCAGCTATCTCCTTCCCAGGAGTCGTGGCCCGTTTCGCCGGGCTGCGGAGTCGTATGAAACTCCCATAGCTTCCTCCCGGTGCGGGCGTCATAGGCGCGCGAATCGCCGCGTGTCTTATCAGGCCACTCGGGCAACTCTCCTTGCGGATCGATGTGGCGTTCCCCCGGGCCGAAGGCATTGGCGCCCACTAGAATGACATCCTTGTAGATCGTAGGAACGCCCGCGAACGCCACAGTCATGTCGATTTCGCCTTCCCTCCCGAATCCCGGGTCCGGCTTGCCCGTGTTGGCGTTCAGGGCCAGCATCTTCTTGAGGCTGGTGAAAAGAATTCGAGGCGGGTTGTTGCGATCGCCCGGCCAATAGGCGACGCCCCGAAACGATGCCTGGCCGGCCTTTAGTTCGTAGCGCCAGATTTCTTTCCCGGTTTCCGGCTCCAGCGCGAGGATGCGGTTCCCCGCCGGCAGGTACATCACTCCATTCACGACGATGGGCGTGACTTCCTGAAACACTTCGGTAGGACTAGCCGCCCCTGCGATACCCTCCGGCGCCAGGCGAACGGACCACGCCTGCGCCAGCCTGCCCACGTTTCCGCCATTGATCTGCGCGAGCGGCGAGAAGCGCGTACCGGCCAGGTCGCGACTGTAAAAGGGCCAGTCCGAGGCCGGCGCTTTCGCGCTCTGTGCGGAGAGCGCCGGCAGCAGAGTTGAAATGCCGAAAACAAAGGCAGTGATCGAACGCATTACGCCGAAACTAGAATACGACCTTCGCCCCAAGCTGGATCTGGCGCGGATCGCGAGCGCCCAATATCTTGCCGAAATTCGGATTACCAAATGTGGTGTTGGGCGCGTTGAAATTGGCATGATTCAAGAGATTGAACGCTTCGCCGCGAACCTGAATCCGCACCCGCTCGGTGATCGAGAACGACTTGAACAACGAAAAATCCCAGCGCGCAATTCCCGGCGTTTGGATGATGAAGCGCCCGGAATTGCCGGGCCGGTTCGCGCCCGGCGGCACTTCTGCAAAGGCCAATATGTTGAACCACTGATAAATGTTTCGTATGTTAGAGCCTGAATTCGGGTCGCCGACAACATCCGGCCGGTATCCTGCCAGCGACGAAGCGTTGTTGGCCGCGCCGAGTCCGCCGGCGTCGTTTCCGGTGCCCGAACTGATTGGCGCCGGCAGCCCCGTATTCCACGTGATTATGCCGGAAAGTTCCCAGCCGCCGAGTGCGTAGGCCGCCGGGCCGTGCCCGTTCTTTAAGAACGGCACCGGATACACGTACGATGCAGTCAAGACATGGCGGCGGTCGAGAGTCGCCAAGCCGCGGTCGCCTTCGAAATTATAAGAATTCGCCGGCGCATTGGAGCGGTCGCTGTTGTTGTCGGTAATGTTTTTCGACCAGGTGTACGCCAAACCCAACGTACCCGACTTTCCGAAAGTCTTATTGAAGCTGGTTTGTAGAGCGTGATAGTTGGAATTGAACCAGGATTCCACCATGTTCACGGCATTGTAGCCCCGATAAGGACGCAGGATATTGAGCCGCGGCCGTATGCCGGCAGTGATGTAACCCCCTGGAGGAACCAACCCGGCAGCCGCCGCGGCTCCCGGTGGAACTTCGTTAATGTCGATAGCCCCGATCAGATGCGTGCCCTTGGTTCCGACGTAGCCGATCGAGAACATCGAGTCGCTGGTCAACTGCTGCTGGATCTCGAAACTCCACTGCTGGATATACGGGTCGTGATAATTGGGGTCCCAGCCTCGCGGGCTGGGCGGCGCCAGGCTGACGACCGGCGATCCCGCCGCTGGATCTTCGAATCGCGTGTTCGCGATCTGGACCTGCGAATAAGAAGCAGTAGGATTGGCCCCTAAAGCGGTCTCCAGAAAGCCGAGCAAAGTTGCATCGTAAAAGATGCCGTAGCCCGCCCGCACCGACGTTCTGCCTTTCCCGAACGGGTCCCATGCGAAACCCACGCGCGGGGCGAAATCCAAGTTGCGCTGCCGGGCAATGGCGTCTCCGTAAGGCGAATTCTTTCCCCCTTGAATAATGCCGTTGAAGGGATCGCCCGTGCCTGCGATGCGGTTCCCCGTGACCGGGTCGATTTGAAACGCCTTGGACGGGTCGAACTTTAGCGGATCGAAGCTGGTCAGGATGCCGTGTGCGTCGATGGGCTGGCGATAGTTCGAATAACGCAATCCCAGGTTGAGAGTCAGATTGGAGCGAACCCGAAAGTCATCCTGAATATAGGCCTCAAAAGTCTTGGTGCGGAAATCGGCCGTCAGGTCCTGGGAGGTCTGGGAATAATTGGAGACCACTCCCAACAGGAAGTTGGCCCACGATTGTTCCAGGGTCACGTTATTCGCCGGACGCGGCGTGTTGCCGAACGTGAAAGCCCCGGCATTGTCGGCAAGCTGGTTTTCGTTCTTGCGGTAATAGTAAAAGGCCGCGCCGAACTTTAGCGTGTGGCGGCCGTGCACCTTCGTCATGTTGTCGAAGATCGAGTGGTTGTAGCTGAAATTGTCGTATGGCCCGAAGCTGGCGAGTCCGTTCAATCCTCCGGTGAAAGCGATTGTCGGCACCCGCTCTGGATTACCGGGGAAAACCAGCTTTGGGCTAATGTCCGCCGAATTGGCCCGCGCCATCAAGCCTACGGGATGGCTGAAGATCCCTCCGTGGCTCCAGGCCCAGCCGGCTTCATTAAACCAGGTCGGTGAGAAGGCACTGGTCGCGCGGAGTACGAAGCTCCAGCCCGGCGAGTTGGTTTGCGTGGTGGCAACTCCGGGGGTGGCGAGATTCGTTCCATAGCCAAACGGTTCGGTAGTTGGGATGGAGTCGTGTAGAAAGCTCCCGCGGATCGCCAGCTTCTCGCCAAAGTTGTGATCGATTTTTACGATTTCCTGGCGGGCGTTAAAGATTCCACGCACCGGATTGTACAGGTTGTTGCCGGTGGCCGGCACGCCAATCTTGGAAAAAATGTCATTGATATATTGCTGCGCGATCGGATTGATGGTGGTGATCTGAGTACCAGTAGCATTACAAGTCGTGCCGTCCGAGGAAATCGAAATGCAGACCGGATTCGGAAAAGCGCCCTTGAGCTCGCTGGCATTGGGCACTTGAACGGTCTGCGCGTTGTAGTTGATGACCCTGCGGAACTCCTCGGAAAAGAAGAAGAATGTTTTGTTCTTTCCGTTATAGACATGCGGCAGGTAAACCGGACCGCCTACCGTATACCCGAAATCGTTGTAGCGCAGAGGCGGGCGCGGGTTGCCGTTCAAATTGTTGAAGAAGTTGTTGGCGTTTAGCCAGTTGTTGCGCAGGAACTCGTAGGCCGTTCCATGCAGTTCGTTGGTGCCGCTCTTGGTAATGACGCTGATCTGCCCTCCGCCGGCGCGCCCGAACTCCGCGGAGTACGGCGAGCGGACAATCTTGATTTCGTCGATCGCGTCGATGCTCGGATACATGTTGATGGTGATATTCGCGCCGCGGTCCAGGTTGTCCGCGCCGTCTACAGTCCAGCTCTGCTGGCTCTGCCGCGTGCCATTGATAGAGAGGCCGACGATGTTCTGGCCGCCCGTGGGATTCGTGGCGCCCATATAGATCTGGTCCGATAGATTCGAGCTGACGCCCGGCTGGAGAGCGACCAATTGCGCAAAGTGCCGGTTGTTCAACGAGAGTTCGCGAACTTGAGTACCCGATATCAAGCCCGACTGCTGTGCGCTTTGCAGTTCCACCTGCGCCGCATCGGCAGTCACGGTGATCTCCTGGTTCACATCGCCGACCTCCAGTTTGAAATCGGCCGTGAATTTCTGGTTGGCTGTCAGTGCAATGCCCGCCTGCGTAGCCTTCCGAAAACCTTTCGCCTCGACGGTCACGGAGTACTCGCCCACCGGAAGCAGGGTAGCCGAGTATAAACCCTCACCGTTGGTGGCCAGATCGCGCACCACCAAATTGCGCGCCGTGGCAGTTACAGTGACCTTGGCGCCGGGCACGGCGGCGCCTGTAGCATCGGTCACGGCCCCGACAATATTTGCCGTAATCTCTTGTGCGAGAAGAGAGGCCGCGCCAACGAAGCAGCAAAACAAAATTCGATGAAATGTCATTTTCAACCCCGGTGATCCGAATTGTAACTCCATGCAGAGCGGAAAGCGAAACTACACCGGAATGAGCCGCAATCGAGGTGCTCTGGTAACAACTGCCCGCGCGCGCCACACGCGCAAGGAACCCCCTGTTCACAGACTGGTGGTAGGTGTATAATCGCCCACACTTAAAAAAGGCGCAACACGAGATCCGCATCGTTGGTTCAACGGGGACCATCGGGGCCAAGCTTCAGCGACCCTGCGATTCGGGTTGAGAGTTCCGGGGGAGGACCACATGGAAAGAGAATTAACGTCACGCGGAATCCCGCGAGTTTGCGTTTTGGTGTGCGCCCTGTGGCTGATGGGGGCCAACCAGGTATGGGCCCAACTTGGCACGGCGACGATGTATGGAAACGTAACAGACTCGTCGGGTGCAGTCGTCGTGGGTGCAACCGTGAGCGCGACGAACAACGATACGGGCTTCCTGCGCCAGACGATTACGAATCCGCAAGGCCAATATAGTCTGCCCGGTTTAAATCCAGGCTCCTATAGCGTGCGTGTGGAATTTGCCGGTTTCCGTCGGGCCGAGCGCAGCAACATCACACTGCAAGTCGACCAGAATGCCCGAATTGACGTCTCTCTGGAAATCGGGCAAGCTACCGAAACCGTCGAAATCGCCGGCCAGGCGCCGCTAATTGAGAGTGAGAGCGCGGCGCTCGGGGCAGTCGTGGACACCCAAAAAATTGTCGAGCTGCCACTGAATGGCCGAAACTTTCTGCAACTGGCCCGACTGGTTCCCGGCGTTGACAGCGGCACCCAGGGCGGCCAAACCGGCCCCGACGGCTTCTCGGCCAACGGATTGCGAGCCGATCAGAACGCATTCCAGATCGACGGAACTTCCAACTCGAACCCGCTCAACGACCAGATCACATTCAGGCCCAGTATCGACTCTCTCCAGGAGTTCAAGATTGAAACCAGTAACTACTCGGCGGAATTCGGTAAAGGCGCCGGAGCGCAGGTCAATGTAATCACCAAGTCCGGCACCAATTCGTTTCACAGCACGCTATGGGAGTTTAACCGGAACAACAAGGTGCAAGCTCGCAATTTCTTCGATCGCAATTCCGGGGCTTTCCCCTGTGACAAGAGCGATCCCAATATTACGACCAGGAAGGCGTGCGCGCCGCAGTACAATCAGAACCAGTTCGGCGGCAACCTGGGCGGGCCGATCGTTAAAGACAAGACGTTCTTCTTCGTAAACGTGGAGGAATTCCGGCAACGCCGCGGAGGCTCCACTGTCACCCAGGTATTGACCCCCGCGCAGCGATCCGGTGATTTCAGCCAGTACCTCCAGAAAGCGTTGACCACGCCCGACGCTCTGGGCCGGACATTTCAACGCGGACAGCTTTTCGATCCCCGCACGTCAAGGCAGGTTACCGCGGCCAATGGCCAGCTCCAATGGGTGAGGGATCCATACGCCGGCAATCTGATCCCCCAGGTCCAGTTCGACCCGGTAGCGGCGAAGATGGTCGCCAATACGACATTCATGCCTCTTCCGAATGCTACCGGCCAGTCGACGGCCACAGGCGACATCATTAACAACTACGTCGACAGCCGATCCAATAAGAACAACACGGACCAGGTGGCAGCCCGGATCGATCACCAGTTCACGGCGAAAGACACGTTGTTTGGCCGCTTTTCTCTGCAGGATTCCCGCCAATACACCCCACAGACATTCCCCGGTTTCGGCCTGGCGGCGGACGTGCGAACCATGAATATCAGTGTTAATTACACCAAGGTGCTCTCCACGAACGTAGTCGCCGAGCTCCGATTCGGCCATCAGGGTTGGTACGAGCACAGCGGCGCAGAGGCCGGACCGGACTGGCTGAGTATCTTTGCCATCCCCGGCATGGATATCGCCGAGCAGACTGGCAATAAGGGCGCCCCCGCCATAACCATTGCGGGCTACGCCGGCCTCGGCAACGGCACTGGGCCTTTTGTCTATCGAAACAAGACTTACCAGCCCATGGCGATCCTGTCGTTCAACAAGGGGAAACACTACATGAAGGCCGGCGGTGAGTTGCGGTATGTAAAGATCAATTCAATAGGGCCACTGGGCGGCGACGGGGGGACCCGCGGAACCTTCGCGTTTGACGACGCAGGCTGGACCGGCGAACAAGGAGTCCCAAACACCGGAAACACGGCCGCAGCCTTCCTGGAGGGTTTGGCGAGGCAGAAGACTCGCCTCGTCGGCGATTTCAAACTCGGTTTCGAAGCGCGGGAATGGGGAGCGTTTTTTCAGGACGAGTACAAGATCAGCCGTAATCTTACTCTCACCCTCGGCGTTCGCTATATGTACTATACGCCCCCTTATGACCCTGACAAGCCTCTCTCTTCATGGCTATACCCGAACCATTGCCCCAGCTACACGGTCTGCGGACCGAACTATTTGAACCTGGCGTCGAACAGCCCTTACCAGACGCGATATGGGATAGCGGGCAAGGATCTACCTAAATCGCTCGCTCCCACGGATAAAAAGGATATCGGGCCGCGGTTCGGCTTCGCTTGGCGGCCATTCGGGAGCAGCAAGACCTCGGTCCGGGGTGGCTACGGGATCTTCTTTGACACGGTCCCGATCTCACTGAACGGTGACACGCTGATCAACTACCCGCAAGTTATCGAAGACCAGGAGAATCTCTCCTTCGGTCTGAATGGGCCGCCGGTCCCCAACGGGCTGATCGGCTTTCGAATCGCCAAGCCGGGCTTGGGAAATGGAGGTCCGGGTTCGGTGGCGCAATTCCAGCCTGGGCCGAACAATTTCAATGCCGATTTTAAGAATGCCTACATTCAGAACTGGAACCTTTCCATCCAGCGTCAGTTGCCAGGACAGGTTGTCGTAGAAGTCGCTTACGCAGGGTCGAAGGCGACGCGCCTGGAACGCCAGATTGCGCTGAATCTGGCCGAGCCGCTCGGTCCCTATGCCGCGATACCAGACCTGAGCAACAACCCGAACATCCCAAATAATATCGGGGATTCCCGCAATCAGTTGCGGCGGCTGGTCCCGGTCACGATTGAGCAGGGTGTCATCATACCCCTGCAGAACGTCTTCGAGGAGCAGTCTACGGGGTTTTCTAACTACAATGGCGGAACGGTGCGCGTCGAAAAGCGTTTCAGCTATGGACTGACATTCCTGACGACCTACACGTTCTCGAAAGCCATGTCCGACAACCCCGGCTGGCGCGGCGGCGGCTATGGGCTTTCAGCCGCGGGAGCGCAGAACATCCTGAATCTTAAAGCAGAGAAGGGGCTGGCCGACCTGGACCACCGTCAGCGCTTCACAGTCGCGTCTACATACCAGTTGCCATTTGCCCGGAACAGTCACGGTGTCGTCAAGCAGGTGTTTGCAGGCTGGGCAACGGATTCGATTATCCAACTGGAGTCAGGGCTGCCGATGACGCCGCAATTCTCAGGGGATATCGGGCAAATGGGCACGAATCAAGCTCTAAGGCCGGATTTGGTTTGCAATCCCAATCTTCCCCGCGGCCAGCAGACGATCGATAAGTTCTTCAATACGTCCTGCCTCGTTCAGCAGAACCCGATACGATATGGCACTTCGGGAAGGGCCGTAATCACAGGCCCCGGCATGATCGGGATTGACCTCTCCGCCACCAAGAACTTTGCCTTCGGTGAAAAGTGGAGACTGCAGTTCCGCTCAGAGCTTTTCAATGCAGTGAATCACCCGAACTGGGTGCCCCCAGGCAAGCAATTGGGCACCTCAGCTTTTGGGCGCATTACCTCCGCCTTCGATCCGAGAATTATCCAGTTTGGGTTGAAGCTAGCCTTCTGAAGGGTGGTCCGCCCCACCTGTTGGATGAGGCAGAAAGCGATGTCGCGAGTTGCACATTGGGAGATGTGCAGGTGTCTTGTTTTCAGGGGCTAGGCCCCTTGACTCCGAATTGGCTCGGTGTAAGACTAAAACCCAAAGAAGAGGAGGAGCGTGGGAATGCGGTTTCGAAGAGTGGGAGTGGGATTTCTGGCCGTTGTTCCCTTAGGTCTGGCCCAACAAGCGGCTGAACGAGTCCAGTTTTTTGAAACACGGATTCGGCCGGTGCTGGCCAACAACTGCTACGCGTGCCATACGGACAACAAGCTGGGCGGGCTGCGTGTCGATTCGCGGGTCTCTTTGCTGGCCGGCGGTAATTCCGGCCCCGCGATCGTCCCCGGTCATCCCGAAGACAGTCTGCTGATCCGGGCCGTATCCCACATAGATTCCAGCCTCAAGATGCCGATGGGCGGCAATAAGCTGAAGGACAACGAAATTGCCGATCTCACTTATTGGATCAAGGCGATGGCGGCGTTTTGGCCGGAGGAAACAGCGAAACCCGTCACTGCAGCAGCGCCGACTGCATCCTTCACGATTCGACCAGAGCAGCGCAACTTCTGGTCTTTCCAGCCGGTGAAAAAGCCGGCACTGCCCTCCGTTAAAGATACGGCTTGGGCAAAAACTCCCATCGACCGCTTTGTCATGGCGAAACTGGAAGAGAAAGGACTGGCGCCGGTAGCCTCAGCCGATAAGCGGTCTCTCATCCGGCGGGCGTATCAGGATCTCGTCGGACTGCCGCCCACGCCGGAACAGGTGGATGCGTTTCTGGCGGACAATTCGACCGAAGCGTTCTCCAAAGTTGTGGACCGGCTTCTCGCGTCGCCGCAGTATGGCGAAAG
>PSRJ01000348.1 GCA_003175985.1 Terriglobia bacterium
TGGGCGCTCGCGGGCTCGAACCGCGGACCTCCTGCTTGTAAGGCAGGCGCTCTAACCGGCTGAGCTAAGCGCCCCGGCTGTTACGATCAGTGTATCATCCGCCGCCGGGCTGCCTACTCCAGCACGCCTTCCAGGTCCTTCGGCACCGGGCCTGCCATATCCTTCAGCTTTTCAAACAGGCGGTCGTACAAACCGGCGTACGCGTCCAGGGCCGGATCGGGGGAGCGTCTCAAGGCCGAGGCGAAGGTGCGCCGCATCTGGCGGACCGCCACCAGCAGCAGCTTCAATTCGTCATCGCTGAAACCGAAAACGTTCGCCATACGCTCAGAATATCAGCCGGCCTCCGGCGGCGTTGTTCGTTCCCCCTGATATTCTGGTTCAAAGCATTCGCATGCGTTTGAGCGAACCGGCCGTGGATCGAAGTGCCCCTGCGCTAGGCCGAAGCGGCGGCGCCCTTACCCGACGGGAGTTGTCCCTGGGTCTGCTGGCTGCGGTGGCGTTGGTCTGGATCAACGCTTACATCTGCCGCGATCTCTGGTCCCATCCTACTGCCTACATGAACTCCATGCACGGCTTCTGGATCGCGCTTGCCAGCCGCGCGGGCGATAGCTGGTTTCATCCCGTCTGGTGGCCGTATTGGGATATGGGTATCCCCTTCGAGTTCACCTATGCGCCGCTGGTTCCAGCGCTGACGGCGGCATGGGCGTCGCTCGGCCGGGTGTCGGACTCCTTAGCATTTCAATCCGTCACCGGCGTCGTCTATTGCCTCGGCCCTCTCTCGCTCTTCGCCATGGCATGGGTGCTCACCCGTGCGCCGGGAGCCAGTTTTCTGGCAGCACTGTTTTATTCGCTGACCGCGATTACCAATCTCATCGTTCCGGATGACCGGTTCTCGTTGGCGCATTTCTGGGATGCGCGCCGCTTCTACCTATTGACGGTTTGGGACGATACGCCGCACGCAGCCGCGCTCGCCTTGCTGCCGTTCGCCATTCTCTTTCTGGTGCTCTCCTTGCGTGAACGGCGATTCCGCTACTACATCCCGGCAACGCTTGCGATCGCGCTCATGGCGGCCGCCAGCCAGTTCGGCATCATAGACATCATGCTGGCGGCGCTGTGCCTTCTGTTCGTGTTTCGCCGCCACGACTACGGCCGCAATATCGCGGTCACCCTTGGATTGGGAGCTTTTGCTTATGCGCTGGTCGCGCCCTTTCTGCCGCCTTCGCTTTGGAGTGCGATCGCCCAGGCGTCCGGGACCCAGCCGGGCGGCGGATTCTCCTTAGGTTCCATCACCGGGATCGCTGTTGTAGCGCTTGGTTGGGCCCTGGTGTGGCGCTACCTCCCGCGATGGACCACCGATTGGACGCTGCAGTTCTTTGCCCTGTTCGCCTACCTGACAGCGAGTATCCCGATTCTTTTCGCCTGGATGAACCGCCAATTCCTGCCGCAGCCGGGCCGTTATAAATTCGAAATGGAGCTGGCCTTATCCCTCCTGGTGGTGTTCGGCCTGCGTTCGTGGTTCCTGCGCGCTCCTCGTTCCCTTCAGGTCACTTCCATCGCCCTGGTGGTCGCGTTTGCAGGCGAACAAATCGTGAGCCACAGAAAGTTCGCCAAGATCGTCCTGCAACCGCGCGATGAGACAGAAACCATCGAAGCCCGCACTACGCGTTGGATCGCGCAAAACCTGCCGGGCGCTCGTGTCATGCTGCCGGGCAGCATTGCGCAATGGGCCGACGATTTTGCGCCGATCCCGCAATTCTCCGGAAGCTCGTGGAGCCAGGCCGCCAGCCAAGTTCAGCAGCGCGGGCTCGCAGCCATTCTGAACTCCGGTCCGCGGCAGGCGCTCGCCTGGCTGCAAGCCTATGGGGTCAGTGCGGTCGCCACCAGTGGCCCCAAGAGCCAGGAAGCGTGGAAGCCGTTTTCCCAGCCCGCCAAGTTCGAAGGCCTGCTGCCGGTTCTCTGGCGCGCGGACGATGTCACGATCTACCAGGTGCCGCGGCGCAGCAATTCGTTGGCGCATGTGGTGCCCGCGGGGTCCATCGTCAAGAGCGCACCGCGATCGACGGACGATGTGAGCGCAATCGAAGCGTACGTCAAGGCCTTGGATGATCCCTCGGCGCCGGCTGCCGAATTCCAGTGGCAAGGCCGCAACCGGATCCTCATCCGCACCAGCGCCGCCGCCGGACAGGCGATCTCGGTGCAAGTCTCGTATCACCCCGGCTGGCATGCGCATTCGGGAAAGCGGCCCTTATCGGTCAAGGCCGATGGGCTCGGCCTGCTTTGGCTTGAGCCGGATTGCAACGGATCTTGTGACGTACAATTGGACTACGATGGCGGTTGGGAATTACGGCTATGCCGTTATCTCAGCTATGCGGCACTTCTGTTGTTGGCGGGAGTTGTAGTTCTGCGCGCGATGCCTAGAAGATAAAGCTGAGGCCGCCGCGGAAACTCCGGGGATTCTGAACCAGCACCACTTGTTGCCCGTTGGCATTGCCCAATGGCAAATAACCTTCAGCCAGCAGGTTGCGCAAGTCCGCGGTGGCTTCCATACGCCAGGGCAGAATAGAGAGGCCCGGCAGCGGTTGCCGGACATAAATGTTGAGGCCCGGCATGGGCCGCAGCGACTGCGTGCTGTAAAGTCTGCCCGGCATCGCCCAGCGGGGATCGCCCGACCACTGGTAGCTGGCAACCATATGCGTGCCCGCCGCGGGCAGGGTAGCAGCGATCCGTGCCGTGGCCGCCTGCCGCCGCGCTGACCGGATCATCTGCCGCAGTTCCTCCGGGTTCCCGTTGAGCGTCTGCCCTTCCGATGCCGTCAGTCCGGTCATCGTGCCGTACATTAAAGTTGCGCTGAAGTTCTCTCCCAGGTTCTGGGTTACGGCGGCTGTGTAGCCGGCGCCGGCATAATTGCCGGCATTGAAGATCGAATTACCCGTGAAGAGGTCCGGCAGCAGATCGCCGTTCCCCTGGAAGCCCTCCGGTGTCACCAGCGTAAGGGCCGCATTGGTTACGGATTCCTTATAGGCGGAGAGGTCGTACCTTCGCGATCCCGCTTTGTGGCTGTAGGTCAGCTCCAGTTCACTTCCCCGCTGAATTCTCGGCCGGCCTCCGGCGAGCGAGATTCGCGGAAACAGCCCAACCGTGTTCAGATCCCGCTGCAGGTCGGAATCCTGCCCTCCCGCACCGGCTAGGTCGGGCCGCGCGTTTCCTATCGTGTAGGCAAGTGCCAGGGTGTCGTCTTTACCTGCCGAATAAACCAGCCGCGCGTAGGGGCTGAAGTAATTCAGGTGGTCGCCGATCGATACCGAATCCAAGGTGAAGCCATATTGCAGCGCGAGGTCGTCGGTAAGCTGTGCGCGGTCATCCAGGCTTGCCGCTACCGAACGCAGCATCGGCAGTGTAGACTCCGAACCCGTTCCCCCGTTGCCGCCCGGCAGAAATAACTGCCGCATGGTAACGGAAATCTCGGGACCGGCCCCGCTGCCGCGGCTATAAGCCGTACGGAACGCCGCTACCGGGACGCCGGTTTGCGAGCCGTAGCCTACATTGCCGCTGACCTCAAGTTGGTTGTTGCCGAAGACCGAGGTGGCCAGTGCGAATGCAGTCCCGATATCGACTTCGTTTCCGATCCCGGGTACGGGAGGCCCGTCGCCGGCCGACACCTTCAGAACTCCGCGCGTCTCCGAAAACAGCGCGGTATGAGAATTCTGGCTGACATCTTTGCCAAGACCGTCGCCCGCAAAACGTAATACGGGACGCGTTGAAGCCGCGGTCCGCAACATCCACTTCCACTCGTCGGTCATTAACGAGCCGTTCTCCGGTAACGGATAGGCGATCTGAATGGAACTGAAGAGCGTATTGAGGGTAATATTCAGCACGCTGCGCATTCCGGGCTGCACCGAGATCTCGCGCTTCAGGGCCGGGACGAAACTTGCCAGCGAAACACGGATGGAATATAGCTCGGGGAACAGGCCGGCGAAGCGGAATTCGCCCTTGTCGTCGGTCAATGCCTTTTCGTAGATACGATCCTGCCGGTTGTACAACACCACCGACGCTCCCATTTGGGGAACGCCGACCGAGTTTGTGACCACGCCGCCGATGGATCCGGAGAGAACGATAGGCGCGGCCGCTCGCGAGGCAAAAGGAACTGCAAGACCCGCAGCCGCTAAGATCAAAACTGCTGCCGATTTGTGCGTCTGGGCATTCATCGACGCTATTTCGCGGGAAAGCACCCGTCCTATTTAGGTTACCGTAAATTGGGCCGAGGGTGTGAGCACCTGGTTACGGTTTTTGTCTGTTACTTTTATGCGGATCGTGTACTGGCCGGGGGCCAGATCCTTCAATGGCAGCAACTTCTCGATGGTCACCTGACTGGCCGAGGCCCCCGGGATCTTTCCCAGTTCCTCCGTAAAGTTGAAAACCCGGTCATTCGACCCGCTCTTCACCAGCTCATATTCCACTTCGCCCACCGGCTTATGGGTCTTCTCGTCTCCATCGAAGTTATAGATTTTCAAATAGATACCCACTTTCTCGTCGCGCTTGAAAGCGTCGCCCACGCGCGGCCGCACCTTCGAATCTCCTATAACAAACTGCCCGGCCCCGATGCTCTTGGTGGGTACCTTTTCGATCAGATCGGCCAGAACCAGGCTGCTGGCGGCCAGTTTGTCGCCATCGAGATGGGGCACATTCAGCGCCTGTTCATAATTGGTCAGGTTGCCGCCGACGATATCCTTGGCCACGATGTTCAGTCGGTACGTGCCGGGTTGCAGCGGAATCGTCTTCTGGAAGATCGATTTGCGCTGGCTGTAGGCCTGCAGCATTTCCGTGGGCGCATCGATGGTCACGGTATCTTCGAAAACATTGACCACCCGGCGGGTAATCGTCGTGATTCGCCCATAGATGTTCACGGTCGCTTTCTGCACTCCGTCCTTGGCCTGAAACTGCAAATCCTTATTGTTGAACTGGAGGGTGATATTGGTGAGGACGGAGGCTTCGGTTACCGGGAAGTAATCCACGCGCTGCGTCATCGGCAGGATGTTGAATGTGATGCGCGAATTGACCTGGGCCTCGAGATCTTTGAACTTGATCTCCGGCGGCTTTTGCAATCTCACGAACTGGTCGAGGCGGTCGAACTGGTTCATTTTGGCGGTTGGTCCGCCCAGCGGCGTTCCCAGGTGCGTTCCATCGGTCCGGTTGAAACGGTCGGTCTTGTTGGCCAATCCCATTTGCTCCATCAGGGTCAGCCCGGCTCCCGGCACGTAGGTCAGGGCATCCTTTTCCGACGGATCCATGGTCATGTGGTATTCGCCCGTCATGGTCGGATCGACGAATTCGATGTTAACGTCATTTCCGATGCCATCGATATACCGGTACCGCCAGGTCTCGAAGGGGTATACGGTCGTCGTCCCCCCGCCTTCTTCCGGAGGCCGCTCATAAGTACCGCCTGATGGATGCTCATCGCGTTCGTCCGGCGGCCCAAACGCAATGTAGATCCGGCCGCGATCGGCCTTCCATCCCGGAATGCCCGACGCGAAGTGGTCGTTGGCGTATTGAATCCGCCGGTAGTGCTCTTCTTTGAACTCGTTTTCTACCGTATCCGGAGTCGGGTCGCGGCGCAGCCAGAAGTTCTCGATGAACTGCTCGCGCTCTTCGTCGTTCTGCAAGCGCGCAAACGCCTTACGTTCTTCGTCCGTAATGATGTAGGTGACGTCTTCGTTCAGCCACTTCTTGTACGGCGTTTCGAGCTCCTTGCGGAGCTTTTCCTCCCGCCTCTTCTTTTCCTTTTCCGAGATCGGCCGCGCGATGGTTTCGCGCGGAGCCGCGGCGGGTTTGGTGCTGGGCTTCTCGTCCGCCGCCCATATCACAATACCTGCGCAGGTTAAACCGAGCAGGGAAATCGAGGAAATCGCAACGCGCGCAGCTTTCATACGGCTCACCGCTGTGTAAGACAGTATCCCATCTATTGTAGATCCTTAAGTTTGGACCGGTCAATCCTGTGAACCCGCCGCCCAGGTGTGCGCCCCGGCTGACCGGATAGCCCGTGGAAATACCGATATCAGGGTTTCCGCCGGAACTTTTTGACGTTAGAATCGTCTGATTGCGAAAGGAGCAATCGATGACCCAGAGGATTGGCGCCTCGCTCGCCCTTGGCTTGTTGTTAACTGCGGCGGCTTGGGCCCACCACAATATGACAGCCCTGTTCGACCTGAACGATCGGGTCACGTTGAACGGCACCTTCACCAAACTGGACTGGCGGAATCCGCACATTTACCTCTCCGTCGAAGTAAAGACCCCCAACGGCCAGGTGGAGACTTGGGATATCGAGGGGCCGCCCCCAAGTTTCTTCCGCACGCGAGATATTACCAAGGCCGATTTCGAGAGCGCCCTCGGCAAACCGGTCACTGCCGAAGCCAGCCGGGCGCGCGACCATTCGCTTTCCGGCCTGATTCGAACCATCACTCTGCCGGGCGGCAAAGTCGTATCAGCCTGTCCGCAAAACTGTTGAAGTTCCCATCCTGAACAACAGCGAAGGAGGCTGCTGTGAAGTCTGTTTGTAAGCTTGCGATCCCTGCTTTCGTGATGGCTCTGTGCGCCGCGTTACTGTTCGCGCAGAGTCCTGATGAGAAGGCCAATGCTCAGGCTGCCGCCAAAGCCAAACGCATCGCGCAAATCTTCCAGCTCAATGCGCGCACTCTCACGCTATTCGATCGTCAGGGCAAGCAATTGTCCGCGATCGGATCGCGGCAGATGTATGGCCAGCCGGTTCTGTCCCCCGATGGCAAACGTGTCGCCGTGCTCAAGGCCGATCTGGACAAAGAAAACCAGGATCTTTGGGTTCTTGATGTTGCCGGCGGTAAGGAAACCCGCCTCACGACCGGACAGCCGCGCGAGTTCACGATAGGGCCGGTCTGGTCTCCAGACGGAAGCCAAATCGCCTTTGTGGCGGTGCGCGGCGGTAACTTCGGAATCTATCGAATTGCGTCGAGCGGGGGATCCGAGGAACTCCTTTACAAACTTCCCGGTATCGCCGTTCCCAGCGATTGGTCGGCCGACGGCCGCTATCTGAGCTTTTTCGCGAGCGACCTTGCCGGTGGTGTCCTGTATGCTTTACCGCTGAATTCGGCCGGGGAGCGAAAGCCGGTCGAACTCTATCGCACCAAGTTTCAGTTGCAGGGCGGGAGCCTTTCTCCTGATCGGCGCTACATCTCCTACCTCACGAATGAGTCCGGCAAAAACGAAGTATACGTGCGGACGTTCGATCCCGAAGCCGCGCCGGGGGCCACTGCCCCGGCGCCGCTGAAAATTTCCGAGTCGGGCGGTTTGGGGATGACTTCCTGGCGGCGCGATGGCAAGGAGTTCTACTATCTGGCTGCCGATCGCTCGGTCATGGCCGTGGAGGTCAGCACCTCCCCTGCGCTGAAATTCGGCAAGCCCAGAGTGCTCTTTCGCCCCGCGGAGGCGCTGGCGGTCAATCCCGGTGGAGCTGCTATCAGCCATGACGGCGAGCGTCTTGTCATCGCCGTGCCGCCCCCGCAACTGCGCCAACTTACAGTCTTCGACCGGCAAGGAAAAGTGGTGAAGGCGGTCGGAGAACCCGGACAGTATGTTCAACCCCACCTTTCTCCGGATGGCAGCAGAGTCGCCGTGATGAGGACCGATCCGGAGACCTCCAACGTGGACATCTGGACCTATGATGTCGCCACAGGCAAGGGATACGCCGTCACCAACGATACTCCGCCGGAAAATGCCCCCGTCTGGTCGCCCGATGGCAAAACGGTCTTCTATGTCTCCACTCGCGAAAGCTACGCGGGCATCTATCGCAGAGCCTGGGATGGAACCGGTGAGGAGGAGTTGCTGTTCCGCTACACGCCCGGCGCCGGGATGGTGCTCACGGACGCTTCGCGCGACGGAAAGTTTCTGACCTTCTATACGGGAGTCATTGTCCTGGTGCCGCTCAGCGGAAGCGATCCGCTGGCGCGCAAACCGATCGATTGGCTGCGCGACGAATATAACAATTTCGGCGGACGGTTCTCTCCCGACGGGCGGTTTGTCGCCTACCTGTCCGATGAGGCCGGTCCGGAGTCCTCGGATATCTACGTGCGCCCGTTCGATGCCTCCAAGCCGGACGCTGAAGCCACAGGTAAGGCCCAGCCGGTCACCAAGAACGGCGCCGCCGCCGGTATGATCAATTGGCGGGAAGACGGCAAGGAGTTGTACTACCTTACGCG
>PSRJ01000350.1 GCA_003175985.1 Terriglobia bacterium
GAAAGGCCGGTAGCGGCGTCATTGGCCAGTTGCAGTGTATTGGCGGCGCGGCTGTAGATCACCCAGCAGGCATTCGGGCCGCTGATCCCCGTATTCATCAGTAAGCCAACATAGGCAATTGCCGACGGCCCGGCGGGATCGGTCACGGTAATCGCAAACGTCTGCGCCGCCCCGGAGCCGGTTGCGGGGATCAGCGACAGCGGCGCGGGAGGAGCCAAAGAGGGCACGGTCCAAGAACCCGTATTCAGCCAGCCGCTGTTCTGGCCGCCGGTATCCACAGTGATCGCGAAACTGGTTTTCAGACCAGCGAATAGGCCCGAGAAGCTGAGTGGGAAATAGACCGTAAGATTGTTCCCGCTGACGGCTACCGACGCGGATACTGCGCTCACCGTGCATTGGCTGTTGGAGAGCGAAGCATTGGCGCCGATAGCAATCGGCGATGACAACCCGGTCGCGGCGTCATTGGCCAGTTGCAAGGTGTTGGAGGGGGGATTGAAAAATACCCAACAGCCATTCACGCCGCTGAGGCCGGTATTGAGAAGGAAAGCGATGTTGCCAATAGCCGCCGGCCCATTGGGATGCGTGACCGTGACACCGAACGTTTGCGCAGCGCCGGAACCCGAGGCCGGAGTCGCGGAAACCACCGAAGGCGCCGACCAGGGCAGGATCCGGGCGAAAAATCCATCCTGCCCGCCGGCATTGAAGGATTGAAAGGGCGCCGCTGTAGGGAAATTTTGCGAGAGCGTCTGGCCTACGAGATAGGCCGACGCGGCATCTACCACCAGGGCATTAGCAGCATCCGAGTCGCTCCCTCCTAGCAGACTGCTGAATGTCAGGCTGCTGCCGGATGTGGTCAGGCAGCTCAGGAACGTGTCATACGAGCCCGCATTCCCCGGCTGAACGCTGTGCAGGGCTGGAAAATCGCCAGAATTTCCATAGCCCGAGATACACACGTTGCCGGCGCCGTTGAGACGCAGCGCCGTGCCGTAGTCCGTGTTACTGCCCCCCAGATAGGTACTAAACAGCAAATTCCCCACACCATTCAGTTTGGCGACGAACGCATTCAGGCTGCCGGCAAGCTTCGGCTGGAAGGCATCCAGTACGGGAAGATCGGAGGAACTGGTCATCCCCGCGAAAAAAGCATTGCCGCCGCTGTCTACGTCAATCCCCATACCTGCTTCGGGATAACCCACCACGCCGCCGCTGCCCCCAAAGTACGAGCTGTAAACGAGGGAGCCCCCATTAGATGCAAGTTTGGCAACAAATGCGTCTTGTGCGCCGCCCGGTTTAGTCTGGAAGGCATTGGCAACCGGGAAATTAGGGGATGTCGTCGAACCGGTTACATAGGCACTCCCGAAGCTGTCGACCGCGATCGCCGACGCACCGTCCGTTCCGGAACCGCCCAGGTACGTGCTGAAGCGTAGCTTGCCGGAAACGTCCAGCGCCGTTATGAAGGCATTCTGCGGGCCTGCCAGATTCGACTGCAACGGGTTCAGAGTTGGGAATCTGGAAGACGTCGTTTCTCCGGTGACATAGGCATTTCCGGCGGAATCTACCGCTATGCCGCGGCCGGCTTCGGAGCCGGACCCTCCCAGATACGTGCTGTACACAAGATGATCCCCGGTGGGATTCAGCTTCGCCACAAACAGATCGCGTCCACCTGCAAGTTGCGCCTGGACCGGCGCGCCTGCAGTCGGAAAGTCACTGGAATAGGTCCAGCCTGTGACGTATGCGCTCCCAGTGGTATCTACGGCAATCCCGAAACTCCGATCGTCATTCGCTCCCCCCAAATACGTGCAATAGAACAAGTTCGTCAGGCTAGGATCGAATTTGGCCACGAAAGCATCTACCACGCCCCCAAACCTGGATTGCACGGCACTCTTGACTGGCAGATTTGCGGATTCGGTCCACCCGGTGAGGTAGATATTGCCTGATGCATCTCGCGCTACACCCGTTATGGCGTCAAATCCGCTGCCGCCGAAATAACTGCTAAGGGGGACGTTGCTGCTGAGAGCAGCCGAACGCCCTGGTAAGAGAGGTCCACCTGCGGCCGCACATGCTTGTACGACAAGCAGCAGCATCAGTCCAACGCGCTGGTTCATGGCATCACGCAGCCGCGCGTTGTTGAGTTCCGGTCTGCGCCGGTTCCCGAGCAACTGTCTGGTGACGAAACACGCCAAAAATCCGGTGTCTACTCCCGGTGAGGTTTCTCAAAATATACGGCGACATCCCAAACGGGAGTCATCGACAGGCAAATAAAAAACGAAAGTCTGGACCGGTACTATTACCTGCATAGCGCGATTACCCCTAGCTTTGGGCGTTTTTACATACGAAGCTATGTTAGGGTTATTGAAGCCAAAATCTCGGTTTCGGAGGACATTGTGAGGTCTGAGAGGGTCGTACGCCCGAGGAGTACGAAGTGGAGGCTGCTGCACGGGGCCGTTGCCTTGGTGGCGTTGCTCGCGGCTATTTCACTCCCGGCTTTCGGACAACCCACAGTTGTCTCTACCGTGCCTGCATCAGGTTCCGGCTCGACCCAATCTTTTGCCGTCACGGTCGCCGATCCGGGAGGTGCTGCCGCCATTACCACGGTCGTGTTCCTGATCAATAATGGCCTCAGCGGCGCGAACGGATGCTGGCTTCTATACAGTCGATCGGCAAACACCTTCCAGTTGGCCAACGACGCCGCAACCGGCTTTTCAGCGCCCGTCACGCTCGGCACCGCATCTTTACTTTCCAACAGCCAGTGCAGTGTCAATGCGGCCAATGCCTCGACCAGCACGAGCGGCAACAATCTCACGGTTAAGTTCCCGTTGACTTTCGCCTTTGGCTTTGCCGGCGTTAAGACCTCCTTCGCGCTCGTCTACGACAGTACGCAAAACAGCGGGTGGGTGAGCACTGGTTCCTGGACCGTGCCGGGCTCCGGTCCGCCCACAGTGATGTCCACTTTGCCCTCCTCAGGTTCCGGTAATTCCCAAACGTTTGCTCTTACCGTAGCGGATGGAAGCGGCCCGCCCGCGATTACGTTCGTCTCTTTCCTGATCAATAACGGCCTCAACGGCGCAGGCGCCTGCTGGGTTCTGTATTCGCGGTCTGCCAACACTCTGCAACTTGCCAATGACGCCGGCAGCGGTTTTTCGGCGCCCGTAACGATCGGCACTGCAACCCCGCTTTCCAACAGCCAGTGCTCGGTGAGTGTGGCCACAGCCTCGACCGGTACCAACGGTACTACGCTCAGCCTTAATCTCCCGTTGACGTTTACGAACGCTTTCGCGGGCGCTAAGAGCACGTTCGGGATTGCGTACGACAGCGCAAACCAGAATAGCGGCTGGCAGGGAACCGGCTCCTGGACGGTAACGGCCCCGCCGGGCCCCACCGTCATTTCCACCGCGCCTTCCAGCGGTTCCGGATCTTCTCAAAGCTTCGCTGTCACTGTGTCCGATCCCGGCGGTGCTGCTGCTATCGCCACTGTCTCGTTCCTCGTCAACAACGGCCTCAACGGTGCGAACGGCTGCTGGCTCCTGTACTCCAGATCGGCGAACACCTTTCAATTGGCCAATGACGCCGCAAATGGCTTTTCAGCGCCCGTCACACTCGGCACCGCATCCACGCTTTCCAACAGCCAATGCAGTGTCAATGCGGCTGCCGCTTCCACCACTACGAACGGCAACAGTCTGACGGTTAATATCCCGCTGACCTTTGCCTTCGGCTTTGCCGGAAATAAATCGACCTTCGCGATTGTCTACGACGCTACGCAGAACAGCGGCTGGGTGGGCACCGGCTCGTGGACTGTGCCGGCCTCCGGCGCGCCAACTGTGATCTCCACGTTCCCCTCCTCAGGGTCCGGAAGCTCCCAGACGTTTGCCACGACGGTTGCTGATGGAAGCGGATCCGCGGCGATCACGTTTGTCTCCTTCCTGGTGGGTAACGGTCTCAACGGCGCCAATGCCTGCTGGGTACTGTATACCCATGCCTTCAACACTCTGCAGCTGGCCAACGATGCCGGCACCGGTTTTTCGGCGCCGGTCACGATCGGCACCGCATCCTCGCTTTCCAACAGTCAATGCACCGTGAACGCCGGTACCGCGTCGGTTACCACGAGCGGCACGACTCTCACCGTAAACGTGCCCCTGACCTTTGCATTTGCCTTTAATGGCGCGAAGCAGACCTTTGGATTGGCCTACGACAGCACCAGCAATTCCGGCTGGGTGCTTACCGGTGCCTGGACCGTACAGGCTCCGCCGCCGCCCGTGCCCGAGCCAACGCCTCCGCCGACTACGCCCAACACTTCGATCGGCGGGTTTACAACCATGTCGGCAACGATGCGCGTAAAAGCCTCGCCGGATGAGTGCTATAAAGGTCTCGGCCAAAACGTTAAGTGGGATTTCATCAACCAGGCGAACCCTTCTCAACCATGCGCCGCGGGCAAGATCCCCAAAGTCGATCAGGGATATGTTTGGGGTTCTACGATCATCAACGGAATCGCTTATTTTGGAACGCAGGCTAATGCGCAGTGCATCGGTGAAGGTGCGCTCTCCAAGAATCCGGCAGGCCCGGCGCCCTACCAGACCGATACCTGGTCGTGCGAGTTTGGTGTCAGTCCGTATGCACAGCCTAACGGACCGTTGCCGCCTCAGATCGGCGACCAGCGGCCGCCACGCATGTATTCCTACAACATCACTACGCACGTGGTCACCGATATCACGCCGAAACTTGGTGGAACTCCGGGATCGTATTGTTCGCCGAGCGGTCCGAACCCATTGTGCATCGATCAATTGTGGCTCTCGGTACGCGGCGTCCGGACGGCGACATCGTATACCGAGCCCGCCACCGGCAAGACTTACCTGATCATCTCGGGTCCGGCGCTGGTGCAGGGCAGCAACGCCCTGGATTTCTTTGCGTACGATGTCGCGGCCCAGAAGTGGGTGGCGAAATATCAATACGTCGGTTATAACGACATGCGGCATTGGATCACTGTCGGCGGCAAGTTGTATGCCCCGGTAGGGAAACCGGCCAATCTCGGCGGCGCGTTGGTGCAGTATACCGGCAGCTTTGCCGTTCTCCCGGATCCTCCCGTGCCCGGTTCGGGGAATAACTACAATCAGATCCCGCTGTGCGGGACGACTTCTCCCACGATTCCTCCGCAGGCGGCGGCGAACAGTCAGTGCTTCGCATTCCAGGATGTGGGCGATTTCGATGGCGTCGGCACGGACGTGGTGCTGCACGAAGGCCGGTTATTCGCGGCGACCTGGCCGCCGCCGGGATACGGAAGCATTTTCATGAGCCCGCCGATTCCCGCCGGCGGTTTCGGACAACCCAACCCCAGCCCGCAGCCGTGGACGCGGGTGTGGAGTATCAGTGCGAACTACGATCCGGATCCGCTCGTCGCCTCGACAATTGGAACCGGCGCTCTGGCCGATTTCAACGGAGTCTTGTACTGGGGGACCATGGTTTACGGTATCGCGGGCACCGGAAAGTGGTTTAACACGTATGGCGTTCCGACCGATCCGCAGGCTCTGAACCTCGCGATTATCAACACCTTCCGCACCGCAACCCTTTTTAGCGGAACGAACTTCACTACAGGAAATCCGTCTATCAATCTTCTCTATGGCCAATCGTCGTTCTATGTCTGGAACCCCACTACAAGCCAATGGGTCTTAACTCCCAACAACCAGTTTGGCGCCAGACCGCTTTACGGCGCCTCCGGCTTCGGCAATCCTTACAACAACTACATCTGGACCATGGCCATCTTTAACAACAAACTCTATGTCGGCACGATGGACTGGGGTTATACGGCAGCGGACGCCTTTGCGTTCGTGGCGCAGGGCCAGGGCCAGCCATTTCCCAACATTACCCAGTTGATTCCCGTTCAGCAGTATGGAGCGGATTTATATACGTTTTCCAACACCACGTCCGCAGCCAATGCCGAATCCGTCAGTGGTCTGGGCAATTATCTGAACTACGGGATTCGAGCCATGCTGGTTAACGGCTCCACGAGCATTCTGTTCGGAACGGCCGGACCGATGAACCTCGCCAGTACCAGCCCCACCACGCCTCACGGCGGTTGGGAGCTAATCGAGGCGATACCGGCTTCCCAACCGCAAGGGCGGTAGACGAAAAGGCACAGCGGCGCTTACTTCTCCAAGAAATCCGCCGCGCTCCGGGCGCGCACGAGCGGGAGTTCGCGGGTGTGCCTTTCCTCGGGAATGGCAATAATGTTTTGCTCGCAAGCGGAGCCGAACATGTCATTCGGATTGTGATAAAAATTGTCCGGGTTATAAGCTGCCGGGTTATGAAAATAGACTACATACCCGTGTGAAAGGAGCCAGTCCAGACACCCCTGGGAACGGGCCCGGTCGTTGTTTTCGGCATAAATGACTGGACGAAACCGGGCTATGGTCGCCTCGCCGCCTCGCAATACCTGTTCTTCCATGCCTTCGGCATCAATCTTGATTAAATTACAAGCGATAAGTTTCAACCCGTCAATGGTTCTAAGATCGACGTGCACCTTGCGGTTAAGCTCAGCTTCCGAGACGGGGATTCCCGGGTTATACCCATTCAGTGGAATCGCACCGTAATTACGATTTTCCGTATAGTCGTAACCCGGCAACCAGGCGCTGCCAGGCGTATCGGATATGCCGCATTGAAAGGCCTGGCACCACTGCAGTTCGTTGAGACAGAGATTGGTCATCAGGAGGCGAAAAACATAGGGCTGCGGTTCGAAGCAGTAAACCGCGCCCGACGGACCCACTGCTTGGGCCAGAGCGATCGCGTGTGTACCGTTATTGGCGCCGATGTCTAACGCAGTGTCGCCGGGAGTCAGGAATTCACACATCAATCCCACCTCGATCTCTGCCCATTCCCCGTACCGGTCTATCGATTCCCCAATTACGTTGTCGGATGTGTTGTAAGCCAAGAATCCGTGCCGGCAACGCCGAATCGCCACGTGCCCGTTAAGCCACGTTAACGCTAGCTGCCTGTTCATGTTCATAAGACTACCAGAAAAGTAAGCTCCTACTCGCGTGCCGCACGCGATACGCACACCTGACCGCACCGTTCAGCCCGATCCTCACTACGGGCCGAATTTAGGCGCAAGCGTTTCAAATTTTCTTATTTGTTCGCAGTGAGTAATCGGTGGCAGTCGTTGTTAGATTGGGGTTATAAAACGGATCCGATTCAATAACTTTCTGCCATTTCTGCTGCAGCGCCAACACTTCACTAAGGCGAGGCGCCGCGTCTTCCGGTCCCTTCGAATAGCCCTCCAGATGAGTAAGCAAAGCATACGGAGTGTACAATACCCGGTAGCCTTGTTGCCGAATCTTCAGGCACAGGTCGATATCATTAAATGCTACCGGAAATGCGTCTTCATCAAAACCGCCTACTTTGTGGAACACCTCCGCTCGGCACATGAGGCAGGCGCCGGTTACGGCACTTACATCTCGAATCACATCCGTCAGGCCGAAATACTGCGGCCGGTCTCCCGGGCAACCCCTAAAGGCATGGGCGCAACCTTCAAACAGGCCCATCACGACTCCTGCATGCTGAATCAGCCCGTCGGGGAAAAGTAGCTTGGCTCCCACAGCGCCTACTTCGGGACGCGCGGCCAACTCGACCATTGCTCTGAGCCAATCTGAAGCGATTACAGTAATATCGTCGTTCAGGAAAAGCAGTAGCGGGGAGCGGCAGTGACGAACAGCTACGTTGCTAATCTTGGCATAGTTGAATGGCTGGTCGCGCCAATCGATATACCGCAAGGGCTGCGGGGCGTTGGACCATTGTTCGATGAGCTTCTTAGTATTCGAGTGTCTCGAATTATCGATAACTACTATTTCATAATTCCGGTATTCCGTTTGGCTGAAGACGCTCTTCAAGCAGTTCTGCAATACTTCCACTTTGCCGCCGGCCGGTATGATGACGCTCACCTGCGGTTCTTCACTTAATCCATAGCGGACTCGCCAAGTGCTCGGAACCGAGGCCTGAACCACCTCCGCCGGTATCTCGCGGCGATCCAAATCCTCTTGAATCGCCCGGCGGGCATTCTCTTGCGCAGAGGCGCCGAAACCGGTCTGGTGCACCATTCGCGGTTCGCGTCCGTGATACAACACGCGGGGGATATGTGCGATCCTCGCGGTTTTTCCTGCAAGCCGCAATAACAGATCGTAGTCCTGAGCTCCTTCAAACCCCGGCCGGAACGCTCCGCCTTCGGTCAACAGCGAGCGCCGGATTACCGCCAGGCGGCCGATATAGTTTTCTGACAGCAGCAGCTCCGGCGACCAGTCTGGCTTGAAAAACGGATCGTAGCGGCGTCCCGTATCGGCGATCTTGTCTTCGTCCGAATAGACCACGTCAACATCCGGTTGCAAATTGATCCGTTCGACAACATGGAACAGGGCGTCCCGCGCCAGTTGACCGTCTACATCCAGGCAGGTCACAAATTCGCCGGCCGCCATCACCAAGGCTGCGTTACACGCCTGTGAGATGCTTCCGTCCGTATTTAGAAAGCCGACCCTGATCCGGGTATCTTTCCGCGCGAATTGTCCCAACATCCCATCCGCATTTCGCAGCCGTCTGTTATCGGCGGCGATGCAGAGTTGCCACTCGGCATAGCTCTGGCTTATCACTGACTCGATGGTCTGTAAGAATTCGTCCGGCAGCGCACCGCAAACCGGCAATAGGATACTGATCACTGGCTTTTTCGCAAAGCCCGAAATCTTAGACTTGACTGATCCATCCTTGCCAGTTTCAAATTCGGCGATCCAACGCTCGTAATCCGACGAGTCTTCCCGATGCACCCGAGCCGGAGATTTCACCAGGAATCTGGCCTCAAAAGCGTCGGTGAATTCCTGGAACCCGCGAAGTGTCCGCTTTACTGCGAAAATATTCCCCCACCCATAATCTGAACGGGCGACCCGATTCACCACTTCGGGTGAAGCCTCTATCTTCTCCGCACTATTCCACGGTTTCCCTGGAGGGATCAAATACAACTGAAAGCGTCTGTCCACCTCGCTGAGCTCTTTTAGCGGATCTGACAGGCGTCCCACATAAGAGGGATTGAATTCAAACACAAGGCAGATATCGTTTTCGAACGCGATGATTCGTTCCATCCCCTGCAACACGCGAAAATCATTGCCTTCGGTATCGATTCTCGCAATGATAGGGCCGGAAATCATGCTGTCTATCCGAACGGTACTGACAACCGCGGACCTGGCGAGCGGTATGGAGAACAACGAGTGAATATCCAGCATGCTGTTTGAAGCCGAGTGACCCAACATGCTGTGCAACAAGGCGGTGCCCGTTCGCGCGTCGCCGGCGCGGCGATCTACGGTCACCAGATCTCCTAAGCCATTCAATTCGACGCTGTAGCCCAAGAGACTTCCGGCGACGCCTGGCTCAAAGGCATAACACCGGTTCCTGCGGCCGAAGCGATGGATGAAACCCGCGATCGGAATCGTTGTAGTTCCGTAGTTTGCACCGAGATCTAGATAGCTGAAATCAATTCCTCGAAGCCAGAAATGACAAATCGAAAATAACACCGAGTCGGTTACTGCCGCCTGATGTTCTTTGATGACCTGATTTTGATAAGGGACCAGGGGACAAAAATCATCACCAGGACGAAACCCCATCTGCACTTTGGGATGACCCTTCCAGCTTTGGTACACGTAGTCCATGGTGTTCATGTAATACGCGTATTCGTCAATCTTCACGCAATCGACGGACGTATCCGCCAGGTAGAGCAGCGATTGCACGATTTCTGCGGATTTTTCCGGCCCGGGCTTGCCGTCCATTAGGAGGAGCCCCCGTCAAAACACACCTGTAGGATGCGCTTCGCCCGGGCGGCATAGGAATGTTCGTCTAAAGCCCGTTTCTGAGAAGCCGCCGCAATTCGGCGGGCTCTTTCCGGATCCCCTACCATGCAGGCCACCAACTCACTTACGTCGCTTGCGTGGTCGAACAACAGAATCTCCTCTCCCGGCGTGAAATACTCTTCGATTTCCAGGCCTGTCAAAAAATACAGTTGGACACAACCTGCCATCGCTGCTTCAAACGTCCGCGGGCCAGGGGTAGTCGCCGGCAATCGATAGCGTTCGTTGCCCAGATCGAAGTCTCTGCCGAGGTTGAGCACCACCCGGGATTGCGCAAAAAATTTCGGCAGATCCCGATTGGCGATCCACCTGTTTTGCGCGATGGGCAGCTCGTCCGGCCACCCGCTTCCACGGATGCACGTCCGATACCGGCGCAGCGTCGGTAACAGATCGCGAATCATGTTGATCCGATTTTCAAATGCGGCGCCTGCGAAAAAAATATCGAAGCTCTTCTCGGGAAACGTTTCCAAATCACAGTAATGTGTATGCGGACAGGCCGCCATGGGAAGGTGGAAAACCCGCCCGGCGCGATAATGCTCCAGCGCCCATCGATCGTTGGTGAAGATCGTGTCAGCGAATTCGACGACCTTGAAGCCATAATCAAACTCGTAAGGATCGTCGTGGAGCCAAAACGCCAGGTGCGCCCCCACGGACTCCGCTGCCCGCCGGAGCGGGACATATTCGCATTGATCCGGGCAGCAGGAGCCAAACACCAGGATGAGGTTGGGCGAAAAATCCATCGCTGTCTGCGGTCCCAGTTCCAGCGATGTATTCTTAACGCAGTCCGGCGGGAGGAGATCGCCAAACCCACGGGCCAGGAAACCTCTTTGTTCGGTATTGATATTCAGCGCATCCGGACTGGCGCCGACCACCAGGACCTTAATTGGTTGAGTGGCTGACATAATGTGATCCGGCGCCAAAAGACTGGCCCTGGTCTACCTGTACGGATACCTGGTGTGTGGCATAGATTGGTTCCCCCGGCCGTACCAGCATGATGCGGAGCGTAAACGAATGCGGCAGATCTCTGTGGTCGACGAGCGCTCTGAAACCGGCGCGGTACTCTTTGGCAAGCCTGAATTGCTTGTTGACGTCGGGGCGAGATACGGGTGTTGCTGCCACGCAAAGAATGGTTCCGTCCTGATCGTCTTCGATCACCAGGCAGACATCCCCACCGGACTGCAAGTTCGGATCGAAACACCATCCTTCGATGGATACCGGTTCCGCTGGCAAGGGCAGGCGCAGCGGACGGTTCTGCACGGTGACGCCACCCACCGATTCCACTCGGGCCGTCTTCAGATCTCCCGGCCCGCGACCAAGTAAAGCCGCTGAACCTGCGGTAATTGGAGAGACCACAATGATCCGGTAGCCCAGATCGTGGACAACGGGCTCGGCCGGCGCGGTCTCGATCATTTTGAGGCTATAGAATCCCGGCGTCAGTCCCGCCAATTCGCCCGCCGCTTCAAACCCGCTGTTGCGCACCTCCGCTTTTCCATATTTCTCGAAAATATCTTCCCGCTCTTTCCGTTTCGCCGCTATATAGTAACCTTCGCCCTGGCTGTTCACGAATGCCACTGCTGCTTCGGGATACGCGCTCGACGTCTTCTCATCAAACGCCCAGCCCACAATAGAAAACGCGCCTGAGCCCGCTAGAGTGATGGCTTGACCCACGCGACAAGCCTTGCCGTTAATTGCGTCTACGTACGCCAGGCCGCTTCTGGGAGGTGCCTGGCAGACTTCCTGCGGCAACGGCCGCAAAAGGCTTTTGTGCCTGCCCGGCAATTGAGGCCTCGAGGAGGAAATGAACCGATTTCCCGCCAAAATCCTCCGAACCGGAGGAACATCAGCATCGCGATGGCTCTCGAAGACGTCACTCCAGGTGGCCGGCTGTAAGACCATACCGGTGTCAAACAATGTCAGCCGTGACAGCCCTGGATCCCTCAAAGTGTCGCCATCGGCCGGCTGGCGGTGCCGGGCCAGCAGATCCCGATATACAGTCTCGAGTTTTGCAACGTGCTCCGCTTCAGTGTCATAGAGATGCGCGGATGCAGCATGCTGCCGCGCCTCGGCAATCAACTCCGGATGTTGCATCAGGCGCCGGAGAATAGCCACCACTCCTCCGGCGCTATCGGCCGCCACCTTCCAGCCGTTTTCATCGTGGGCGACGCGCTCCCCTAATGCCCCGATATCTGACACAACCGGAACCAGGCGATTATGCCATGCTTCCGACACCGTAATGCAGTACGTCTCCGGCCACAGAGACACATGCAGGGAAATATCCATGTCCCGCAAAAGGCCGGGCAGCTCTGTTACACGGTAAGGTCCATGGATCTGGAGGTTGGGCAAATCCAGTTCCGACAGATCTTTGTCGTACGGCGGATTTACCCTGCCGAAAATAGTGAACTCAATAGGACTATCCCGGAGCTGCTTCATCGCGCGGATAATGTTATCGGCGCCTTTTTCAAAGGTAAAGTTTCCCAGTATGGCTACACGCAGGATCCGCTTGGCTCGATTAGCCTCCTGGGGAAGCTCCACCAATTCGCTTCCCGGATCGCTTAGTCTCGCGGTGTCCGGCAAGGGCACCGGAATCGCGTGTGCACGGAGGGAAAGCGCTGTATCGGGATAAAAACGCGCCAGCAGCCGGAAGAACCCGGGCGTGTTTGCGACTACTGCGTCGGCTTGAGCCAGAATGCGGCGGAAGAACGCGCGGCGGATTGCTTGCGTTCCCGCCTTCTTCTTTAGCCGGGCATCGACGCAAATATCGCAGGCTGCGTCCGGCTGGTTGGCTATGTCGCAGTATCTTTGCCGGTAATCCACCAGATTATGGCTATCGCACATTACCCAGAAATCATGCAGCGTTACCACAGTGGGTATGTTCAGTATCCGTGCGATGAGCACAAGCGAAGCCGGGTGATGGATGAGATGGTGGAAATGAATGAGATCGATCTTGTAATTCGTTAATAGAGTCGCAAAGGCGGATTCCTTGACGGGAACGCTTAATGCCGCGGCTACATTTTCCTTCCCGAACTCCAACTCCTCCAGCGGCTTGTAGTAGGCATCCGTCAACACGTACGTATTGTCGCCTCCGCGCTGGGCGGTTAGGTTGCGAGTGTCTTTCCGTCGATCGCGATAATAGAAGAAGACATCATAGTTCTCACTTAGCTTGCGGGCCAGGCCTTCCTGATAAACTTCTACCCCGCCGAAGTGCCCGCGCGACACAATGTTGTGCGTCACAAATAGCAGTCGCTTCCGGCGCGGCGCCGCAACCGCGCCCGGGCGCCGGGAGCCGGCTATTTTGACTTTGCCTAAGTCACTCAAGATCTGCTGAATCCGAGCGTCATAGGTATGCTCCCGCAGAGCCCTCTGCTGCGCCGCGCGCGCCAGAGACTCACGTTTCTCCGGGTGCGCCAGGTAATATTCGATTTTCTCCACGCATTCACGGTACGAAGAGTAGGAAACTACCTCTTTGCCCGGCTCAAAGTACTCGGCGGTTTCGGGAACTGCATTGTCATATAGTTGCAGCGTGCCTGCCAGCGCCGCTTCGAACAACCGCGGTGGCGGCGTGGAGGCGAGACCGAAACCTTCGGGATTGGTTGTGAAATCGCGGTGCAGGGCCAGCGTGATCCGGCTTCGATTCGCCAGTCGCGCGAATTCGATGCTGGAAGTACGCCACAAATAAGAGCTTTCCGGTAACGGCAGCGTTATCGGTAAATCCCCGACCGGCATCAGTCCGATTTTGAACTGCCTGTTTTTGAGATCCCTGAGCAGCGACCGCAGCAGGCGGACGCGGTTCGGCCAGGCAGCTCCCAAAAAGAATATGTCGTAACGGAGAAGCCCCGATGCTTCACTGAGGACCTCGCGCTGGTGATATTTCGGGCTGCCGGCAAATGGCAGATGTCCCCCCTTTGCCCCGTATTGCGAGACTGAGTTTCGATCATTCGTATAAACGATATCGAACATCTCGCTAAATGCCTGATTTACCGGGGTCTCATAAGGGTCGTCAGTAAACCATACAATACTGACGGCACACTGCGCGGCTAGACGGCGGCACACGTCCCAGTGGGGTTCCTCCCCATCAAATGCCAGAAATACGTTACATTCGTGTTCCGCGGCTTTACGTACTGCGTCATCGTACCGCGCATACACCGTCTCGACACCGGCCGCTTGCAGGGCATCCCGGATGGCTAGACAAAAGTAATGATTTGGATTCCTGGGCTTAGTGTCTAATAAGAGAATTCGATAAGGACCTTGCATGGCAAATTGGACCAACCAGGATGCTGCTGCCCCGGAAGTAGACCTTACAGTACCTTTAGAACGTGGGTTGCTTGTTCCACTGTATCAAAACATTCTAAACTATTCACTTAACTCGGAAAAGCACCTGATCCTGGCATTTTAGATCAGGCAGTGAATCGAGCGCGGTTCTGTGGAGGTCGAGTGCACCGTCAGCTTAAGCGTCTGATGCCGGGTTTTGTTCTCAGCATCATGGCGGCGTCTCATTTGTGGGGTCAGCCCGGCGAGGCGGCCAATCGATGGGCCCTGGCAGCAGACATGCTGGTTCCCCGGGCCGATGCCTGTTCCGTGGCGCTGCCGGACGGTCGCGTCCTGGTTATTGGGGGCACTGGCCTTGCGGGCGCACTGGACACCGTCGAATGGTCGCACTCCGACGGCACCTTCACGATGGCGGCTCCCCTGCTCGAGCCGCGCAGCGGAGCCGCCTGCGTCGCTTTACCCGATAGCCGGGTGCTTGTGACGGGTGGGTCCAGCGGAACAACCCTGTTGCGGAGCGCGGAAATCTTCGACCCCGAGAAAGGCAATTGGACCTTCGCCGGAAACATGGCCACGGGACGGGCAAGGCAGCGCGCCGTCCTCACTCCCTGGGGTTCTGTATTGCTCACTGGCGGCGATTCTGAAACTAATTCGGACGGTCATCTAGAAGTGTATCTTCCGGAATCCGGGCGGTTCCGGAGCGTGGTTCTCTCGTCCCAACGAACGGACTATGCCCTGGTGATCCTGCCCGATCAACGTTTCCTGGTCGCCGGAGGAACGGATGGCGAATCTACCTCGGCAGCCATCGAGATCTATGATGCTACTACCGGCGCGATGACATCTGCTGCTTCCATGCTGGAGGCGCGCCGGAATTTCGCCGCGACTCTGTTGTTGGATGGCCGCGTATTGATAACTGGCGGAAATGGCGTTAATGGAAAAGCGTTGGCCTCCACCGAAATCTTCGATCCCGCGAGCCGCCGCTCCGTGCCTGGCGCGCCCCTCGCCGAACCGAGAGCCGGCCACGAATCGTATGCTCTGCCCCACAACGGCAATGTGCTGTTGCTTGGGGGAACGAATGCTCAGGGCGTTCTTGGCACTTCGGAACTGTACCTTCCCTGGGGTGAAAAGTATCCGCAGTCCGCGCCCCTCAACGTGGCGCGCGCCCGGGAAACTTCGGCCATCGCGCACCCGGGGGCGCTCCTGGTGTCCGGCGGAACCGATCGCTCCGGCTATTTAGCGAGTAATGAGATCTATCGCTTCGCTACGATCGATACCGATAAGCAGATCTATAGCCCTGAGGACGAAATCTCCCTCGGCGGCTCCGGCTGGGTCCCCGGAGAAAAGGTATCGATCCGGGTAACCGAAGGCTCTACCGTCCAGTTTTCCGGGCAAACGCTGGCCGATGAAACCGGGCATATCGCTTTGCGCGATTTCAAACTGAAGCAAGGCCGCTTCGGCGCCCTCATGCTGCTCACCGCGGTCGGAACCCAGTCACTGGCGCAGACGCCCGTGAACCTCACCGGTAGCAACGTCCCGACGATCATCGTCACGATAAGCCCCTCGCCGGCTACTTCGGGTCAGCCCCTGACCGTTACCGTGGCGGCGTCTGGAGGAGCCGGTACACCTACCGGCACTGTCAAGCTCGCGGTTGATGGTACAACATACGGCGATTTCATTCCCCTAACGAGCGGGGGCGTTTCGTTTGGCATTCCGAGCCCGGCGTTCCATATTCCCGACCCTCTTACCATCGGGCTGGTAGCCGGACAACATCTGTTGGGGGTGAATTATTCGGGCGACGCCAACTACACGACGCAAGTATTTACAGTAAACCAGGTAGCTCTGACGGTACAGCAGCGGCCCTGGGTAGTTTCCGTGATCCCCAGTTCCGGGGCCGGTTCCGCCCAGACGTTCGCGGTGACGGCTTCCGACAGTGCCGGTCCCGCCGCGATCAGCACAATTACTTTCCTGCTCAATACGGGCCTCAACGGTGCTAATGGCTGCTGGATCTTGTACAATCGCGCTGCCAATACGCTGCAACTGGCTAATGACCCCGCAACCGGTTTTTCGGCGCCTATTACGATCGGCACGCTGACCGCAGTCTCCAACAGCCAGTGCACGCTGAATGCGGCTACTGCTTCCACGAGTACCACTGGCAATAATCTGACTGTAAATATTCCCTTGACCTTTACCGTCTCCTTTGCCGGCGCCAAGAGCAGTTTCGTCAACGCTTACGACAACGGGAATCAGAACAGCGGCTGGCAGTTCACTGGTTCGTGGACTATTCCCACTTCGCCGGCGATCGTTTCCGTCGTTCCCTCCTCGGGCTCCGGTTTCTCGCAGATCTTTGGGGTCACCGTTTCGGATTCCGGTGGACCTTCTCTGATCGGTTCCGTCGTGTTCCTTGTCAACACCGGCCTGAATGGCGCCAATGCCTGTTGGGTGCTTTATAACCGCGCCGCAAACACGCTGCAACTGGCCAATGATGCCGCCACTGGTTTTTCGGCCCCCATCACGGTCGGCACCCCGACCACCGCCTCTAATAGCCAATGCACGGTGAATGCGGCCGCCGCTTCTACCAGTACCAACGGCAACAACCTCACGGTCAATCTCCCGCTGATCTTTACCGGTGCGTTTGTTGGAGCCAAGGCAACTTTCGCACTGGTCAACGACACCGGAACCTTTAGCAGCGGCTGGGTGCAAACCGGCTCTTGGACGGTAACCGCGCCTGTACCGCCCTCCGTGGTGTCCGCGGTTCCAAACTCGGGCTCCGGGTCGTCTCAGTCGTTCGCGGTCACGGTATCCGACCCGAGTGGTCCTTCTGCCATTAGCACGGTGTCCTTCCTCGTGAGCAATGGTCTCAATGGCGCCAACGCTTGCTGGGTTTTATACAACAACTCCTTCAATACTCTGCAACTGGCAAATGACCCGGCCAGCGGGTTTTCCGCTCCTATCACCATCGGCGCCTCATCCGCGGTTTCCAACAGCCAGTGCACCATAAGCGCCGCTTCCGCCTTCGTTACAACCAGCGGCAATACGCTCACGATTCATATCCCTTTAAGCTTTGCTTTCTCGTTCGCGGGAGGCAAAGGCACGTTTGCCTACGTAATCGACCCGGTACAGAACAGCGGCTGGGTGCAGACCGGCTCCTGGACCGTCCCCGCTTCCGGCGCTCCTACCGTGCTTTCGATCCTCCCATCCTCCGGGTCCGGCTCTGCGAAGACCTTTGCTGTCGCTGTCGCCGATGGCGGCGGGGCCACGCTCATCAATCAGGTTTCCGTACTCTTCAACACGGGCATTAATGGCGCCAACGCTTGTTGGCTGCTCTATAACCGCGCCGCCAATACTCTTGCATTAGCCAATGACGCCGCCAGCGGCTTCTCCGCCCCCATCCCCATTGGCGCTGCCGCGGCGGTTTCCAATAGCCAGTGCACTCTAAGTGCGGCTTCCGCCTCGGTCACCACCAACGGAACCGTGCTCATGCTGAATCTGCCGCTCAGCTTTACGTTCTCTTTCGCCGGCGGCAAGGGATCCTTTGTCATCGCCTACGACAGCAGCCAGAACAGCGGCTGGGTGCAGGCTGGAAACTGGACTGTTCCCGCCTCCGGGCCGCCCGCAATCGTCTCCGTTACCCCGAGCTCCGGATCGGGCTCCTCACAGACCTTTGCCGCCACTGCCGCCGATGGCGGTGGACCCACGGTCATCACCTATATCTCCGTGCTGTTCAATACCGGTCTCAACGGCGCGAATGCCTGTTGGGTGCTCTATAACCGCGCCGCAAACACGCTGCAACTGGCCAATGACGCCGCCACAGCGTTTTCCGCGCCCATCACTATAGGCACATCTACATCGGTCTCGAACAGCCAATGCACAGTAAACGCTCTTACGGCTTCCTCGAGTTCCACCGGCAACAATCTCACCGTCAATATTCCGCTGGTATTTGCCGGCGCGTTTACCGGCGCGAAGGGGACCTTTGCAATTGCCTACGACAGCACTCTGAACAGCGGCTGGCAGAATACCGGAGGCTGGACCGTCCCATAGGGCGCTTCAAGCTCCCCGATTCTGTACTCAGTACTCCCAGTACCATAATTACCGTTGCGTGCATGCTAGAGTTTGTTCGTAATCGCCAGTGCACTTTCAAAGGGTAGCCGCGAGGATTTTGCAAAACTTGACAAAGCTTTGCGTGGCCCTATGGTAAGTTGTTCACAAATAATCTAGTTGAGCCCGATCCGTAACGGAGGACGCCTCGTGAAAAAGTCTATATATGCGCTGTTTTTCTCTTGTTTAGTCTCCATCCCCTGCTATGCCACTACCTATAACTACACAACGATCGATTGCCCGAACCTGAGCTCCACGAACACCCGTGCGTTCGGGGTCAATAACAACGGTTTGGTTGTGGGCGTGTACCACGATATCAATGGCGACCACGGGTTTACGTATACCGGCGGCACCTGCACGGACTTTCGAAACCCTCTGTTCCCGAACGCAACTACGGCTCTCGGTGTCAATGGCGGCGGACAAATTGTGGGCTACACCGGCACTATCAGCGCCCCAACCAATTTTTCGTACATCGCCCCGAATTTCAACGTGATTTCCATCTCCGGAGCGACCGCCTCGCAGGCCTCGGGGGTCAATAACTGCGGGCAGGTAGTGGGCTTTTACGTTCAGTCTGGTCTGGTGCATGGATTCTCGCAGGCCTGCAATGTCGGCACTGTAACCACAAACATCAACTCGCCCGCGCCGGGGGCAACGAGTACGCTGCTCATTGGCGCAAACGATAACGGGACCATCGTGGGATACGCGGGATTCGGCTCCCAAAAGACTTCGGGATTTGTCTTGTCCGGTGTCGGTGGAACGTTTAGCCCGTACATTGCCCCTGGTACCACAGACGTGAATAGCCCGGCGACCAATTTTGCCGGCATCGATGCCTCGGGTAATGTCGTGGGCTATTGGGCCACGGGGCCTGGACAGCCTACACACGGCTTCTTTCTGACGGGTTTTCCCGCCGGGGCCGGCACGTTCACCAGTTTCGATTATTCGGATCCTAATGCTCTCCAGACCAAAATTTTCGGCGTAAGCCCGGATGCCCATTATGTCGTTGGCAGTTGGCGGGATGGTGCTGGCGTAGATCACGGGTTTATCGGCGTTGCCGCCCCGCCGGCAGTTGTGTCGACCGTTCCTTCCTCGGGGACCGGCTCGTCGCAGAGTTTTGCCGTTACTGTCTCCGATCCCAACGGCACGTCCGCGATCGCCAACTTCGTGTTCCTGATCAATACCGGTGTCAACGGCACGAATGCATGTTGGGTGCTCTACAATAAGGCGGCGAACACGTTTCAATTGGCCAACGATGCCGGGTCCGGTTTCTCAACGCCGATCACTCTGGGTTCCAACAACACGCTTTCCAATAGCCAGTGCACCGTCAGCGCGCTGAATGCGTCCACCAGCACCAACGGCAACAATCTCACTGTCAATATTCCACTGTCGTTCACTCCCCTTTTCAGTGGCACGAAGGGCACGTTCGCGCTCGCCAACGATACAGGCGGACTCAGCAGCGGGTGGGTGCAGACCGGAACCTGGACCATTCCCGGCGGCAATCAACCTTCAGTCGTCGGCGTAGTTCCGTCGTCCGGCTCCGGCGCTTCTCAGACCTTTGCCGTTACCGGCTCCGACAACGGCGGAGTATCGCTGATTAACCAAATGGTGTTCCTGGTCAACACGGGAGTCACTGGCGCCAATGGCTGCTGGGTCCTCTACACCCGTTCCGGCAATACTCTCCAATTGGGTAATGACGCCGGTAACGGTTTCTCCCCGCCGGCCGCTTTGGGGGCCAACACTACCCTCTCCAACAGCCAGTGCAGCATAAACGTCCTCAATGCCTCCAGCAGCACCAACGGCAACAACCTCACTGTAAACATTCCAATCACTTTCACCGCCGGCTTCGCCGGAGCCAAGGCAACCTTTGAACTGGTCACGGACAACAATTCGCAAAGCACCGGGTACCAGCAGGTAGGCACATGGACTGTGACCGCGGCAACTAGTCCCGGGATCGTTGGCGTAGTTCCGTCGTCCGGCTCCGGCTCTTCCCAGACCTTTGCCGTTACCGGTTCTGACACCGGCGGCGCATCGCTGATTAACCAAATGGTGTTCCTGGTCAACACCGGCGTCACCGGCGCCAATGGCTGCTGGGTCCTCTACACCCGTTCCGGCAACACCCTCCAATTAGGTAACGACGCCGGTAACGCTTTCTCCTCACCGTTCGCTTTGGGGGCCAACACTACCCTTTCCAACAGCCAGTGCAGCATAAGCGTTCTCAATGCCTCCAGCAGCACCAACGGCAACAATCTCACGGTGAATATCCCAATCACCTTCACCGCCGGCTTCTCCGGAGCCAAGGGAACCTTTGAGCTGGTCACGGACAACAGCTCGCACAGTACCGGGTACCAGCAGGTAGGCTCATGGACGGTGGCCACAGGGCCCGCGGTCGTCGGCGTAGTTCCGGCGTCCGGTTCCGGACCCTCCCGAACCTTCGCCGTTACCGTCTCCGACAGCGGCGGTGTCTCCGCGATTAACCAGATGGTGTTCCTGGTCAACACAGGCGTCAGCGGCACCAACGGCTGCTGGGTCCTCTACACTCGCTCCGCCAATATTCTCCAACTCGGCAACGACGCCGGTACCGCTTTCTCGTCACCAGTTACCCTGGGTACATCCGCTTCTCTCTCCAACAGCCAGTGCACGGTGAGCGCCCTCAACGCCTTCACCAGCACCAGCGGCAACAATCTCACCGTCAATATCCCGATCTCCTTCACCTCCGGCTTTGCTGGAGCTAAGGGAACCTTTGCGCTAGTTACGAACAACAGCTCGCAAAGTTCCGGCTACCAGCAGGCAGGCGCATGGACTGTCACTACAGGTCCCGCAGTCGTCGGCATCGTTCCGTCGTCCGGTTCCGGTTCCGCACAAACCTTCGCCGTCACAGTCTCAGACTCGGGCGGCGCCACTGCTCTCACCAGCGTCCTGTTGCTTGTGAACACCGGCGTCAACGGAACCAATGCCTGCTGGGTCCTCTATGACCGCCCCTCTAATACCCTTGCGCTTGCCAATGATGGCGCCACCGGCTTTTCCGCCCCTATAACGATCGGCAGCGCCGGAACGGTTTCCAATAGCCAATGCACTCTGAGTGCAGCTTCCGCATCGGTTACCACTACGGGAACCGTGCTTACGGTAAATTTGCCGCTCAGCTTTGCCTTCTCTTTCGCCGGCGCGAAGGGCACTTTTGTCATTGCCTATGACAGCATCACGAACACCGGCTGGATGCAGGCTGGAAACTGGACAATCCCGGCTTCCGGTCCGCCCGCAATCGTCGGCGCCGCTCCCCTCTCCGGCGCCGGCACCTCGCAGACCTTCGCGGTCAGTGCGGCCGATGGCGGAGGTCCCGCGGTCATCACTTACATCTCGTTCTTGGTGAATAATGGCCTCAACGGCGCCAATGCCTGTTGGGTCCTGTACAATCACGCCACTAACACCCTGCAACTGGCCAACGATGCCGGCAACGGATTTTCGGCTCCCATTACCGTCGGGACCAATACCTCCGTTTCCAATGCCCAGTGCACCATCAACGCCCTTACGGCTTCCACCAGCACCACCGGTGAAAATCTCACGATCAACATTCCGCTGGTGTTCGCGGGCGGGTTTAGCGGTGGGAAGAGCACTTTTGCCATCGCCTACGACAGCACCACGAACAGCGGTTGGATGCAGACCGGCTCCTGGACCGTGCAGTAAAAGGCTAACGGAAGTTAGCGATTAGATTGATACAGCCACGTGGTAGAAGGAGATCGGGTCTCCCGATGTTCCTTCACCACGAATGAGCCGCTATCTCTCAGGTCGTTCTGCGCTGCTGCTATCCGGCCTGTTGTTGGCGAGTGACACAGCGCTTGGCCAAAGTTACTTTATTTCCACCTTCGCAGGGCGAGGGCTCCCCGCCACGCCCAGCCCTGCTCTTAGTGCGTCATTCAACTCCCCAGGCTCGGTGGCAGTCGATCCGGCGGGCAACGTCTATTTCATCGCCGAGAATTGCGTCTTCAAGGTGGATGCCGGGGGCACGTTGACGCGCGTGGCCGGCCAGTCCAAGGTGACGGGCTATTCCGGAGATGGCGGCCCGGCGGTTAACGCACAACTCTCCGTTCCCGGCGGAATTGCCCTGGACTCTGCGGGGAACCTGTACATTGCCGACACCTTCAATAACGCCGTCCGTAAAGTTACTCCCAGCGGCACAATTACGACGGTCGCCGGCAATGGAACCTATGGCGATTCCGGGGATGGCGGCCCCGGTGTCAATGCGCAGCTCTCAAACCCGCAAGCTATAGCCGCGGACGCCAATGGCAATCTGTATATCGCCGATGCCGCGGTGATCCGCAAGATCTCTGCCAGCGGCACCATTACGACAGTGGCCGGCACCGGCACACCGGGCTATTCGGGGGACGGCGGGCCCGCCCTCAACGCCCAGATCGGCCCCTGCTATGGCCTGGCGCTGGACCTTTCGGGCAACCTTTACCTCGCGGACTATTCAAATAGCGTGATTCGCAAGGTCACCACGGGAGGTACGATCACCACGACTGCCGGAAACGGCACGCCGGGTTTTTCCGGCGACGGTGGTCCAGCCCTCAACGCCCAGTTGCGGTCACCGGGCGGCATTGCGACGGATCTTTCGGGGAATCTGTATATCGCCGATTCCGCAAACAGCCGGATCCGGAAAGTGGCGACTAACGGAACCATCTCGACCGTAGCGGGCAATGGCATCTTTCCCGGATCTGGCCCGGGGTTCATCGGCCCGGCCGGTGATGGCAGCCCGGCGACCAGCGCTCAGCTTGGTTACCCCACAGGAGTCGCGGTGGATTCCGCCGGCAGTCTCTATATCGCCGATCCGGGCAGCGACCGTGTCCGCAAAGTCGTGGCCGGCATCATGTTTTCCGAAGCGGGCAACGGCTTCACCGGGTATTCGGGGGATGGAGGCCCAGCCAGCGGCGCCCAAATGGGTCTGCCGCTTGGGATGGCGGTGGATACCCTGGGTAATTTCTACGTCTCAGATTCGGATAACAACGTGGTGCGCAAGATCGCGCCCGGAGGCCCCATCAGCACGATCGCGGGCGATGGCAAAGGCACACCCGGTTATTCCGGCGACGGAGGCCCCGCGACCAGTGCCGCGTTATCCGGTCCAGCGGGCCTGGCAATCGATGCCGCCGGAAATCTGTTTATCGCGGACCTTGGCAACAATGCGATTCGCAAGGTGGCCGCGAACGGCACGATCAGCACCGTAGCCGGAAACTCCATCTGCGGCTATCTCGGAGATGGCGGTCCGGCCAGCGCCGCGGAGCTCTGTGCGCCCTGGGGCCTGGCCCTGGATACGTCAGGCAACCTCTACATCGCGGACTCCGGCAACAACGTCGTTCGCAAGATAGCGGGCGGCACGATTACCACCATCGCGGGTAACGGCACAGCAGGGTTCTCCGGCGACGGCAGCGCCGCAACCGGCGCACAACTCTTTAACCCTACCGGCGTAGCGGTGGATGGGGCGGGCCGCGTTTATATCGCGGACGCGGGGAACAGCCGGATCCGCGCCGTAAGCAATGGAACGATCACGACCGTGGCCGGGGGCGGCGGAGTTTTCCCGGGCGATGGCGGACCAGCAACCAGCGCCCAGCTCGGTAACCCGAGCGGTGTCTCGGTGGATGCCGCCGGCAACTTCTATATCGCCGATAGCAGCTCCGGACTCGTGCGAAGAGTGGCCACCAATGGAATCATTACAACCGTCGCGGGCACTCCGGCGCTATCCCCCTTGTTCTATTCCGGCGATGGCGGCCCAGCCTTGAATGCCGCAATCGGATCTCCGCAAGCCGCTGTTCCCGATGCCGCTGGTAGGATCTACATCGCCGACGGGCAGCATAATCTCATTCGCGCGCTTACCTCCAGCGCCTTGCCTTCGGTCATATCGGCCTCCCCGGCGTCCGGCATCGGTTCTTCGCAGTCCTTCGCGATTACGGTCTCCGACAATAGCGGCCCCGGGTTTATCAGTGTGGCGTACCTCCTGGTAAACACTTCGCTTTCCACTGCGAGCGGCTGCATGGTCGAATTCAACCGTTCGGCCAACACATTCCGGTTGTTCAACGACGCCGGGAGTGCGTGGCTGGGACCCATTACGCTGGGTGCAGTGGCTTCTCTTTCCAACAGTCAGTGCACCGTCGCCGCTGCGAACGCAACCACAGCCATCAGCGCCAACAACCTGACGGTGGTCGTTCCTCTGACCTTCTCGAACGCGTTCAGCGGAACAAAGAGCACCTACGTCTCCGTTACCGACAATGCTTCTCAGAGCAGCGGCTGGCAGACTACCGGTACATGGACCGTGCTTGGGCCTCCTGCAGTGATCTCCGTGAGCCCCTCTGCCGGAACGGGTACTTTCCAGACATTCGCCATTACGGCGGGAGATGGCGGCGGCGCCGCGGCCATTAGCGCCATCTCTTTTCTGGTGAACGGTGGGCTCAGCGGCGCCAGTGCGTGCTGGGTCTTATTCAGTCCGGGAGCCAATACCTTGCAACTGGCAAACGATGCGGGCAACGCCTTTTCCGCGCCGGTTACCTTGGGGACCTCGGCAGCGCTTTCGAATAGCCAGTGCACGGTCAGCGCGCTCACCGCTTCCGCGGCGCCGAACGGCTTCAACGTATTGACGCTCAATCTCCCGCTGAGCTTTACCTACGCATTCGCGGGCGTCAAAGCCACCTTCACGTACACCGCCGATAGCACGCAGAATAGCGGCTGGCAAAGTACAGGGTCCTGGACCGTGCCCGGCTCGGGCTCGCCGGCGATCATCGCTCTGCTTCCTGCTTCCGGGGCCGGTTCTTCGCAAACGTTCTCGATCACCGTGGCCGATGGCGCGGGCGCTACCGCGATCGCAAGCGTGGCTTTCCTGGTCAATAGCGGTATCAACGGCGCCAATGCCTGTTGGGTCGCATACAATCGCGGCAGTAACACACTGCAACTGGCAAACGATGCCGGCTCGGGTTTTTCTGCGCCCGTAACTGTCGGCTCCGCCTCAACGCTTTCCAATCGCCAATGCACAGTGAACGCGGCCACGGCCTCTGCGGCTGCCACCGGCGCCAACCTTACGGTAAATCTTCCGTTGAGTTTCAGCGGCGCGTTCAGCGGCAACCGCGGCACATTCATCGTGGCCGCAGACACCTTGGGACAAAGCACCGGGTGGCAGGCGGGCGGAACGTGGACAGTGCCCGCAGGACCTACGTTGGCCGGCACGGTGCCGGCTTCCGGTTCCGGGTCCGCTCAAACATTCGCGATTACCGTGTCCGACCCCGGCGGACCCGCCGCTATCACCAATATCCTGTTCCTCGTGAATAATGGTCTGTCGGGAGTCAATGGGTGCTGGATTTCGTTCGCCCCCGCAGCCAATACCCTGCAACTGGTCAACGACGCGGGCACCGGTTTTTCCGCGCCGGTGGCCCTCGGCACAGCCTCGCCGTTATTCAACAGCCAATGCACAATCAATGTGGCGGCGGCGGCCGTAAGTTTGTCCGGGAACAGCCTCACGCTCTATTTGCCAATCAGTTTTTCGTTCGGGTTCGGCGGGGCGAAAGTCACTTTCACTTCTGCTGCCGATAGCAGCCAGAACACCGGATGGCAGACCGCCGGCTCGTGGACGGTTCCCTCCGCCGGCCCGCCCGCCGTGGTTTCCACGACTCCTGCGGCCGGATCGGGCGCCGCGCGGAACTTCGCCGTCACCGTGGCGGATGGGGCGGGCCCGGCCGCGATCAACAATGTTTCTTTCCTGATCAATAGCGGCCTCACCGGCGTTAACGGCTGCTGGGTCTTATTCAACCGCGCGGCCAACACGTTGCAGTTGGCCAACAACGCGGCCAGCGGATTCTCGGCTCCCATCACGATCGGCACATCGGCCTCCCTCTCCAATAGCCAATGCGCTCTCAGCGGCTCATCGGCTTCGGTCACGGCGGCCGGCAACAACCTCACTCTGATTGTTCCGCTCAGTTTTGCTTTCGCTTTCGCGGGTGTCAAGAATACATACGTCGTGTCCGCCGATAATAGCTCGCAGAGCAGCGGCTGGGTGAACACGGGTTTCTGGACCGTACCCTCGTCCGGCCCGCCCGCCGTGATCGCGACGACTCCCGCGGCAGGCTCCGGCTCATTCCAGATCTTTACCGTAACCGCGGCCGATGGAGGCGGGAGTAGTCTCATCAGCTCTGTTTCCTTCCTGGTGAACAACGGTCTTACCGGCAGCAACGGCTGCTGGGTCCTCTACAATCGCGCGGCCAATACTCTGCAACTGGCGAACGATCCGGCGACCGGGTTCTCCGCGCCCGTGACCATCGGCACTGCTGCTTTCCTTTCCAACAGCCAGTGCACCCTCAACGCGGCTTCCGCCTCCACTGCGGCGGCCGGCACCGCTCTCACGTTCAGCATTCCTCTCAGCTTCACCTTTGCATTTGGCGGCGTTAAGAACCTGTTCGCCATGGCCGTCGATAACAACTCGCTGAACAGTGGATGGGCGAACACAGGCTCATGGACCGTGCCTTCGTCCGGCCTGCCCATGGTGACCTCCTCCTTACCTGCTTCAGGTTCCGGCGCCTCACAAACATTCGCCATCACTGTAAGCGATGGCGGCGGAGCTGCGGCCATCAACAACGTTTCGCTGCTGATCAACACCGGCATCAGCGGCGCCGCCGCGTGCTGGGTTTTATACAACCGCGCCGCCAACACCCTGCAACTGGCAAATGATTCCGCTACCGGATTTTCTGCCCCGGTGACTGTTGGCGCGGCCTCTTCGCTATCCAATAGCCAGTGCACCCTGAGCGCTGCGTCTGCCTCTGTCAGCGCAATTGGCGCCGCTCTTACCGTCAATATTCCACTCAACTTTGCTTTTGGTTTTGCGGGCCCAAAGAATCTCTACGTGCTTGCCGTCGACAATGCCGCACAAAACAGCGGATGGACGAACAGCGGCACTTGGACCGTGCCTTCCTCCGGGCCCCCGGTAGTCTTTTCCACCGTGCCGAATGCAGGCTCCGGATCCGCTCAGACGTTTTCGGTTACGGTAGCCGATGGCGGGGGTGCGTCTGCGATAAACAACGTCTCATTGCTGATCAACACCGGCATCAATGGCGCCGCTGCATGCTGGGTTTTGTACAGCCGCGCTGCCAACACGCTGCAACTGGCAAATGATGCGGCCAGCGGATTTTCTGCCCCCGTGACCCTCGGCGCAGCCTCTTCGTTATCCAATAGCCAGTGCACCCTCAGCGCTGCATCTGCCTCTGCCACCACCGCGGGCACCACCCTTACGATCAACATCCCGGTCAGCTTCAATTTTGCTTTTAACGGTGTGAAGAACCTCTATGTCCTGGCCGTGGATAATGCAGCGCAAAACAGCGGCTGGGTGCAGGCCGGCTCCTGGACTGTGGCTGTTTCGGGGCCCCCCGTCGTTATTTCTTCTACTCCGGCCTCCGGTATCGGTTCCGCGCAGCTCTTCGGCGTCACCGTGGCGGACGTCAGCGGCCCAGCCGCCATCAACACGGTCTCGCTCCTCATCAATGTGGGCATCAGCGGCGCCAATGGCTGCTGGGTTCTATTCAATCGTGCGGCCAACACTCTGCAACTGGCGAACGACGCCGCCACCGGGTTTTCGGCGCCGGTGACCATAGGCACAGCGGCTTCTCTCGCCAATAGTCAATGCACGTTGAACGTTGCGGCGGCCTCCATTGGCACTGCCGGTAACAATCTCACCTTCAGTCTCCCGTTGAGCTTCAGCTTCGCGTTCGCCGGCCTCAAGAATCTGTTTGTCCTGGCGACGGACAACGCCTCCCAGAACAGCGGATGGGCTCAAACAGGCTCCTGGACCGTGCCCGCCTCCGGCCCGCCCGCTGTGGTCGCCACCACCCCGGCTTCGGGGTCCGGCGCCTCTCAGATCTTTGC
>PSRJ01000208.1 GCA_003175985.1 Terriglobia bacterium
CGCGCCGCGCGCGGGGAGAGCGGCACGCTGCGGGTAGGCGCTCCGCCTTCGGTCATGCTTTCGGGATTGCCGGCCATCATCCGCAAATATCGCAGACTTTATCCCGGCGTCCGCTTCACCCTGCGGGAGCTTTCCACGAGCGCGATCGAGACGGCGCTCCGTTCCGAAGAGATCGACTTGGGGTTCTTGCGGGAGGCGGCCCCGGCCGACCCGCTCACTTCGAAAGTTCTATTCGAAGAGCCAGTCTTGGCTGTGCTCCCCGCGTCGCATCGCCTGGCGCCGGCCGATAGGCTGACACTCTCTTCTCTTCGAGACCAGCCATTCGTCTTTTTTCCGCGCTCACTCGGCCCCGCGTTCCATGACAAACTGATCTCCTTCTGCACCGCGGCGGGCTTCGTTCCCAAGGTGGTGCAGGAGGCTACGCAATGGCAGAGCGTGGTTTCGCTGGTGGAAGCGGGAATGGGTGTTTCGCTGGCGCCCGGATGCGTCAAGCGCTTCCGCTGGGCGGGTGTAGTCTACCGCCCCTTGAAAGGCCTGCGTACGGCTGTTTCCGTCTGCTGGCGCGCGGAGAATCCGGCGGCGCTGGCCCTCGCCTTTCTCAAACTGTCGCAGGCCGAGTGGCGATCAACTCGAAGTTCGCGCTCCACGCCTTGAGCAACGGAACGAGCACCAGAGCGTTATCCAGCGCGCGGCTGGCGCGATAACCAAGCTTCCAACCCGGCAGAAGGCCGGCCAGGGGCGTGGAAACGAAATCGAACCACTCGGTACGGGCAACATAACCGGCCCGCTGGAACAGGGCGGTCGTGGGACCCGCCAGCAACTGCCGTTCATCCTCGGTCTGGTAGCGCTTCATCAATCGGGGAAAAAGGAGTTTCCCAACCACTCCTGCCAGCCGGCGCGCGCTCGGCTCCAATCCATAGACGATACCGCCGGGCTGGAGGGCGCGGGCCAGTTCGGCGGGGGCGTTGGCGAGTTCCTTGTCACCCAGATGATGGAAGAAGAAGACGCCCAGTACGAGATCGAAGCGTCCCAGTGTGCCGAGGGCCTGCCGCCAGTCCCCGGAAACGAGATGAAGGTTATCGATCCGGGAATACCCGACATCGGCGCGCGCTTGAGCGATGGCTTTGGGGGAGAGATCAACGCCGACGATTTCGCCCACATGCGGCGCCAGCAGGATTTCGGTATCGCCGATCCCGCATCCCAGGCTCAGTACTCGCGAGCGCGCACCGGCGCCGGTCTGGCGGAGAATTCGGGCAACCAGATAGCGGCGAAATGCGGCCACGGCTGGCTTGGCAAAGTGCTGCTGGGCGAAGCCGCTATAGAGTTCCTCGTAGTACGCCAGCTCGCGTTCCAGGGGAGTCGGCATGAAAGGCAAGATTCATGATCGCACGCTCAACCGCGCGATCCGCGCGGACAAGCGGGCTTCCCGCCGGCGCATTTGCGGACTCTCCTCGAGAGCGAGACCTTGGCGCGTCATTTCGAGCGCCTTGGGGAAGTCCCGGGAATGATGCTCAAAGTGCTTGGCCAGTTCCTCGAATGCGCGCGCCCGAAACGGGTTGCGGCACTCTGTGAGTTCGCGGAAGATGGCCAGGGCCTGGTCTGCTCTGCCGAGACGTTTTTCCATCAGGCCCGTTTCCCACAGGGCTGGAAACAGCAGAGCATCTGGTAATCCCAGGTTCACGGCTTGATGCAATAGGCGCAGCGCATCGTCGGGCCGCTCAGGCTTGAGCCAGCGCGCCAGCCCGATCAAGTCCGCGCCGTGGCGCAAGCCCGATTGCTCCGGCGAACGAAACGCCAACGGAACAATGGCGGTAAGACAGGCAAGCGAAAGAATGTCCATCGCATTGTGGTGAAAGATGGGCACGATACGGAGGGCCTGTTGTGTGCGCACGTAATCGAAGTAGTAATACGGAATCATGGCACCGGGCAGATCGCCCTGGCGCTCCACACCCAGGATCTGCTGCTCCAGATCCACGAGCCGGCAGCTATCGAGGCGCAACTTCCAGAGGCGGCGCGCCCCAAACAGCAGGTCCAGATGTTCCAGACGTTCGAATGGGTGCCGCGCGCGCGCCATGCGAAAGCGTGTTTCGAGCAACGGCTGATCGTAAGCTTTGCCGTTGTAAGTGATGATCACTTCAAACTGTGCGAGATGCTCGGCGAGCCGTGCCAGCACCGAGGCCTCCTCGCCGTAATCGCGCATGAAGAACTGCCGCAGGCGGAACCCCGCGGCTTCGATCGACCCGACACCGATCAGGAAGGCATATGTCCCGGTGCCGCCCGCCAAGCCGGTCGTTTCCGTATCCAGGAACGCCCATTTGGAAGGAACAGAGCGCGCGATAGCGCCTCCGGAGAGCGCGTCGAGCAAGTCCTCGGGCAAATCCGCCAGATCGGAGATACCGACACTGCCGTGGCGCCGATGCCGCTCCCAAAGCTTCTCGGCTTCGAAATGCTCGCCGTGCGAGGTGCGCACTACTTCGCCGCTCATCAGCTCTTCGATAAACCGCCCGGGTCGCTGCGGGCGGACCGGCAAAGGCGCGGCATTTGGCCCGGCATACTTGAGATCGATTCGCGCGATGCGGCGCCGCAGAGCGGCGAGCTGTTCCTGTATCGGCCCCATACTTCGCCTTTTCTTTGCCACTACTATAATTGGTGGGAACCGTGCATTTCAAGGCGAAGTTGTTTTTTCCGGTCCTGTTCCTCGTGCTGCTGGCCGCGCGCCTGTGCCACGTGGGTATTCTATGGGCGGAAGAAGGTCTGCCCCTGGCGGCTGCCGGACAACTGCTTCACGGCAAGACGCTTTACCGGGATATCTGGTTCGATAAGCCGCCGCTGGTGGCCGCGAGCTATCTGCTCTGGGGAGCGGAGCCCGGCTGGCCGCTGCGGCTCGCCGGAGCGGTTTACGCGCTCCTGGCATGCTGGCTGGCGTATCGGCTGGCGCGAGAGATGTGGTCGCCGAAGGAAGGTTTCTGGGCGGCAGCACTTCTCGGGTTCTTTCTGATCTTTGACCTGCCCTCGTCCGTTACGCCGTTAGCTTCCGACCTCCTGGTGGTGGGGCCGCACTTGGCCGCGATATGGCTCGCGTGGCGGAAGGAAGCCCTATGGAGCGGTGCGATGTCGGGGCTGGCATTCCTGATCGGCCCGAAGGCTCTCATTGTGGCAGTGGCGTGCGCGGTTTGGAACCCCTCAGGAATGCTGGCGATGGCCGCGGGGTTCCTCGCGGTGAACGGTATGGCGGCGGCGTGGCTGGCAGCCGCGGGCGCGCTGCAAGCCTATTGGGAGCAGGTGTGGCAGTGGGGACGCCTGTATGCGAGCGCCCCGCTCTCCGACGAGCCATTGCGTAACGGGCTGCTGCGTACTGCCGGATGGGCGGGGTTTCATGGCGCGCTGGTGATTGGCGCGATCTGGTTTTTTGTGAAGTCCAAGGAGCGATGGCGCTGGGCCGTTTGGCTCGGATTGTGCCTGGTGGGAGTGGCCGCGGGCTGGCGCTTCTTTCCGCGATACTACTTCCTTCTGCTGGCGCCGCTTACCGTAGCCGCGGCGCGCGGGTGCGCCTTGCTCGGCCGCCGGTCTGTCATCGTCCTGGTGCTGCTTCTCGTTCCTCTGGCGCGCTTCGGACCGCGATATATTTTACTGGCTGCCGGCACAAGCGATTGGACGGATACCGCCATGGATCGGGACAGCCGCCAGGCAGCGGCAATCACCAGGCAACTCGCGCGACCCGGCGACACCCTTTTCGTCTGGGGATTTCGTCCCGAGATGTATGTCTACGCCGAACTTCCGGCGGCCACGCGCTTTTTGGATTCTCAGCCGCTGACGGGCGTGCCCGCGGACCGGCACCTGACACAATCGGAGCCGATCGAGACAGAAGCGCCCCCAGCCCGGCGCGCCGAGTTGGCGCGCTCGCATCCCACCTTCGTGATCGATGGCTTGGGATTGTATAACCCGCGGCTGGCGATTACTTCTTACGGCGACTTGCGCAATTGGCTCGGGGGCTATCGCGAGGTGGCGCGTTCGGGGCAGAGTATCATCTACCGGTCTACCGTGCCGAGCAGGGAGTAGGAGTCCACTTCGAACTGTCCGGCTCCTTCTTGAAATTCGTGCTGGTGACGAACGGTTCGGTGAGGTATTGCGGATCTTCCACGATCGTGGTCACTGCGAACCAAGTATCCCCATTGCGCTCCTTGGAAAGATCGAAATACTCCTTCAGAACCGCGTTGCCGCTATAGGGCGGGCCGTTCTTGCGCAAATAGCCCGGCCGCATCTGCGTCGTCACCACTTCCAGCGACCGGCCCTGGACGCCTTCCCGAGTAGCCCCCAGGCCGGCCTGCGGTGTGCCCGATCCGCGCACCGGCCGTTCCCAATTCGCCAGGGAATATCCCTGCCAGCCTGGTTTAGGCGGCTGAGGCGGTGTGCCATTGAAATGCAGCAGCCGCGTCTGGCTGCCGGCATCGGTTTCGATTTTGAGCGTATTGTCGTCTTCCCAGGTGATATGCAATCGACCTGGGACCCGCATGATGGCCGCGGCGCCATAAGCCTTGCACTGTTCGCCCGCCGTCTCATCTTTCGCCGGATCCCACGCCAGGCCCAGTTTGCGGCCCTCCGCATTGAGCGGGATGCTGGCGAAATCGCCCTGGATGGGAGTGACCATACGCCAACGCCAATCTTCGGTCACTACCGAAACCCAATACCCGGTGAAATCGACGGGCGCGGCCTGGCGCGGCGTCCGCACCGGCGCGATTCCCCGCCCGCCCGGCGGTTGGGCGTGTAGGCTGGCAGCAATGAACAACCCGGCGAGCGCCATCCTCCCGTTCATTTCCTGGCCTCGCTCAGGCTTTTGAAGACAGCCTCAATGAATTGATCCCGCGTCCACCGGCCTGGAACACCGGTGTATTCCGTCTCATAGTCTCTCGCGGGCCGGGCCTCTTTGACCTGCTCCAGGGTCATCCCTTTGCGGATCAGATCCTGGACGCGATCGCGAACGATCGTGAGCATGTCACGGTACTCGACGACATCCGATTCATCGCAGAGCCGCCCATGCCCCGGAATCACCAATGTGCCGCCATCCTGATACCGAGCCGGAACAGTCAGCTTGAGGATCGCGTTCAGCGCGTCGATGGTCCCCTGGACGCTGCCGCCGCGGGCCAGATCGATCACCGGCCAAGTCCCGGGGGTGAAGATGTCCCCCGTGCTGACGACGTCCGACTTGCGGAAAAACACGATGCTGTCGCCATCCGTGTGAGCCCGCGGCATGTGATAGATAACGACCGCCTCGCCATTGAAGAAGATGTCTTTTTGGGCCGTGCCGTACTCGTCATTCGGCCACATGCCCGCCGGAATTTCCGGCTGGTTCGGACCGGTTTGTGTCATGCGGTTCAGCACATTTTCGTGCGCGATGATGCGCGGGGTTTGTCCCGGCCCGGGGCCATAAGGCTTCGAAAGCGCCTCGTTGCCGCCGGTGTGATCGGGATGCACGTGGGTGTTGACCATCCAGATTATCGGGCGTTCGGTCAGCTTGCGGATCTCCGCCACAATCTTCGGCGCTAGTTCCGCGAATTGCGTGTCCACTACCAGGGCGCCATCTTTGCCGGCCTGAAGTGTCGTGTTCCCGCCCGCGCCCAGAAGCATAAACACGTTTCCCTGAACCGGCAGAACGTGAACTTCCGTGCCGGCGACGTTCTGACCCGACTGGGCGTAAAGCGACGCCGCAAGGAGCAACGCTGGCAGGGTCTTCATCGCCGGGCCTCAGCGCGAATCCACGTTGCAGTTGAATAGCGACGTGCAGTTACAGTAACGGGTGCACTTCGCCGGCGGATTATAAGGCGTGATCTTGGACCTGTATTCCGGATACAGCGTTTCGGCGCCGCCGCGCGTGGCCTCGAAGGGCAAGCCGTACCAGTTGGCAAACTCACGCAGGTTGGTATTGGCCCCCGGCAGATGGTGCGGCACGGCGCCTTCCGGTTTGGGTACTTCCGCAGCGTATTCACAGCCGAAGATGCCGATGTGCTGCCCCGGGTCGATATACCAATTGTCGCTGCGCACCAGCGGCTCGGTCAGAAACACGGGATCTTCGATAACGGTGGTGATGGTCAGGTAGTCGCCGTGTTTGGTCCAGTGCTCCGTCAAGATGGCTTTATCGCTGCGAGGCAGGCCGTTCCGCCGCAGATAGTTGGCCTTGAGATTCGTGGTCGTCACGGTCAGCATGTTGCCTTCCCACACTGCCGTGGAGAAACCTTGAAAGGTGTGCAGGGCGTAGTCGGGCGGATGCGGCCGGTCATCCAGGTAAATGGTGCGCTCGCTATCCCAGGCCAGAAAATGCAAATGAAAGGCCGTGGTGCGCTGGGTTGCCGGATCGATATCGCGCCAGATGCGCAGTTGACCCAGGCCACGCAGGGCATAGTCGGCGCCATGCGGTCGGCACTGATACTCCTGCACGACCGAAATCCGGTCCGCATCGTAGCTGTCGGCCCGCATGCGCGCGGCGTCATTGATAGGGAATTCGGTGTAATCGCCCAGTTCCGGCCCCGGTCCGCGCTCCGGCCCATCCTCATGGTAGAGGGGCGCCCACTCGCCGGTGAAATCGACCTGCGCGTTGGCGGCCGCGACCGTCAGGGCCGCCAGAAGGCAGAAAAATGACACGAACTTCATCGAGGATGAAGATAGCACAAACCGGTACAGGGGGCAGGTTGGGCGGCGGGACGCAAGCGCCCCCATGCCTCCCCGTGGGAAAATAGGGAAGGTGTCCAAAAAGGAAATGAAAGTCAGGGTCCCCAAGGGTGCGGGGCTCGCTCAGTTTTTTTTAAGGCCGAGCGGAGGCTTGCTGCTTGCGGGATTCGCCTTTTTTTCCATTCTGGGCCTCGGCGCATTTACTTACTACTATTCCAAATACTCCCGTTTGATCGACGAGAAGCTGCGCGTCGGCCCGTTCGCCAACACGGCTAAGCTCTACGCCGCGCCGCAGTCCGTGGCCGTTGGCGACATGATGACGCCCGCCGAGGTGGCCGCCGAACTGCGGCGGAGCGGGTACAACGAGTCGCGCAGCAATCCGATCGGGTATTACCTCATCCAGCCGAATGCCATTGAGGTCTTTCCCGGTCCCGAGTCTTATTTCGATCAGGAAGCGGGCGTAATCCGCTTTTCGGGCGACCGGATCTCGCAGATCGTCTCGCTCCAGGACAACACCTCGCGCGGCATGTACCAACTGGAGCCGCAACTGATCACCAACCTCTCGGGGCCCAATCGCGAGAAGCGCCGGATCGTCAGATTCGACGATATTCCGAAGGTTGTGGTCGATGCCATTACCTCGGCCGAAGACAAGCGCTTCTTCCAGCATTCCGGGTTCGATCCTATCCGTATTCTCAAGGCCGCTTATGTCGATGTGAAGCAGGGCCGTAAGGAACAGGGCGCCTCCACGCTCAGCCAGCAACTGGCGCGCGGATTCTGGCTCGATCAGGACAAGCGCTGGACCCGCAAGCTGGCCGAAGTGGTGATCACACTGCAACTCGAGCAGAAGCTCTCGAAGGAAGAGATTTTTGAAGACTACGCCAACCAGGTCTACCTCGGATGGCGCGGATCGTTCGAGATCCACGGGTTCGGCGAGGCTTCCGAAGCCTATTTCGGCAAGGACCTGAGCCAGATCAATCTGCCCGAAGCCGCAACTCTGGCGGGAATGATTCAGCGCCCGTCGTACTTCAATCCCTACAAGTATCAGGAACGGACACGCGAGCGGCGCAACGTGATTCTCTTGCTGATGCGCCAGAACGACCTGATCACCGAGCGCGACTATCAGTTGGCCATCGCCTCGCCCCTGCTGGTCGCCAAGACCGGCTCGCAATCGGTGGATGCGCCATACTTCGTCGACCTGGTGGATGACGCGCTGCAGACGAAATTTCAAGACGCTAACTTCCGCACGAGCGGGTTCCGGATCTACACGACGCTGGACATGAACCTGCAGCGCGCGGCCGTGGAGGCCGTGCGGCTCGGAATGCAGAGCGTCGATGAGCAGATCAAGAAACAGCGACGCTTTCGCGGCCAGGTCGTGCCAGAAGCGCAGGTAGCCCTGGTGGCCATCGACCCGCATACGGCGCAGGTGAAAGCCGTGGTGGGCGGGCGCAACTACGGAGTGAGCCAGCTCAACCACGCCGTGGCGAAGCGGCAGCCAGGCTCCATCTTCAAGCCGTTTGTTTACGCGGCCGCGATGGATACCGCAGTGCAAGGCGGGCCTCACATCCTCACCGCCAGCAGCACGGTGCTGGATGAGCCGACCACTTTCTGGTTCGATGGCAAACCCTACGAGCCGAGCAACTTCAAACATGAGTTTCACGGCATGGTGACGCTCCGCGAGGCGCTGGCGCATTCGATGAATGTCGCGACGGTTAAGGTTGCGCAGACGGTCGGCTACGACGCCGTGGTGGATATGGCCAACCGCGCGGGCATGAACTACAAGATCCAGCCTACTCCCGCCGTGGCACTGGGGGCATACGAGATCACGCCCATCGAAGCCGCGGGCGCCTACACGATCTTCAGCAACCATGGCGATTACGTGAAGCCCAGTTTCCTGAGCATGGTGCGGGCACAGGACGGCAAGGTGCTTTACAAGGACCGAATCCAGGACAAGCAGGTGCTCGATCCGCGTGTGTCCTACCTCATGACCAACCTCATGGAGGAGGTGCTGCGCACCGGCACCGCCGCAGCCGTGCGGGCGCGCGGCTTTACCGTGCCCGCAGCCGGGAAGACGGGCACTTCCCATGACGGCTGGTTTGCGGGATACACCTCCGAACTGTTGTGTGTGGTTTGGGTGGGTTTCGACGACAACCGGGAGCTCGACCTGGAAGGCGCGCACTCGGCAGCGCCCATCTGGGGCGAGTTCATGAAGCGCGCTCTGCAATTCCGCGAATACCGCAACGCGCGGGAGTTCACGGCCCCGGACGGTATCGTGTCGATTGAGATCGATTCCCAGTCGGGAATGCCCGCCACACCCTATTGCCCGCGCACACGGCAGGAAGTGTACATCGCCGGCACACAGCCCGTGGGCACCTGCCCGCTGCATGGCGGCGGCCGGCAAGGGATTACGAACGTGGCGGGTTGGGAGACTCCTTCACCCGCGGCGAAACCGCAGCCTGGCGATGGCAGCGGCTTGCGGATTACGGGCGCGGCGGGTGACGGCCAGGTAGCCGGGCCGGCGGTAGTGGCGCAGCGCGCGCCGCTTCCCACCGGCAAGCCGGGCGCGGTAGAACAGCCGCCGGAGCAGTCTCCCGAGCAGCCTGGCCAAAAGCCCAAGAAGGGACTATTCCGCCGTTTGTGGGGTGTGTTTAAATAATCTCAGAGGGGAGCCGCCATGGGTTCCAAATTCATTGCCATTGCGTTTGCGGGCGGATTTTCGTGTGCCTGCGCGCTGGCGCAGGCCGGCGGCGCGTTGGTGGATCAGACGCAGCCCCGACTCTCACCCAGCCCCACACTCACTCCCGAAGCCCGCGGAGATATCATGATGGCGCGGAAAATGTACCGCGAAGCCATCGAAGCGTTTCAATCCGACAACAGCAAGACCGCGGCGGTTTACAACAAGATCGGCATCGCCTATCACCAGCTTCAGCAATTGAATCTCGCCAAGAAGAATTATGAGCAGGCGGTCAGATTGAAGCGCGACTATGCCGAGGCGTTCAACAACATCGGAACCGTTTACTATGCCCAGAAGAGTTACCGCCGCGCCATCGGCTACTATCAGCGGGCGCTGAAACTCTCCGAATCCGCCTCCATCTATAGCAACCTGGGGACGGCGTACTTTGCACGCAAGCAGTACAAAGAAGCCACCGAGGCCTACCAGGAAGCGTTCAACCGCGATCCCGACGTTTTCGAACACAAGAACAATTACGGCACGCTGCTGCAGGATCGCAACGTGGAAGAACGCGCCAAGTTCCATTACTATCTGGCGAAAATGTATGCCAAATCGGGCCGCACGGAACTGGCGCTGCAATACGTGCGCAAGGCACTGGAGGAAGGCTTCAAAGAGAGAAATAAGCTGACCGAAGATCCGGAGTTTCAAGCCATCCGCGATACGCCCGAATTCAAGGAACTACTGGCGCTGGAGCCGCGTGTATTATAGAGCCGCGGTCTTGGCGGCCTCGCTTGCAGCGCTCTCCTGTTCGCGCCAGACGCCTGCACCGCAGCTTCAGCGGATAGCCATTCTGCGTTTTGAAAACCTGAGTTCCGATCCGTCGCTCGATTGGGCCGGCCGCGCCTTTTCGGAAATCATTACGCGCGAGCTGGCCTCCACGCCGGGGGTGTATGCGATTCCCTTTGAGAGACTGCACGGACCGGATCAGTCGTTCGGCAGCCGGCCTCTGTCGGCGCCCGGCATTTCGGCGGAACGAACTCTGGCTCTGGCGGTGGGAGCGAACCGGCTGGGCTACGGAGAATACGCGCTGCGTGCCGGAAGGATCGAGGCGAGGCTCACCATAGAAGATCCGCAGACGGGAGAAACACCGCAGATGTTGACCGCGTCTGCCGCGGCCGGGAATGTGATCGATGCCGCGGGTGAGCTGGCACGGCAGCTCTCGGGCCGCGCCGTGCCCTACCTGACTCACAGTACGGCGGCGTTGCGGGAATACATCACCGGCCTGGAATCGGCGGAACCCCAGGAACGAGCCGCGCGGTTCGAGGCAGCCATTGCCGACGATGGCGGTTTTGCGCCTCCCTATCTTCTGCTGGCCCAGGCGCTGGTGCAGCGCGCCGATCGGCCGGGGGCCGCCGCGCTTCTCGATCGCGCGCTCGCACAGCGCGCGGCCATGCCCGAACTCGAGCGAGCGCGGTTCGCACGGGAAGCGGCAGCTCTGCGTGGTGACAATGCGGTGGCAGAGCAGGCCCTGGCCGAGCTCGCGCGCCTGGCGCCAAGCGATCCGTTCGTCTGGCGCGCCATGGGTCAGAGCTCGATGAACCGCCACGCCTATCCGCAAGCCGTCTCGGCTTTGCAAAAGGCGCTGGCCATCGAACCGGATGACGTCGCCGTGCTCAATCAACTGGGCTATGCCGCCGCGTATGCGGGTGACCTCGACAACGCCACCAAGACTCTGCAGCGTTACGCCGCGCTGCGGCCGGCGGAAGTGAATCCGGTGGATTCTCTCGGCGACGTGAATCTCCTGTTTGGCCGCCTGCGCGAGGCGGAGGATCTCTACCTGCAGGCCGCCAAAAAGAACGCGACGTTCCTGAACGGAGGTGACTTCTTCAAGGCCGCGATGGCGCGACTGATGACGGGGGATGTCAACGGCGCAGACGGACTCGCCCGCCAGTTCTTCGATGCCCGGGCCGCCGCCAAAGACCCGCTGGCCGATTTTCATAAGGCGGAATGGGCCTGGATGAGCGGCCGCCGCAAGGAAGCGCTCGATGGCATGTTGAGCTTCGCGCGCTCCGCCGAGGCGCGGCCGGTACCGGAACTTGCGTCGCAAGCCTACGGACAATTGGCGATCTGGGAAGTCGCCCTGGGCGACCGGATGGCCGCCGCGCAAATGGCACAGAAGGCCGCGCTCCTGGCCACTCCGGGTTCGGCGGCGTTGGCGGCCATCGCGCGTTTTCTGACCCAGCCGCCGGCGCCCGCCGCGGAGTGGGCCAACCGCGCCGCACAGATGTTTCCGCAGCCCCAGCAAAAACCTTTGCGCGACCTCGCATTGGCTTATGCATTACTGGCGGAGAAGCAGTTTCAAGCTGCTGCCGCGGTATTGCAGCCCATGTATGAAGCCACGGCTCCGACCGTAGACGATTCTCTGCCTTTCCTATTGGCTTGGACCGGCCTGGAAACGGGCAAGCCCAAGGAAGCTGCCTCGCTGCTGCGGTTCAACCCTCTGCCGCCAGCGAGCGGCGTCAAGCCATTCGGGGTCTTCTATTTTCCGAGGCTGTTCTATCTTCGCGGCCGTGTGGCCGCACTGGCCGGCAATGAGGAGCAGGCCCGCGCTCAGTACCGCTTGTTCAAACAGCTTTCCGGAGACCTGCCGCTGGTGTGGGCGGAAGAAGCTGCCGCGGCCCGCTAATAACGCGCTTCCGCATTCACCACGCCATCCGCTGCCGTAAGGCTGTGATATGCGCGACGTGATGCTTGCCATGCCAGGCGTAGAGCGCCAGATTTTGATCCAGGCGTACCGGGCCGAGCTCCGGATGACGAAACTGGCGCGCGAAATCGCCGGGTGTCATCAACTCCAAAACTCGGATCCAACGCTGATGCAGGCACTCCAGCAACCGCACCGAGACTTCCACAGGAGTAGCCGGAATGTCCGGGAGTTGAGCCCATCGGGCCTCGTCGTAAGGCTTAATCACGGGATCCTCTTCCGTCAGGGCGAGCTTGAAGCGCACGTACGAATTCATATGACTCTCGGGCACGTGATGAATCACCTGGCGCACGGTCCAGCCGCCCGGCCGGTAAGGTGTGTCGAGCTGCACGGCAGTAAGACCCGCCACGGCTGCCCGCAATCGCGCAGGCGCCTGCGCAACGTCCTGAATCCAACCTTGCCGCTGGGCGGGAGTCGTGGAGTGAGGGAACGAGAACTCGCCGATCGGATAACGCAAATCCTCCAAAGCAGACCTCCTGATCTATGTACTGTAACCGATGTGCCGGGCTAGCGGGCCGCTTCCACCAGTTTCTGTACGGCCGGAGCGATCGCGATGAGCAGGTTCGCCCGGTGCGTATTCGCCTCCATAACAGTTGCGAGGGCCCGCGGCTTCCAGTCAACCGGCGCGGCGGCCTCCCGATACGAAAGGGCCTCCTCACCGGCCTTGCAGAGCGAGGCTACGGCCGCGGCGAGCAGCGCGTTTTCGGCCAACAGCGGATTGCTTTCGAGTAGCGGCTGGATCTCGGCCGCATTCCGTTCCCAAGCCGCAAGCTGCTTCGCCAGGCTCTCCGCCGCGGGAGCGCCGGGCGCTGCCAGGTATCTTTCCGCGGCATCGCGGAACTCGCGCGCCGCGTCGCTTTCGGGCGGGATCGCATCCACCAGGTGATTGAACGGACTCGATGCTCCGTAGTGATTGCGGTGGCGCTCATATCCCTTCACCGGCTCCAGAATGGAGGCGAAGGCTTCCAGCTTCGGCATCGCAATCGAGCCCGCCAGCCGCCGGCGCATCAACACCAGATTCGACCGTTGCGTCAGGCCGAGCCATTCCAGCCACCGGTTCACCTGGTCCAGCCGCTGGTACATAGCCGCTGTGTCTGTCACCGATTCCGGCGACCAGAGCCGCTCCGCGATCGCGGCCAACCGCGGCCACAGCTTGGCATCGATATTTTCCGCGGTCGCCAATTCCTCCCACATCGCCGCCTCGCCGCCCAGAACCCGCTTCTGCTCCGCCGGGCTCAGGTCCGCGGTTTCTCCTTTGAGTGGATCGGCCGCGTAGTGCTCCGAAGCCGGGCGCATCAGGTCCAGGTAGTAGCCCGCCGAAAGGATGCCCACGTAGTTCTTGCGCGCCGCTTCCGCCAGCGACTTCTGCCCACGCCAGGACTGGATTACGACATCTTTCGGTAACCTCGGCGCGAGTATCTCGTCCCAGCCCACCATGCGCTTCCGGTAGCGCGTCAGCATCTTCTGCACCCGCTGGTTGAAATACGCTTGCAATTCGGCGGCGTTGGCCAAGCGGTGCAGCTTCATGTACTCGCGGATATGGGGCTGCGTGTTCCATTGTTTGGGATCCACCTCGTCGCCGCCGATATGAAAATAGTCGTCGGGGAAGAGCTTCGTCATTTCGCCCAAGAACCCATCCAGGAAACGGTAGGTCGATTCCTTCGTCGGGTCGATGGCGCCGAAAGGATCGCCATATTCGCGCACGATCTGAAAGGGCCCGGGCCGGCTACCCAACTCGGGATACCCGGCCAGCCAACTGGTGGAATGGCCAGGAATATCGAACTCCGGCACGATGCGTATGCCACGCTGCCCGGCGTATGAGATCACCTCGCGGATTTCCGCCTGCGTGTAGAACTGGCCGTCGCTGCCTTCGCGCTGCAATCGGGGGTAGCGCTTGCTCTCGACACGGAATCCTTGATCGTCGGAAAGGTGCCAATGCAGCACGTTGAGCTTGACGGCCGCCATGCCGTCGATGGTCCGCAGTATGCCATCGACAGGAATGAAATGGCGCGAGACATCGAGCGAGAGTCCGCGCCACGGGAACCGCGGTTCATCGCGGATCTCCAGATTGGGCACCGCGAAACCGGCGGCAGTGGAGCTCGGCCCAACCAATTGCAGGAAGGTTTCGAGCCCGCGCAGAACTCCCAGAGGGTGATCGGCGGAGAGACGAATGCGTGCCCCGTCCACCAGGAGTGAGTATCGCTCGTCGTCACCCAGGCGCTGCGGCGGGCGATGATCTTTCTGTTCTACGACAATGCGCAGGGTGGCACGCTCGACGGCCACGTTGCGCGGCAGCAGCGGCAAACCCGTCTGGCGCGCCAGGCGCGCGAACGTGCGCCGGACGGCCTCGGTGACACGCGGATCTCCGGCGCCCGCGCCCGATACGGCCGCGCTGAAGCTGGTATCGATAGCGGTGGCTCCCGCCTGCGGCTGGATGCTGGCGGGCCAGGGCATCAGCGCTTGCGCCTGCAGGGAGCAGACGCTCAGGGCTCCAAGAAAAGCAAGAGCTGCGCGAGTGGCCACACTAGAAGACCGCAATGGGATTGACAGGTGAACCGGTCCCCTTCGGTATTGGCAGCGGCGCCACCGTTAACATGAATTCCCAGCGGTTGCGCGCCGCGGCTGCTTCGGCGACGGCATCGAAATCGGCGCGATCAATGAGATGAATGCCCAAAATGGTAAGCGCAAAATTGTGCAGAGAACTTCGCGCCAAATCGCCTTGCGGCTTGGGCGCGTAGTCCGGTGTTTCCCAGCCGAGCAGCGCAATGTCGCGTTTCTTCAACCAGGGAATGACGGAATTGTCGAGTCCTGCGGCCTGTTCGTCGATCGGCCAGGGTCCCAGCTTCGCCCGCCGCGTCCAACGACCCCAGCGCAGCAGGAGCGCGTCGCCCGGTCCCGCCTTCGCCCCGCTTTTCTTTTCCCATGCCTCCAGGTCTTCGACGAAGATCCGCGTGCCCGGTTCGAGATATGGCACTCCCTTAAGCCGCGGGATATCATACAAAACTCCGCGCGTGACAATTCCGCTCTTCATCGTGAGGATGGAACTCTTCCCGGCGCCGCCTTCCTTGGTAACGACCCCGGCGACCGGCACGCCGTTCCACATCTTGCCATCGAAGAAGATGTGCGCGAAGGAATCCAGATGCGTGGTGCCTGCGCCATGGATGCAGGGATAGCCGATGCGGTCCATGGCGACGGACTGGCTCGCCGTAGTCATCGCCCACTCGACAGGACAGGGGACGTCGACTTCCTTGTCGACGAAAGCGTTGGAAGCAAGAGAAACTGAAATCCCTTCTTTCACCAGGCCCGCAGCCTGCTTGCGTTTGGCCGGAGTGATCAGATTCAGAGTGCCCAGGTCATCGTCTTTGCCCCAGCGCCCCCAATTGGACAGCTCCTTTTGCCAGCGGTCATATTCCGCTTGCGTAACGGGCGGGTGCGAAGGGATCTGTTGACCGGTGACGGGCGCCAGCACGGCGAACAAGGCCGCGGCCGGCAGCAATCGTCGCGTCATAGGACCCTCCTCTCAGTGCCTGGCGGGCGCGGAGAATTCCTTGTCGGTGACTTCTTCCAGCCAGGTAATTCCTCCGCGGCTGACATTGAATTGCGTGCCGCCCTGATCGGGTGCGGCGCCATGCCAGTGCGGCACTCCGGGAGGACAATAGGTCGTCTCGCCGGCGCGCAGTTCCATCACGGGGCCGCCCTTGAGCTGGTAGTGGCCGACTCCTTCCTCCACTAGAATAATCTGCCCCTTCTCATGGACGTGCCACTTGGTGCGGGCGCCCGGCTCGAAACGGTAATGGGCGATGGCGCCCTGCGAGTTTTCGGTTACCGTCAGCACCGTACCTTGAAAGTTCGGGTTCTGTTTCGGCGGCGCCTGCTGGGCGCGCAGCATGCGGACGCCCCAACCCAGTGTGATCAGGCACAACAGCGGCGTGCCGAGCCAAAGTCCCAGCCGCAATTTTCGGTTCATCACTGATATCTCCCTTGCTGGTTGGCTATCCTAGCACAGCTCCTGGTACCGGAAGCAGCTCACCAGATGATCGTTCACCATGCCGGTAGCCTGCATGAATGCATAACAGATAGTGGAGCCCACGAAAGTAAATCCGCGGCGGATGAGATCTTTGCTCATGGCGTCCGACTCGGCTGTGCGGGCCGGCACCTGTCCCGTTCGCCGCCAGCGGTTCTGTCGCGGTTTGCCGCCGACGAATTGCCAGATGTACGCGTCGAAGCCGCCATATTCCTTCTGCACGGCGAGGAACGCCTGCGCGTTGCGTACGGCCGCCCTGATCTTCAACCGGTTCCGCACAATCCCCGGATTCGCCAGCAGCGCCGTAATTCGCTCCTCGTCATAGCGGGCAACCTTGCGCGCGTCAAACCGATCGAACGCCGCGCGGTACGCCGGGCGCTTGGCAAGGATTGTGGACCAGCTCAGCCCGGCCTGCGCGCCTTCCAGGATTAGAAACTCGAAGAGTGCGCGGTCGTCGTGCACAGGCACACCCCATTCTTCGTCGTGGTAAGCAATCGACAGAGCGTCACTGGCCCAGGCGCAGCGCATCGGTTCCCTCTCTGTGCGTGAGGATACCAAACAGGCAGGACCATAACGAAAGTCAGGGTTTCGTGACAGCGGCTGCGGCGGGAGCATGATTAGGGGGGAAGGTGAATTCGATGCACCTGATAATTCTTGATTCAACCGGCGGCCGGCACGAAGCGATCTTACTGGCCGCCAGCGGCACTTGCATGCGGATCGTGATTCGCGGCGTGCCGGATACCGTGGAACTGCGGCGCGCGGGCCGCGGGTGGCGGTGTGAGGAAGGGGAACCGGTTGAGCTCGAGTCGCTCGCCGCGGGTTACGACTGGAGCGTGTTTTGCCGGCAAATGGGCCCGCAAGTGTTCACCGCGGGTTCCTCCGGAATGACCTCCTGATCTCCCCGGCGAGACTTGGCGAAGCGGCGATCTTTCCGCTGATCGGGCATGGCTGCTATGATGGACTTCCGCATGCCCGATCTCGGATCAGCCCTGGCGCCCATGTCCGATGCCGTGACCCACAGCATTCGTGTGGAAGTGCTCTCACGGCACGCGCCCGATCATTCTCTGCCGTCGAAAGGCGAATGGGTTTTTCAATATACGGTGCGGATTACCAACCAGAGTTCGGAGACCGTGCAACTTCTCAGCCGCCATTGGATCATCACCGATGCGCTGGATCATACCCATGAGGTGAGAGGCGCGGGCGTAGTTGGCGAGCAGCCGGTGTTGGCTCCTGGAGAATCGTTCCAATACTCATCCTGGTGCCCGCTCAAAACCCCAACCGGAAGCATGCGGGGCACCTACCAGATGGCGCGCCCCGATGGCACGCAGTTCGACATAGAGATCGCGCCTTTCGCGCTGAAGGCCAAGTACACCGTTCACTAATTGACGCGCGGGCCGTCGCGCAGTTCATAGTCTCTTGCCGAGACGCGGCGCGTCCGTCGCTGGTATTCGCGCACGGACCCGGGCCACAGCGCCACGTTCTCGCCGGTCTCGGGATCCTGATACCAGCTCCGGCAGCCGCCCGCCTGCCAAACGGATCCCGGCATTCGCTTTCGCAGAAATTCCTCAAAACGCTCTTCGGCCTCTTCCCGCAATTCCATAACCTGCTGTTGTTGACGCCGCATCAATGCGAGGCAGCTCATCACGTAGCGGATCTGCGCTTCGATCATGAGCACGACAGAGTTGTGTCCCAGGCCCGTATTCGGCCCCAACAGCAGGAACAAATTCGGGAAGCCGTATTTCGTGATGCCCCACAAGGCAGCTTTCCGCTTTTGCCAGCCTTCACCGAACGAGATGCCCCCGCGGCCGTAAATGGCTGCGCTGTCGAGCAACCTGGTGGCCTGGAATCCAGTCGCGTAGATGATCGCGTCGAGCGGCCGCTCGCGGCCATCCGCGGTTACGATCGATCGTTCACGTACTTCGGTAATCGGCTGGGTCACCAGTTCCACGTTGGGCCGTTGCAGCGCGGGATAAAAGTCACTGGAAATCAGAACGCGCTTGCAGCCGAACTGGTAGCTGGGCGTCAGGTGTCCGCGCAATTCGGGATCGCGGACCTGCGTTTCGAGATGCCGCAGCGCCAGTTTCGTGCCGAGCCGGTTGAGCCGCCGGTTGCCTAGGAAACCGCCGACACGCATCTCCAGATTCCAGAACAAAAGAGTGCGAAACGCTCGCATCAGGAGCGGTACACGCTCGAACCGCCGCCGCCAGCGTTTTGGAATGGCGAAATCGGCCTTCGGGATGATCCACGCCGGTGTGCGCTGGAAGTGATACAGCCTCTGCGTACGGGACGCAATCTGCGGAGTGATCTGCACCGCGCTGGCCCCGGTACCAATCACGGCGACGTCCTTTCCATCCAACACTGCCTGCGCGTCCCAAGCCGCCGAATGAAACGACGGGCCGGCGAATCGCTCCATGCCCGGCAAATCCGGGTATTGCGGCACGTGCAATGCGCCCATTCCCGAAATGAGCACCCGAGCCGTGATGCGCATGCCTTCTCCCACGGTCACCTGCCACGCGCCCTGAGCCTCCTCCCAGACTGCGTCGCGGAGCGGCGTGGAAAACAGGATATTGCCGAGGACGCCATATCGCTTCGCGCAGCGCCGCAGGTAATCCCAGATTTCCGGCTGCGGCGCATACATGCGGGTCCAGCCGGCATTCAGATCGAAGGAGAAAGAGTAAAGATGCGAAGGGATGTCGCAGGCGCAGCCGGGGTAGCGGTTCTCCCGCCACGTGCCGCCGACGTCGTCGCCCTTCTCGATGACGAGAAAGGATTCCCAACCGGCTTTGCGCAGTTCGATCGCCATGCCGAGCCCGGCAAACCCGGCGCCCACAATGAGAACGTCAACGTGCGTTTGAGGAAGCATGATGAGCCGCAACCTGCTGCAGGAACGCGCCCGCTTCCTGCAAAGACTGCCGGGCCTCAGGGATCGTGGATTGCGCCAGTTGCCAGGCGTGCGGGACCGCGGTCCAGACTTTCAACTCGACGCGCACGCCGCTGGCGCGGGCGCGATCGGCCAGGCGGACGGAATCGTCCAACAAGACTTCGTTTTTCCCCACGTGGATCAATAGCGGCGGAAGGCCGCGAAGATCGGCATACAGAGGAGAGGCGAGCGGGTGGCATGGGTCTGCGCCGTTGAGATAGGCTCCCGCCGCCTGCTGGATGCCTGGGCCGCCGGCGAACATGGCGCAGCGGCGCGCATTTGCGCGGAGGGATTCGCCGGTTCCCGCCAGGTCCGTCCAGGGAGAAAACAAAGCGGCTGCCGCGGGCAGAGGTACGCCCGCATCGCGCGAGGCTACCATAAGAGCGAGCGCCAACCCGCCGCCGGCCGATTCCCCCGCTACCACTACGTCCGAGGCCTGAATGTGTTCCGCTAAGACACCCCGATAGACGGCCACCGCATCATCCACCGCGGCTGGAAAGTGATGCTCGGGCGCCAGCCGGTAATCGGGAGCAAAGACGCGAAACCCTTGCCGGGCGAAACCCGCGGTGATCGGCCGATGCGTTTCCGGTGAACACGCGAAATATCCGCCGCCGTGGAGGTAAAGGAGCACCAACCCGTTACCCGAGCCGCACTCCAGCCACTCCCCGCGTACACCGCCGAATTCCCGCGCCGCAATCCGCACGTCGCGCGGCACGCGATAGGGAGGCGGCTTCAGCAGGCGGCGTGATTCGAAAATATCGCGCGCGGCGCGCAGCCGGGGTTTCAAGCCCCGTTTCAAAATCCACGACGCCACGTAAGCCTGCCAGCTCGCCATGGTCTTCAGCTCTCTTTCATCTTTCCGCGCAGAAATCGCCAGTAACTCGCGGGCCAGAGACGCTGGATCAGGTCCAGCTGCCGGGCGTCGGAACCTACCAGAATCCGTTTTTGCCGCCGCTCCAGACCGCGCACGATTTGCACCGCGGCCTTTTCCGGGGCGAGCCGCAGCAGCTTTTCAAAGCGTGCGCCTTCTTCTTCCGTATGCTCCTCGGTAATCGCAGCCGCCTTCCGGGCATTTTCCAGGATACCGGTCCGCACGCCTCCCGGATGCACTACCGAAAGGCGTACAGGACTGTTGTCGCGTTCCAATTCGTGCCGCAGCACTTCGGACACGCCGCGCACGGCGAATTTGCTGGCGGCATAGGCGCATTGCCCGACCGGTCCGATGAGCCCGAATACGCTGGAGATGTTGACAATCTGCGCGGCCGGCTGTTCGCGGAGCACGGGGAGGAAGGCTTTCGTCAGGCGCACCACAGGCCAGAAGTTGACTTCGAAAAGCGCGCGGAACTCCTCCTCGGAGACCTCGTCGAAGCTCCCTCCCAGCGCGACTCCGGCATTGTTTACCAGCACCGTCACCCTGCGGTGAGCATTGAGAACCTCTCCCACAAGTTCTCCGGCAGAGGAGGCGCAGGCCAGATCGTAAACATGCTCGCTCACATTGACGCTGCAGGCGCGTGCCCGGGCGGCCACTTCCGCGAGCCCTTCGCGGTTGATATCGATCAGCGCCAAGCCGCAGCCGCGGCCGGCCAAGGCGTCCGCGAGCGCGCCGCCAATACCTCCCGCGGCGCCCGTGATTACGGCAACGCCATTCCGCAAGGGGAACTTCACATCAGAGGTTAAACGTCAGCCCGCCGCCGATTTCCAATTGCTGTAATCGGCCGGTCTGGTTGTAAAAATTGAAGGGCTTGCTGGTGTTGTACCAGCGCGCGTCGAAGCGGACGCCCCAGATCGACGTAATCCGCACCTTCAACCCGCCCCCATAGTTGATTCCGTACTTGGTGGTCTGCGTGCCGTAAGAGACGGACGCCCCCGGCGGCACAAAGCTGCTGAAGTGTACGCCTCCCGCAGCAAAAGGCCGCACGTGCGTGCCCTCGGGTGTGGCGTAGACCAGGAAATTGTAGAACCCCTGATGAATCGGCACGCTGAAATTCTGCGCCGGCGTGGTGGTCGTTCCGGTCAGCGAACTGCTTGTGACAGCCGGAGCGTCGACCGATGTGTGGTTGTACGAGTAGCCGATTTCGTGCCCGAAAAATCGGCCCTGGTTGAAAGTCAGCCGGAACGTCAATCGGAAACCTTCTTTCATGACGTACTGGCCGCTGGCGGGATCGGACGTGGCAGTCCCCAGATTCTTATTGCCGGTGAATTCCGATTGACCGCCACTAACGGCCAGTTCGAAACTCTGAGCGAAGGCGGCTGGAGAGAGGAATGAGAGCAGCACTACAGCTGACCGTAAGTGCATAAGCCTCAGTTTACACTGCGGGTTACGCCACTCGATACTTGTCGCGGCACTCTTTCGAGCAGAAGTGCAGAACGCTGCCGTTTACGGTGCGGGTGAGGCTCACCGCACTGGAGACATACGTGCCACATACGGGGTCCTTCTTCAACTCGCCGCCCGCCTGCACGCTGGGAGGCGTGCGCTCACTGGTGCGGCCGGGAGTCGCGGCCCGAAAAGCAGCGAACAGACTGCGGAGGACCGCTCGCAGCAGGAACAGAACAAGGAGCGGAAGGAGGAACCGAAGGAAGAAAAATCGAATCATGAAATGGGGCCGGAGCACCTCGCCCCGGCCCCGTATTCCCGATTGTCGCCGTTACTTCTTGCCCTTCTTGGCCGGGGCAGTCGGATTCTTATAGGTTGTATCGATGGTCGCGCCCAATGTCCCCAGCATGGATTTAGCCGAGTCGGCGAACGGCCCATCCGGCTTCAGTTGCAAATACTTCTGAAATGCGTCGGCGGTGCCCGGAACAGGAGTTACCTTGCCGCTGGCATCGATCGAGGCCTTGGAGAGCAGATACACGCCGTATTGATACTGCGCGTCCGCGTAGTTCGGGTCCGTTTCGATAGCCTTCTTGAAGGCTTCGCCCGCGGGCTCGTTCTGGCCGGAATTCACCAGCAGAGCGCCGAGATTGTAGTAGTAACGGCCGGCATTCGGCGGATCGAGTGTGGCTGCCTTGGTCAGCTCTGCCTGCGCTTCGGGGAACTTTTTGGCTTTCGCCAGAGACAGCGCGAAGTTGTTGTGATATCCGGCGTCATCGGGCTTTAGCTCGATGGCTTTTCCATACGCATCCAGGCCCTTCTGCATTGCGGCATCGCCTTCCGGACCGCTCTTGGTCCCGGCAAAATTCACCTCCGCCTCGGCGAGTTGCGCCCAGACTACGTGCTGCTTGGCATCGAGTTCGCTGGCCTTGGTGAAGGAAGCAATCGCCTGATCCCACTGCTTGTTCTGCGCCGCTGCGATCCCGGCATTGAAGGCGTCGTTCAGCTCCTTGTTCTTCTTCAGGGCTTCTTCGCGCTCTTTATTCTGCTTCTCCAGTTCCGCTTTCTGGGCGGCGGTCATGCCGCGCGTAGCGTCCTGGGCCGCTAACGCCGCGGCGGCTTGTTCCGCGTCCCCGCCCGACTTGGTGAGATCACCGCTGACATTGGTCGGATCGCCACCGCGCAACTGCACGTTTTGGGCAATCGGCACATCCTTGCCGCTCACTTCGACCGCTACAGTATACCTGCCAAGAGGCAGACCTGCATGAAAATAGTGCCCCTTCTTGTCCGTCTTCACCTGATAATGGGCTTTAATATCGGTACGATCGATCTTGACCATCGTACCGGTCAAGGGCTTACCGTCAGCGCCTTTGATGTCCCCTTCCATGGAACCAGTCTGGGCAAGTGTGGTGAAAGCGAACAGCAAGAGCCCGGCTGCGGTCATAACCAGGTTTCGCAGTTTCATAAAACCTCCAACTGAGAGTTGTTTGTGTTAAATCCAAGTATAGCGCACCGGGCGGGGTACCTCAGGTCACTCCTCGAACAACCCGATTTGTTCCTTAGGCGCCGGTTTGCCCTTCTTTTTCAGCGGACTCCCCACTACACCGAGGACTTCAACCGCGCGCAGCGCCGTTCGCGGGATGAAGACGCGCTGGTTGTTGCTGTAGGGGTCCGGAGGGATGACCGTGAATCCTTGACTCTCAAGCTGTAACAAGTTGTTGGGCAGGATTCCTTCCATGACATCCGCGTCGCGGAACTGGAGGCGCACCCATAGGCCTTCCATCTTGGGCCGGGTATGGAAAACGCGCCGGCCGGTCTCGGACGTGCTCTCGAATTCCCGGACAAACGATACAGTTTTGACGTCGGCATAGGGGACGACCACCAGATTGCCCTCCGCCGAGAGCAGCTCGACGCCCGTAAGCTGAAGAAAGGAAAATGGGTTAAGGTATCCCCAGAGAGCTTCTTTTTCGAACCGCTGAACGACTGCCTTCTTGGTGGTGGAGCCTGCCAATCCCTACCTCTTTTGACATCTATGTTTCAAACATTTTGGCGGATATTGTATCATTGGCACAAGAACTCAGCCGCCAGCCATGTTGCTCGAGTTAGCCAACCCGATCCGCCAGTTCCTCGACTTCTGCCGTGTGGAGAAGAGCCTGTCGCCCAACTCGCTCTCATCCTATTCCCTGGATCTGCAAAGATTTACAGAATTCTGTGCAGGGCGCTTCGAACTCCCCGGGCATACCTCCCTGGCTGCTTATCTGGATCATTTGCAGGCTTCCGGGCTGGGTAGCCGCTCGGCGGCCCGGCACGTCACCACTTTACGGAACTTTTTCGGCTACCTGCTGCGGGAAGGGATCATCCCCACGGATCCTTCCGAGCATCTGAGATCGCCGAAACAGTGGGAGACCATCCCGAAGTTCCTGAATCCGGACCAGATCGAGGTCCTGATCGGCACGCCCGACACGTCGCAGCCCAAAGGGCTGCGGGATCGCGCGATGTTCGAATTGCTGTACGCAAGCGGCCTCCGCGTATCGGAACTGTGCCGCCTCGGCCTGCGCGATCTCAATCTCGATCTCGGTGTACTGCGCACGACAGGCAAGGGCAACAAGCAGCGCCTGGTCCCGGTGGGAAAGAGCGCCGTTCTGGCCGTGCGCGAGTATTTAGCGAACGGGCGCCCGGCGGTCCTCAAGGGCCGCGCCAGCCGTTATCTCTTCGTGACAGCGCGCGGCACGTTTCTTACGCGCCAGGCCTTTTGGAAACTCCTGGCAGTACATGCCAGAAAGGCCGGCATCTTTCACGGGATCACACCCCACGTGCTGCGCCACAGTTTTGCCACGCATTTATTGGAAGGAGGGGCGGACCTGCGTAGCGTGCAGGTCATGCTAGGGCACGCGGATATCTCGACCACCCAGATTTATACCCATGTCATGCGGTCGAGACTTCGCGAAACGGTCGAGAAGCATCATCCTCGGGCCTAAGTAGTCATCGGGACGATCCGGACCCGCAAATCGCGGCGTTACTCGAGTGTCCCGAATGAAAGAGCGATCGGATGAGCGATTACATCTTCATGCTCGAAAACCACTTGAGCACGGAGCAGAGCCGGGCCGTGGAAGAGGTGCAGGCCGCCGCCGCCCAGGCAAACGTGAACCTGTTTCTGACGGGCGGCGCCATGCGCGACATGCTCGCCGGATTCCGCATCCGCGATCTGGATTTCGTCGTTGAGGGTAACGCGCTCAAGATAGTCAAGGGCGTGGCGGCGCATGCGGGCAACAAACTGGTAGCCATCGACGAGAATCGCAAATCTGCGGAATTACTGTTTCCCTCGGGAGTGACCGTGCAGATCGCCATGTCGCGGCAGGAGAAGTACGCCCGGACAGGCGCGAAACCGCAGGTGACGCCGGCCACCATTCAGGAGGATCTCCGTGGGCGCGATTTCACCTGTAACTCGGTGGCGCTCTCGCTGAACCGGGCATCCCGCGGATTGCTTCTGGACCCCATGAACGGTCTGGCCGATATCGAGCGGCGCGAATTGCGTCTTACGAGTCCCTACGGTTTTTATGACGATCCGTCGCGGCTGCTGCGGCTCGTACGCTTCCGCGCGCGTTTGGGTTTCGCCATTGAAGAGCGCACGCAAATGCAGGTGGCGAACGCCCGCGAAGCCGAAGTGGAAAAGCTGATACCGCGGCGGACGCTGGCCGAAGAACTCCTACGCATTGGAGTGGAGGATAACCCCGGCGAAATTGTCCGCGGGCTCGAGGAGGCCGGTCTGCTCACGCTGTTCTCACCGGCGCTGGCGGGTCCAAAGGTGAACCACGCCGGTCTGGCGAAACTGGAAAAGTCGATCCGGCTCCTGCCTGATGAAGCCCGTTTCCGAGGCGGCCGCACGGGCCCCTTTCTCTATGTGCTTACAGAGAAGCTCAGCACGAAAGAGAAGCAGGGGTTGGCGAAGTTCACCGAGATGCGCAAAAGCGAAGCCGACCTGTGGCTGAAGCTCGAGGCGCGCGCCAAGAAGCTTGAGAACGCGCTCCGCTCGGCGCGCATTCGCAAGGCATCGCAAGTCTATTTCCTTGTCTTGAACGGGGAACCGGACGAGGTTCTGTTTCTGCTCTACCACACCGCCTTGAAACCCGTGCAAGAGCGGATGCGCAACTACTTTCAAAAATACCTGCCCGCGGTTCAGGAGATTACGCCGGAAGAATGGGCTGCCGTGGACGCCAAAGCGGGCGCACGGCGGAATAAAGCACGCGAGGAATTCATTGCGAACCGGCTGGACCGGCGGGTTCGCAAACCGGCGCCAGTCCCCGCTCCGCCCCCGGTAATCGAGCAGCCCGCGGCCGTCACCCGGCGACCCGTTAGTCGCTAATTCCTTAGCACGAGAACTGGCAATCGATCACGATCGGATGATTACTGCCCGGCCGGTCTATTGGAAGTTGAGGTTACGGTTGGGAAAGGGCAACGTACCGCGCCCGTTTGTAACGGCCGCCTGAGAACGATGCTCGCTGGAGAGCCGGGCTGTCCGGAATTCATGCTGGGTCATGCGAATCGCCGCGCGGCGGCCAGCGGCACGCACCACGCGTCCGGTGACTACCAGTTGCAGGGGCGCGACATTATGCAGTAAGACCGGCCACGAGATCGATAATTCGATGTGGCCTCCCGCCGGAAGCTGCCGTTCGGACTCGAAGAGAATGCCACCGCTACTCAAGTCCAAAGTGGTCCCCGTTCCAGCGTCCAGCACCCTGCGGCGGCGGATCAGCTTCCATCGCAAATCGAGAACGATGTCGTAGCGGCGGTCGGTGCGCCGATCGCCCCCGATAGTTTGGGCACCCTCTTGCGGAGGTTCCGGGTCGATACTGAATGCGCTCATGGGTGTCTCTCCGGTCAAGAGTCGATTATCCGATTCTTCTGTTCAGAACGACAGTAATGGGGGTACTTTCCTGGTACCGCCGGTTCTAAGGATTTGGTGTGGTTAGGCGGTACTTGCGACCTTGTGCGCCTGATATGCTCAGAAGTGAATCGAGGAGCTTTCTGCCTGTGATCGGAATCCGTTTTTGCGCCCTGATTCTCTTGTGTACGGGCGTGCTACCGGCCCAGATTCTTAAGGAGTTTGAAAAGAAGGTCACTGAATTTACTCTGCCGAATGGACTGCACTTCATCGTGGCGGAGCGTCATGAGGCCCCCGTCGTCTCATTCCATACTTATGTGGGCGCAGGATCGGTGGACGATCCTTCCGGTTCCACCGGGATTGCCCACATGTTTGAACACATGGCGTTTAAAGGCACGGAGACGATCGGCACCACAAACTGGCCGGAGGAGAAAAAGGCGCTGGACGCCATTGAAGCCGCCTACGATCGGCTGGAGTCCGAACAGAACAAGGGACCCCGCGCCGATTCCGCCAGGATCGCGTCGCTCCGCGATCAGGTCAATACGGCGATCGAGCATGCGCAGACATTTGTCATGCCGAATGAGTATCCGCGCCTCATTGAAGAGAACGGCGGCGCCGGGCTCAATGCCGGGACTTCTTACGATTCCACCGAGTACTTCTACAGCCTTCCTTCCAACCGTGCGGAGTTGTGGTTTCTGCTGGAGTCCCAACGCTTTTTGCACCCCGTGTTCCGGGAGTTTTACAAGGAGCGCGACGTGGTGCAGGAAGAGAACCGGATGCGTGTGGAGTCGAACCCGCAAGGAAAACTCCTGGAGGATTTCCTGGCGACCGCGTTTGCCGCTCATCCCTACCGGAACCCGGCGGGAGGATGGCCAAGCGACGTGGCAAACCTGCGGTTGTCTGCTGCCCGGGCGTTCTTCGAAAAGTATTACGTACCGGCCAACATCACGATAGCCATCGTCGGAGACATCAATCCCACTGAGGCGCGCCGCATGGCCGAGCGATATTTCGGCCCGTTGCCCAAACGGCCGCTGCCGCCCTTGGTGCATACCGAAGAACCATCCCAGCCGGGGCCGAAAACAGCCATTGTGGATTCTCCCAGTCAGCCGTTGCTCGTCATTGGCTACAAGCGGCCCGACCAGTATGACAAAGACGATCCGGTGTTCGACATCATTTCCGAGATCCTCTCCAGCGGCCGCACCGGGCTGATGTACCAGGAGCTGGTTCGTGACAAGAAACTGGCTCTGGCCGCCGAAGCGGGCGCGGAATTTCCCGATGCCCGGTACCCCAACCTGTTTCTCTTCTTTATCGCCCCGGGGCTGGGACACACAGTGGAGGAGAACCAGAAGGCGCTGGAGGACCTGTTAGAGAGGTTTAAGTCTCAAACGGTCGACGCGCAAACGCTGGCGCGGGTGAAGACTAAAGCGCGAGCGGGCGTCATTCGCCGCCTCGATAACAACGCGGGACTGGCCGCTTTGCTGGCCGCCAACTACGCCGCCTACGGCGACTGGAGAAAATTGTTCACGTCTCTCGATGAGTTGGACGCGGTCACAGCGAGCGACGTACAACGCGTGGCCCGCCAATGCTTCACTACCGAATCGCGAACCGTGGCCTTCACCGTCGAGACGGCAGGCGCAGGGGCGCCGGGGGCACCACAATGACGCGCCTGCTGACTTACTTTACGGTGGCAATCGGCTTATGGGCCCAAGCTCCCGCGACAGTCGCGCCCCGGGCGGCGAGACCCGCGACTCCGTCGGTCAAGGATCTCAAATTCCCGCCGCTGCGTGAAATCCGCATTCCCAATGTGGAAACTGTTGTCCTGCCGAATGGTATGCGGCTCTATCTGCTGGAGGATCACGAACTCCCTGTGGTCAACGGCACTGCCCGCATCCGTACCGGCAATCTGTTCGATCCGCCTGATAAGATCGGCCTGGCGACCGTAACCGGCATGGTGCTACGCACCGGAGGCACGCAAAGCAAAACCGGCGACCAGTTGGATCAGGAGTTGGAAAACATCGCGGCCAGCGTGGAGAGCCGGATCGACGAAACCAGCGGAAGCGTCTCCTTCACCGCCCTCAAGGAAAACACGGACGAAGTATTGGGCGCCTTTCACGACGTGCTCACACAGCCACAGTTCCGGCAGGACAAAATCGATCTGGCCAAGAGCCAGCTTCGCAGCGGCATAGCGCGGCGTAACGACGATGCGCACGGAGTCGCACAAAGAGAATTCTCGGACATTCTCTACGGCCGCGACACACCTTACGGGTGGCGCATGGAATACGCCACGGTCGACCGGATCACTCGCGATGATGTGGATGGCTTTTACCGCCGCTACTTTTTCCCGGCGAACGTCATGCTGGCGGTTTGGGGCGATTTCAATGCTTCCGAGATGAAAAGCAAGCTCGAGGCCCTGTTGGGCGGCTGGAACGTAACCGCGCCGCCCGTGGCGATGTTTCCAGCGGTCCGCGGCCGTACTGCTGCAGGTGTATACCTGGCCGCGAAGGCCGATGTGACGCAGACGTTTTTCGCGATCGGCCATTTGGGCGGCGTCCTTCGGGACAAGGACTTTCCAGCGCTCGAAGTAATGTCGGACATTCTGGGAGGCGGATTCCGCAGCCGGCTGTTTCAGCGCGTGCGCACCCGTATGGGGAATGCCTATGAGATAAGCGCCGATTGGGGCGCGAACTACGATCATCCCGGCCTCTTAGCAATTTCCGGCAGCACGAAATCGGCATCCACCGTGGAAACGATTAAGGCCATTCAAGAGGAAGTGGAGAAAATGCGGACTGCCGAAGTAAGCGATGACGAGCTGAACACGGCCAAACAGACCGCACTCAATAGTCTTGTGTTCGCATTCGACACTAAAGCCAAAACCCTGGGCCGGGTCCTTACGTATGAATACTATGGATATCCCAAGGATTTTATCCAACAGTATCAGAAGGCCCTGGCTGCTGTGACCAAAGCCGACGTCCTTCGAGTAGCCAGGGAACGCTTGCGTCCCGAGACCTTTGTCATCGTTGCGGTGGGGAATCCCAAGGATTTCGGGCAGCCGCTTTCTTCTTTGGGCACTCCCGTGTCGAACATCGACCTGGCCATACCGCAGGCGCCAACAGCGGGCGTGGGGAGCAAGTAATGATCCGCAGGATCGAATTGGGACTGGTGCTTATTGCTCTTGCCGCAGCGGGCCGCGCCGAAACCGCCGCCGAACGCGGCAAGCGCGTCGTCCACGATGCCCTTCAGGCTTTAGGCGGCGACGCCTTTCTCAAAATGGAAGACCGCGTGGAATCGGGCCGCGCGTATTCTTTCTACCGCGAAGAACTTTCCGGCCTCTCGGTTGCGCGGATCTACACCCGCTATATCACCCCCGCTCCGGGACAGATTGCAGTGCGCGAGCGGCAATCTTTCGGGAAGGATGAATATACTTCCGTGCTCTTCAACGAGAGTGGCGGATGGGAGCTGACTTTCCGCGGGGCGCGTCCCGTTTCGGACCAGCGGTATGAGGCTTACAAGGACAGTACGCTGCGGAACATCTTCTATATTCTGCGGCAGCGCCTGAACGAGCCGGGGCTCACCTTCTACTCGCAGGGAGCGGATATTTCTCAGAACATGCCGGTTGAAGTAGTAGAGATCGCAGACGCCGACAATCGAAGTGTAAGAGTCTATTTCGCGCAAAGCACGAAACTGCCGCTGCGCCAGGTCTTCCGGCGGCGCAACACCGAAGTCGGCGGCTGGGATGAGGAAGTCACCATGTTTTCGAAATATCGAGACGTGGCCGGAATGAAGTGGCCATTCGAGATGCGGCGCGACCGTAATGGCGAGAAAACCTACGAAATCTTCTCCGAGTCGGTGGAGATCAACAAGAATTTGAAAGACAACCTGTTTACGCTGCCGGCGAGCCTGAAGTTGCTGCCGAAAGCCAAGTGAACCCGGGAAAAGCGCCTTTGGGAGATCGAAAACAAGCTGCTGATGAATCTCCCGGAGGCTTGAGCCCGAATTTCCCTCGCTCGTTCATGGCAGAATGAGAATATCCGGCAGCAATCGGTGATCCATCGGGCCAGTTTGACGGAAGCCTTCCCACTACTTGCGCAGGATTCGCGAAGGCAGTTAAAATCAACGCGTTTGCACACCCTGGAGGATAAATGGCGAGTTCAGTAGAGCAGAAGGTGAAGCAGATTATTGTCGAGCAGCTCGGTGTCGACGAAAGCCAGGTCGACAACAACGCGTCGTTCGTGGACGACCTGGGCGCCGATTCTCTCGACATCGTGGAGCTCGTGATGGCCTTCGAAGAGGCCTTCGAGCTGGAGATTCCCGACGAAGACGCGGAGAAGATCGTCACCGTCAAAGACGCCATCGATTACATCGAGAATAAGACTGCCAAGAAATAACCGCCTTCTCACAGGGAGATCGTTTTGCCGCGACGAGTCGTAGTCACGGGCGTCGGACTGTTGACGCCCTTAGGGAATGGAACCGAAGCCTCCTGGGAGGGCCTTCGCGCCGGTAGAGTCGGTATCGGCCGGATCACACAGTTTGACGCCACGGATTTTTCCTGCCGCATCGCCGGAGAAGTGAAAGGCTTCGACCCGGCGAATTACATCGAAAAGAAAGAGATTAAGAAGATGGGGCGCTTCATCCAGTTCGCCATCGCGGCGGCGGAATGTGCCCTGAGCAACTCGGGATTCAGAATCACTCCTGATAATGCGGAACAGGCTGGGGTGTACATCGGTAGCGGCATTGGCGGGTTCGAGGTGATTGAGCGCGAACACCAGACGTACCTCGAACACGGGCCGCGGCGCATCTCCCCTTTTTTCATTCCCGCAACCATCGTGAATCTGGCTTCCGGGCAGGTCTCCATTCGCACGGGTGCTAAGGGTCCGAATTCGGCGACCGCCACGGCATGCACCACCAGCGCCCACTCCATCGGTGATTCGTTCCGCATCATCCAGCGCGGCGAAGCCGACATGATGATCTGCGGCGGCACCGAAGCCTGCATCACGCCCATGGGAATCGGCGGATTCGCGGCCATGCGCGCGCTTTCGACAAGGAACGACGCGCCCGAACGCGCTTCGCGGCCCTGGGACCGCGATCGCGATGGCTTCGTCGTCGGTGAAGGCGCCGGAATTCTCATCCTGGAAGAGTTGCAATCGGCACTCAACCGGAACGCCCGCATACTGGCGGAACTGGTGGGTTATGGCATGAGCGCCGACGCGTTTCACGTGACCGCCCCGCCGGCCGATGGCGATGGCGCCTACCGTGTAATGCGCAACGCTCTGCGCGATGCCTCGATTACACCCGGGCAGGTGCAGTACGTGAACGCGCACGGCACATCGACCGAAGTGGGCGATCGCATCGAAACGGAAGCCCTCAAGCGGGCTTTTGGCGAACATGCCTATAAGCTCGCCATCAGTTCCACGAAGTCCATGACAGGTCATTTATTGGGCGGCGCGGGCGGGTTGGAGGCCGGAATCACGGTTTTGGCGATACGCGACCAGATCGCCCCGCCCACCATGAACCTGGAAAATCCCGATCCGCTTTGCGACCTCGATTACGTGCCGCATTGTCCGCGCCCCATGAGAATCGACTACGCCCTGTCGAACAGTTTCGGCTTTGGCGGAACCAATGGCTGCCTCATCTTTAAGCGGTATCAGGAATGAAAATCGTCGTTGCCATAAAGCAGGTGCCGGCGCGCGATTCGCAACTGCGAATCGCCTCCTCGGGCAAATGGATTGAGGACGCCGATCTCAGCTACGAAATCAATGAACCGGATGCCTACGCGCTTGAGGAAGCCTTGCAGCTCAAAGAAAAGCACGGGGGGGAAGTAGTGGTGATTTGCGCAGGGCCGGAGCGCGCCTCCCAGACCATTCGGGAAGCCCTGGCGAAAGGCGCCGACCGGGCTCTGCACGTGGAACTGGAGGGCTCCGCGATGCTCGATCCGCTCGCGATGGCGCGCCTGTTGGCCGCGGCGCTCAAACCCGAGGCAGCCGATCTGATCCTTACCGGTTTACAATCCGACGACCTGGGCTATGGCCAGACGGGGGTGATTCTGGCGGAATTGCTCGGATTACCGCATGGCACCATCATCATGCAGGTGGAAAAACAAAATGGCGGCATTCGGGTGAAGCGGGAGCTGGAAGAGGGCTGGTTTCAAAACGTGGAAATGCCCTTGCCCGCGCTGCTGACCATTCAATCAGGAATCAACAAACTGCGCTACGCGACATTGATGGGAATCAAGAAGGCCAAGACGAAGGAGATTAAGCGGCTTTCGCCTGCCGAGCTGGCTCCGGCCTTGCCGCCGGCACGGATCACCCTGGATCGCGTGTACCTTCCCGAGCGCGCCAAGCGAACACAGTTGTTTGAGGGAGACCCCAAGCAGGCTGCGGCTCAGTTGGTGGAGAAGCTGAAATTTGAGGCGCGCGTCCTATGAGCGTTTTGGCCATTCTGGAGCAGCGCCCCGCCCCCGGAGGACAGCCGGCCTGGAGCCGTATGTCCTGGGAAACACTGGCAGCGGCACAGCAGATCGGCGGAGCGCTGAATCGGCCCGTTGCGGCGGCGGTTCTTGGGCACGGAATCGACTCTTTGTCGGGCGAGTTGGCCGCCCAACGGCTGGACAAAGCTTACGTCGTGGAGCACCCGCTGCTCGCGGCATATACGCCGGACGCTTACGCGGCATCCCTGCGCCAGCTCATGGCCGCGGTAAAGCCTTCATTGGTGCTCTGCCCGCATACCTACCAGGTTCGCGATTTTCTGCCGAAGCTGGCGACGTCACTGGACCGCGTGGCCGTAAGCGATGTCGTTTCCCACCGGATCGATGGCGGCAACCTGGTTCTGGTGCGGCAACTCTTCCAGGGAAAGGTGAATGTCGACGTCCGGTTTGCGTCGGAAGCCCCGAACTTCGCCTCGCTCCAGGCCGGTGCATACCGCGCGGACCAATTGCCAACGGGCTCCACAACCGTCGAAAAATTTGCGCCCACTCTTGCGTCGTCTGAAATTCGTACCCGTCCTCTGGAGCTGTTCCGGGAATCGCAGCGTGCGGTCGATCTGGGCGCCGCGGAACTGATCGTCTCCGTGGGACGCGGCATCAAGGAGGCCGAGAATATCGCGCTGGTGGAAAAACTGGCGCAGACCCTGGGCGCCGAATTGGCGGCGTCGCGGCCGATCTGCGATGCGGGGTGGCTGCCCATGGAGCGCCAGGTCGGCAGTTCCGGACAGACCGTCGCTCCCAAGATGTATATGGCTGTCGGCATTTCCGGCGCGATTCAGCACCTGGTCGGCATGAAAGGCTCCCGCACGGTGGTGGCGATCAATAAGGATCCGAATGCTCCGATTTTTGAGATTGCCGACTACGGGATTGTCGGCGATTTGTTCCAGGTAGTGCCGGAGCTTATCGAGGCCATCCAGAAAACCAAGTAAAGCGGGAACTTAGGCGACGCGCAGCACCTGGCGCCACCGCCCGAAAGTGGTGCCCCGTTCCGTAAAGGAGTGTAAATTACAGGTAACGCTTGACTTCCCTGTTCTCCCACGTTTATACTCTTCCAATCCGCGCCGCATCAACCTTCCCTAAGGTTTGCAACTTTTGGCATCGGGTCTGCGTCAAATTCCTCTGATCCCAGAAAGATCGGATGTAGTGAAAGAAATGGTCAAAACAATGAAAAACGGACTCAAGCTGAGCACGTACCGGGAGATGCTGGAGAAGAAAGCAGAGGAAGTCCGTCGGAGTATGTCCGCCCAAAAGGCGGCACAGGTAGTCGCGCGTCTGGATTGCCCCTCCGATGAGGGCGACCTCAGCCAGCAGCATCACGAAGAATGGATTTTCCTGAACCGGAATACCATCGATATGAAACTGCTGCGGGAGATCTCTGACGGGCTGCAGCGTATCACGCAGGGCACTTACGGGGTATGTCTGGAATGCGAGGAGCCCATCTCGGTGAAACGGCTCGAAGCTGTTCCATGGGCGCGCTATTGCGTTTCCTGCCAGGAGCAGATTGCCGCGCGCATTGCCGCGGGCGAGCAGGTAGACGATTACCAGGAAGCCGGCCGATGAAGCTGGCGGATCTGCGCAAGCTCTCGATCCGTCAAAACCTGAAAATCCGTTTCCAGTTACGCAACGGACTGGAGTGTATCATCACCGAGCACGGGGTGGCGCAGGTTCCGGCATTGCAGCGAGTGCCGGATTTTAATCTCGAATCGGAACTGGCGGAGATTTCCCGATTTGTTCTGGAACCCGCAAGCGCTACCCAGAAAACGGCTCCCAAGACACGAGCGGTGGACCGCGAGGAACTGGCTTCCATGCTGAGTTCCTCCCCGGCGTCCGCCGCGGATCACGACGAAGACTAAAACCCCCTTTTGGCTGGACCGTTTCGGCCGCGGACGAGCCGGTTAGCCATCGGTCAGCCATCGTCCACAAACCAGAAGGAAACGGTGTACAATTACAATCGCTGTTTTGCTTCCCGAAAGGGTTTTGGGGGACTGGATGGAAAAGCCAGCGCAAAATATCCAAGATAGTTTTCTAAATAACGCTCGCAAGGACAAGATCGTCCTCACCATTTACCTGATGAGCGGGGTTAAGCTATCAGGCCGGATCAAAAGCTTCGATAAATATTCTCTGGTGTTGGAGACCAACAATCAGGAACAACTGATCTTCAAACACGCCATATCGACCGTGGTAACGCAGAAGACGACGCACTCCTACGCCGGAAGTTCCCAAGCGGCGGCCCAGGGCAGCGGCACCGGTAGTGCGTCTCCTGCTCCAGTCCACGCGGATACGTCGGAGGGCTGAGACACGCCGCCGCCCAGCGCCGTTCGAGAGCGCGCCATTCTGGTCGGGTTGGAGTGGAAAATCCGCGGCACGCCGGGCCGCGCCGCTTTCGAGCGCGCGGAAGAGTCGCTCGAAGAACTCGCCGAGCTAGCGGTGAGCGCCGGTGCGGAGGTTGTGGACCGCGTGCTGCAGTCGCGCGCCGTGCCCGAAGCCGCAACTCTGATCGGACAAGGCAAGGTACAGGAAATTGCCGCCGCCGTCCGCTCGGGTTCTGTGGGAACAGTGGTCTTCGATCACGATTTGACGCCCACGCAGCAGCGCAACCTGGAGAAGGCGATCGGTTCGAAGGTCATCGACCGCACGCAGTTGATACTGGACATTTTTGCCTCGCGCGCGCGAACTCGCGAAGGCCGTTTGCAGGTGGAGTTGGCCCAACTCAACTATTTACTGCCGCGGCTCACGGGACGCGGTGTGGAGCTGTCGCGGTTAGGCGGCGGGATCGGAACGCGGGGACCAGGCGAAACCCAGCTCGAAACCGACCGCCGCCGCATCGCCCGGCGGATCAAGAAGATCGAAGAGGATCTGGAGAGCGTGCGCGCGGGCCGCGCGCTGCACCGCCGCCGGCGCAGTTCCGTACCCCTGGCCACCTTGGCGCTCACGGGCTACACGAATGCCGGGAAGTCCACCTTGTTCAACCGCCTGACGCGCGCGGGTGTGCTCGCCGATGCGCGAATGTTTGCCACTCTCGATCCTACGGTCCGCCCGCTGATTTTGCCTTCGCGAAGACGGGTGCTGGTAAGCGATACCGTCGGCTTCATCCGCAATCTCCCGACGACCTTAGTGAAGGCGTTCCGGGCCACCCTCGAAGAGGTGAAGGAAGCCGCACTGATATTGCACGTGGTCGATGTCTCTTCGCCCGCGGCAGCGGAACATGCCAGGCATGTGAGCCAGGTATTGGCCGAAATCGGCGCCGCGGAAATTTCGCAATTAGTGGTTCTCAACAAAATAGACCGGCTGTCCGGCGAGAGCGGTCATCTGGATTCGCTCCGCGGGCGGCTGCTCGCAAACGCCAGACCCGGTACGCACGCAGTTGCGGTCTCGGGGCTGACTGGCGCCGGCATGGACTGTTTGCTCGCGGCTATCGATGATGTGTTGCCTTCTGACCCGTTGATCACCACCACTCTGCGGGTGCCGGCGGCGGATGGGGCAACCCTGGCGCTGCTGCATGAGTTCGGGCGCGTCATGGAAACGCGTTACGACGAAGACTGGTGCGAGGTGAAGGCTGAAATTCCCCAATCCCTCGCGCGGCGGCTGCAGTCGCGTGGGTAGCCCCAGGCTTGTGGAAAAGTCTGTGGGAAAACCGGGACGATCACTAGTACGCGGGTCGGAATCCTCCGTAGTTCCAATGGCTCGAACTAGTTCAGGAGTTCTCGGGAATTTCCACAACCGCGGAGAGGTGCATGCGATTCGCTTTAGGCGGCGGCCGAAAGAGTGTCTGCTAGAATTGGAATCTACGGCGGCGTAGCTCAGTTGGTTAGAGCGAGGGTCTCATAATCCCTAGGTCCGGCGTTCGAGTCGCCGCGCCGCCACCAAATTC
>PSRJ01000145.1 GCA_003175985.1 Terriglobia bacterium
CGTGTTCCGTCCCAGGCATATGTCTCCCGAAGAGCTGGAGGAAGGTTACGCATGGATCTATCGCCGCCTCTTCTCGCATGCCTCGATCTGGCGGCGGCGGCCGGAAGATTGGCGGGCGGTCGCGCCCTATCTGGCAATGTCCTATCTGTATAAGCGCTCCAACCGCTTCTGGCATCTGCTCATCAAGCATCACCTGGTGCATGCGGCCTGGCGGCCCCTGGTGGAGCTGACGAGAGTCCGCCACGTGCGCTTTCGCAGGAGACTCGCGGCGCAGCCATCGGCGCGTGCGCATGCGGCCAGCGTCGTGTCCGCCGGTGTTTGACCGCTCGAATATAATGACTGAGAACTCGATGCCTTATCGCCGCACTGCGCCTCTCATTTTCTGCTTCGCGATTTGTTTGCTGGGTTGGACCAGTGCTCCCCTGGCCGCCCAGAATGTCGCGATCGTAAACGCCCGAATCATCACCGGCAACGGCACGGTGATCAACCCGGGTACGCTCAGCATCCGCGGAGGAAGAATCGCTTCCGTATCTCCAGGCGCTGCGAATACTCAAGGACTCCAGACCCTGGATGCCAAGGGGATGACTGCCATCGCAGGGTTTATCGATGGCCACCGGCACATCAACACGGGCCCCAACGAGAAGGTGCAGATGCAACAGCTTCTCGATGCGGGATATACCACGATCCTTTCCGGAGGCGGCCCCGCGGAAGGCAACCTGACGCTGCGCGACCACATTGAGAAGGGCGTCATTAACGGGCCGCGCATCATTCCATCCGGGTCGGTACGGCTGAACGGCACGCCGGAACAGGCGCGCGCCGAGGTGCGAAAGATGGCCGAATTGGGGATCAAGTTCACCGGCGAGATCGCTCTCACACCCAGGCCCGGACCTTCCGCGAAAGAGCTGGAAACGCTCAAGGCCATCCTCGACGAAGCGAAAAAGGCGGGAGTGTTAGTCCAGGTGCATGCGGTGAGCCCGCCCGCGATGATGGCCGCGGTGGATGCGGGAGTGCCGCTCCTCGTGCACACGCCTCATTTCGGATGGCTGAGCTTTGAAGATGCTAAGAAAGTCGCCGCGGCGGGTATCAAGCAGTTGTCCACCATCGGATTCGGAGTGCCGGTTTTCGGCGTCTTCGCCGATGACAACAAGCCCAGGTTTCGCGATGGGAAATCCTGGCCCGAGTCCATCCTCGATGGCGAGGGCCGTGGGCAGGAGGCTGGATACAAGGCCGTAAATGCGCGTACCTCGTGGGACGCCGGCGTCATCTACGGCTACGGCACCGACACGAACTACGAGCCCAAGGCCGGGCTGGAGCATGAGCTGAAGAGCTTGAACCTGATGTTTTCGATGCAGGACATTATCAAGCTGATGGGACCGAACAGCGCCGCTTACATCCAGATGAGCGATCAGCTCGGAACCCTGGAGCCGGGTAAGCTCGCCGACCTTATCCTCCTGGATGGCAATCCGCTGGAGGGTTATTGGAACCTGCTGAACACCAAAGTGGTACTCAAAGGCGGCGTGATCGTGGTCGATAAGCGCTAGGAGCTACGATACCGTCCCAAGAGCTTCTTCAAGAATGGACATCCCTTCCTCGATCTGTGCATCGGTGGCGACGAGGGGAGCCAGGAAGCGAATCACATTTCCGAAGATACCGGCTGACAGGATCAGCAAGCCGCGCTGATGGCAGGCCGCGAGCACTCGTTTCGTCTCCTCCGCTGCGGGCTTCTTACTATCGCGATCGCACACCAGTTCGATCGCGCGCATGGCGCCAAGGCCGCGAATATCGCCGATCACCGGAAAACGTTTGCGCCAATTGCCGGTGATGGACTCGAACAACCGGCCGATTTCCTCGGCTCGTTTGTTTAATTGCAGCCTTTCCATCCTCTGCAGAGTTGCAATACCAGCCGCACAAGCCAGCGGATTCCCTCCGAATGTCCCGCCCAATCCTCCGGGCTCGGGTGTATCCATGATCTCCGCCCGCCCTGTGACTGCGGCCAGAGGCAAGCCCCCGGCAATCGATTTGCCGGTGAGAATGATGTCAGGGGTAATTCCGAGGCGTTCGCTCGCATAGGCACTGCCGGTGCGAAACATGCCGCTTTGGATTTCATCGGCGATGACGAGCACACCATTGTTGCGGCAGGTCTGTTCAATTTTGCGGAACCACTCCGGCGGCGGCACAACGAAACCACCCTCACCCAGAATCGGCTCGAAAATCACCGCCGCCACGGCGTTGGCTTCCACCTTTCGTATGAACGCCATTTCGAGTTGATCGGCGCATTTGGCTCCGCAAGCCGGCCAGGTCAAGTCCACCGGACAGCGATAACAGTACGCGAACGGAATCCGATACACTTCAGGAGCGAACGGACCGAAACCGGTCTTATAGGGGTGCGATTTCCCGGTGAGACTCAGGGCCAGTTGCGTGCGTCCGTGGAATGCGTCGTCGAATGCGATCACGGCCTGACGCCGGGTATAGCTGCGCGCGATCTTCACGGCATTCTCCACTGCCTCGGCGCCGCTATTGACGAAGAATGTCTTTTTCGGAAACGTTCCGGGAGTCAGTGCATTCAGCATCCCGGCGAGCTGAAGATAGCCTTCGTACGGCGTCACCATGAAGCAGGTATGCAGGAAATGCGCGGCCTGATCCTGAACCGCGGCGACGACTTCAGGCGGCGTGTGTCCCGCGTTCAGGCAGGCGATGCCTCCCACGAAGTCGAGAAACCGGTTGCCGTCGACATCTTCCAGAGTGGCGCCCGAGCCCTGGCGGATGTAGACCGGGAGCACGTTGCTGACTCCGCGCGGGACGTTCTCCTCCCGCTGTTTCTGCAAAGCAAGCGAGCGCGGTCCGGGCACTGCCGTAACCAGACGGACAGACGACTGGGCCGCGACATTCATAGGTCGATCACTGAACCGGAACTCCGCCGCTGATTTGCAACGAGTGCCAATTGTAACGGCTTTCTGTAAGTTTGCATAATTGAGCGAATGTCGTCAACCAGTCTACCGGAATTGTGCAATGTTGGTTCAGCGTTTAAAATGGAGTTCACGTTCGGCGGAAGCGAGGAGCGATGATTCGATTAACCGTGAATGGTGTGATGAAGCAGTATGACGGAGATCCCGCCATGCCGCTGCTGTGGTATTTGCGCGACCTGCTGGAATTGACAGGCACCAAGTTCGGTTGCGGGGCGGGTTTGTGCGGCGCTTGTACCGTTCATTTGGATGGCAAGGCAATTCGGAGCTGCCAGACAGCCATGAGCGGAGCGGCCGGCAAACGTGTCACCACCATTGAAGGATTGAGTGTTGGCGGCGATCATCCGTTGCAGAACTCCTGGAGAACGGTCAACGTACCGCAGTGCGGGTATTGCCAGAGCGGCCAGATCATGCAGGCGGCCGCATTGCTTGCCGAGAAACCGAAGCCCACGGATCGCGAGATCGAGGGAGCCATGCAGGGCAATATCTGCCGGTGCGGAACGTACGAGCGCATCCGGCAGGCAATCAAATTGGTCGCGGGGGTGAAAGCATGAAGAGCAAGACTGTCAGCCTGGTGCGGCGCCGCGATTTCCTCGGAGGAGTTTTTTCCGCCGGCGCGCTGGTCCTGTGCGCGCGAGTGGTCGATAGTGCGGCTGCCGCCGCTGCAACGAATGAAGGCGCAACATGGCAGCCGAGCGTCTATTTGGGGCTGGAGCCCGATGGGCGGGTCATCATCGTTGCCCACCGCTCGGAAATGGGTACGGGTATCCGCACTGCTTTGCCTATGGTTGTGGCCGATGAATTAGACGCCGATTGGAAGCGCGTCACCATCCAACAGGCCATCGGCGATAAGAAATACGGCGACCAAAACACGGACGGCTCCGAATCGATCCGCAGATTCTACGAACCGATGCGAGTGGCGGGCGCGACCGCGAGAACCATGCTGGAGGGAGCCGCAGCGGCGAAATGGAGCGTGCCGGCCGCGGAATGCCAGGCCAAGAACCATGAGGTCATACATGCCAAAACGAATCGCAGAGTGGGCTATGGCGACCTGGTGCCGCTGGCGGCGAAACAGCTCGTTCCTGCCAAGGAGAGCTTGCGCTTCAAGTCTCCGGCGGAATACCGCTACGTGGGCAAGAACGTTCCGATCACCGATATTGACGGCATCGTCACCGGCCGCGCGGGATTCGGGATGGATGCGCGCGTCCCTGGGATGGTTTATGCCTCAATCGAACGTCCGCCCGTGTTTGGCGGAAAGCTCAAAACGTGCGATGATTCCGAAGCCCGCAAGGTCACGGGCGTCTCGCAGATAGTCACCGTCCCGCCGTTTAAGCCGCCCCACGGTTTTCAGCCGGTGGGCGGTGTGGCCGTTATCGCCAACAACACCTGGGCGGCAATGGAAGGCCGCAAGAAGCTCAAGGTAAGTTGGGAGACCGGCAATAATGCCGGCTACGATTCCGCCGCATACAAGAAGGTGCTGCAGGAAACCGCCCGGCAGGCGTCCAAGGTTTCGCGAAACGAGGGCGATGTCGACGCGGCCTTCCGGAACGCAGCCAAAGTGCACGAAGCCGAATACTACGTTCCTCATCTTGCACACGCGTCCATGGAGCCGCCGGTAGCGGTGGCGGAATTCAAAGACGGCAAAGTGACCGCGTGGGCGCCAACGCAGAACCCGCAAGCCGTGCAGGATACGGTGGCACAGGCCGTGGGGATCAAGCCACAGGACGTCACCTGCCATGTGACCCTGTTGGGCGGCGGGTTTGGACGGAAATCCAAACCGGACTACGTGGCGGAAGCGGCCATTCTCTCGAAACAGGTGAATCGGCCGGTGAAAGTGGTATGGAGCCGCGAGGACGACATTCGCTTCGATTTCTACCATGCGGTCGCCGCTATGTATCTGAAGGCCGCGACCGACCAAAAGGGACGCCCGACAGCCTGGCTCCAGCGAAGCGTTTTTCCTCCGATCGGGTCGATCGGGGATGTGTCCGCCCGTTATGGGACCTTTGAATTGCAAATGGGCTGGATCGACTTCCCGTATGACGTGGCCAATTTTCGCGCCGAGTGCGGACCGGCCGAAGCCAAGGTTCGCATCGGCTGGCTGCGTTCGGTTGCCAATATTCCACATGCATTCGGCGTGCAGTCTTTTATCGATGAATTAGCGGCAGCAGCCGGGCGCGATCGTGTCGAGTATCTGCTCGATATTTTAGGGAAGGCCCGCCAGATCGATTTGCGGCCGCCGGCCGGGCGCAACGGCCCCGATCCCTATGTTTTCGACGTGGGCCGCCTGCGGCGCGTTCTGGAAATTGCCGCCGAGCGGTCTGGGTGGGCAAAGAAGAAGCCGGGCAATGGCCGCGCGCTGGGCATCGCGATACATCGCAGTTTCTTCAGCTATGCGGCCAGTGTTGTAGAAGTGGAAGTGGCGGATGGCAAGGTTCGCATCCCCCGTGTGGATATGGTTCTGGACGCCGGCAAGGTCATCCATCCCGAGCGCGTTCGGGCGCAACTGGAAGGCGCGGCGGTATTCGGTACCAGCCTTGCGCTGATGGGCGAGATCACGGCGGCGAACGGCCAGATTGCCCAGGCGAATTTTCACAACTATCCCGTGGCCCGCATGACCGAAGCGCCTGTGGAGACCCATGTCCACATCGTGCCGAGTGACGCCCCGCCGGCGGGTGTGGGTGAACCCGGCGTGCCGCCCATCGCGCCGGCCATTTGCAATGCGATTTTCGCGGCCACCGGCAAGCGGATTCGGGAACTTCCGGTAAAGCGCCAGCTCGCTTAACACGCATTTACCCTGGAGACCAGTGCGTTCCTGGCTCCGCGCCAGCCGCGACATTCAAATTCTCAATAGCGCGAATAAAGCGTTTTTGCTCCCCGCTTTGACGTTTTGCTTGACAACCGGCCCGAGTTAGGCAATGCTGCTAACATTACAGAATTTAAGTAGGGTTCTTGGGGGTGCAAAACGATGGTCCGCCTTCAACCGATTCCGGCCCTGCTGTTGCTGGGTGTGGCATTCTCTATTCACGCACCCGGTCAGACCGCGAGCGGCACGATTTCAGGGCGCGTGACGGACAGTGCGGGCGCCGTGATCGTGGGGGCCAGCATCGAACTCACCAGCGTCGAGCGTGGAACCACGTCCAACATTGTCACCAACGAAGCAGGCATCTACGTGTTTCCAAGCGTGCTTCCGGGACGCTATCGGATGGCGGCGCGAAATCAAGGCTTCAAACAAGCCGAAGTGAAAAACCTTCCCGTGGAAGTCGGCAGCCGGCTGGAGCAGAATTTCCAGCTCGAGGTTGGGTCCGTGATCGACTCCGTGGCTGTCGAAGGCGCCGAGCCGCTGGTGAATACGGTGTCATCGACAGTGAGTTCGGTGGTGCAGGGAGCTCCGATTCAGGATCTGCCTCTGAACGGCCGGGACACTCTTCAGTTGGCGCTCACGCAGCCCGGCGTCACACCGATGACTATCACCACCACGGGATTTGCGGGCAACGGGTTTTCGATCGCCGGAGGCCGCGCCAATTCGGTCACTTACATGCTGGACGGCGGCGTGAATAATTCGGTCGCCACCAGCACCGCCGTGGTGAATCCGAACCCCGATACCATCGGCGAATTCCGAATTCTCACCAACAACTATTCCGCTGAGTATGGCCGGAGCAACGGCGGTATTGTCAATGTGGTTACCAAGTCAGGGACCAACGAACTCCACGGCAGCCTCTACGACTATCTGCGGAATAAGGCTCTCAACGCGAACAACTTCTTCAACCAAGCCAATGCCGGGGCCTACACGGCGCGGCCCACGCTCATTCGCAACCAGTTTGGCGGGACTGTGGGCGGACCGGTGACGATACCGAAATTGGTGAACGGAAAGGATCGTCTTTTCTGGTTCTTCGGCTATCAGGGACAGCGTCAGAATTCCACCACGGTGAACCCTCAGGTAGGGGTCTTCACTCCCGAGCAACTGACGGGCGATTTCTCGCATGCCGTGAAGGGCGGCCCGGATCCGGGCGTTTCGGCATTCCTGCTATCGCACCCGTATTTCCAGCCGAACGCGCAGCTTGCGTCGCAGGCGATCATCGATCCGACGAGAATCAATCCCGTGTCCAAAGCGATTCTGGCGAGCGCTCTCATCCCCACGAGTCCAACCGGTATTCTGACGCCGAATGGCATCGCTCAGGATAACCGCGATGAGTATCTCGGAAAGCTGGACTATCAGATCAATTCAAGCGAAAGATTTTCGATCACGCTGGTGCGGAACCATAACCCGGTTCTGAATCCGTTTCCGGGCGGCTCCGGACCCGGGTTTGCTACCCTCAGTGTGGCGGATCAATACTTCGCCGCCCTGAATTTGACCTCCGTGATTACTCCCGGCCTTCTTAACGAGGCGCACTTCACGGCGCAGCGCTTAGCCACCGGCACCACGGGGTATGCCAACAAATTGCCGAGTGCGCCGGCACTCGGATTCCAGATCACGCCCGATCTGAATACCGGTCCACCGATCATTACCTTCGCCGTCCAAGGCTTGACGCTGGGATTTGCGGGCAGCGTTCCCGGCAAGTATGCCGACACTTCGTACTTCTGGACGGACAACCTCAGTTGGACCAGAGGCAGGCACAATTTGAAGTTCGGGGGCTCGTTTGCCATTGTGCAAAACAACGGACAATTTGCTTACGAAACCAACGGCACTCTCACGTTTAGCGGCTCCACTTCTTCCGGCGGGATCGGCTCGGGGAGCGATCTTGCAGATTTTCTCTTTGGGCTTCCCAATGCATTCACGCAATGGCCGAATGCCTTCAGCTCCGCGCATGGCCATCAGTACACCGCGTTCGCTCAGGATGAATGGAAGGTGCGCCCAAACTTCACGCTCACGCTGGGGGTCCGGTACGAATACAATACGCCGAAATTCGATCCCCAGGGACGAAACTACATGATCATTTCCGGCCATCAGTCGAAGAAGTTCCCCCTGGCTCCACTTGGCCTGAATTTTCCGTGCGATCCCGACGCGCCGTGTCCGGGCGTATACTTTCCCGACAAGAACAACTTCGCGCCGCGGTTCGGGTTCGCTTGGGATCCATGGAAGAAGGGGAAGACGAGTATCCGCGGGGGCTTCGGTGTATTTTATGACGTGCTGAATGCCCAGGATATCCAATGGCAGAATGGCACGGTGCCATTCTACTCGTCTGCCGTGTTAACCTTCACCCGGAGCATGGTTCCCGCGAACGGTCCCTCGACGATCATGGCCGACCCCTACGGAAGCGCGGGAGTGGTCAATCCATTTCCCTCGAAGCCTCTTAGCCCGGATCTGAATTTCCAAAAGGCTGGATTCCTGCCCTTTGGTCCGAATAGCGTTCTGATCGATCCCTATCAGAGGAATCCGTATACATACGGCTGGAATCTCACTGTGCAGCAGGCCCTCGGAGCCGGAGTCGCGTTGCAAGTCGCGTATGTAGGGAGTTCGTCCCATAAGCAGATTGTCAACGTGGATAGGAACTCCTTCATTGCGGGCACCACTGTCCGCCCATTGAATCTTCAAGCCGGCTTGCAGTATCCCAATGCCTTCGCCTACATGGGCGTGGACAAATCCCTAGGCAGCTCGAACTACGAGGGGCTCCTGACAAGCGTAACCAAACGCGTGGGCGGCTCGCGCCTGGGCGATGCCTTCTTCACGCTGGCCTACACCTATTCCAAGGTTCTGAGCGACCAGGACGCCTATCTCCAGAACATTTCCGCATACAACCAGCACCAGTTTTACGCTCCCGCCGCCTATGATGTGCGGCAAAGACTGGTCTTCAGCGGCGGTTGGGAACTTCCGTTCGCCAGTCTCTGGTCGAAAGGCCCAAAGCGGCTGCTGAGCGGGTGGAGTTTGTATCCGATCTTAAGCACCCAAACTGGTTTCCCCGTGGACTTCAACTCCGGTATCGCCCGAAATCCCGCAGTTCCGGGCCCTGGAGGCGATGGCGCTCCGGGGCTGGTTCGGCCATATTGGACCGGCGGCAGCGAACAAACGCTCGATCCGCGCGGCGTGAAAACCTTCACCGTGAATGGCGTGCAGCGTACGGGACATTTCTTTTTCGATCCGAGCGCATTCTTGATTCCCGCGTGTTATGCGAGCACGGCTGCGCCTGGAACGCCCGGAGGGTGCCCCGCACCGACCTACGGCAATCTTCAAAGAAACACATTCCGTGGACCCGGATTGACGAATTTCGATCTGTCGCTGGAAAAGAAGACGAATCTGATAAAGGAACGGGCTCAATTGCTGTTCCGCGCCGAATTCTTCAATGTGCTCAACCATGCCGAGTTCCTGGCGCCCACGGGACAGGTTTCGGCTCGCTCCGCGCTGATCGGCCAGGTCACTTCGACCAATCCGCCGCGAATCGGGCAGCTTGCGCTGAAGATCGTCTTTTGACGGAGGATAACGCTGATGGCGAGTATGCAAAACGTTGTTGGCCTCACCGCCGTATTGGTTGTGATGGGAAGTCTTCCGGCGAGGGCCCAGCAACCCAGTGCGAATGGCGAGTGGCGCACTTACGGCGGCGACAAGGCATTCACTCGATATTCGCCGCTCGCACAAATCAACCGCGACAACGTCAAGGATCTGCGCGTGGCCTGGACCCGGCCGGCAGTCGATCCCATGATCAAAGATCAGTTTCCCGATTTAAGCCCTTCCAATTACTTCCGGGGAACTCCGATCGTCATCAACGGCGTACTGTATGCGCCCAACGGAGTCGGGCTCCTCGAGGCGTTTGACGCTGCGACCGGCAAGACCAGGTGGGTGCAGCAGCCTGTGGAGCCGACTTTGAAAGAGGCCGCGGGACAGAGCACGCGCGGTGTGGCGTACTGGCGGAAAAACGAGCAAGAGCGCCTGGTTTCGATTCGGGGCGAATATCTTTACTCAATTGATCTCAAGACGGGTCAGCCCGACCGCAATTTTGGCGACAACGGACGGGCGTGGCTAAACCGGCGCACTCCGGACGGAGCCGCCTATTTCGGTTTCCCGGGTCCATTCGTTGTGAATGATGTGATCGTAATCGGCGGAAACGGCGGTGGAAAAGCCGGCGCCGGGTATGGCGACGGAGGATTCGAGGGAAAGTCCAAAGCCGAGGACATTCGAGGCTTTGATATTTTCACCGGCAAGCTCCTGTGGACCTTCCACGTTATGCCGCTTAAAGGGGAGCCGGGGTATGAGACTTGGGGCAAAGGATCGGCGGAGTTCGTCGGGAACATGGCGGCATGGGCTTCGATGACTGCGGATGAGGACCTCGGCTCCGTTTATATTCCGCTGACGGCGCCGACCGCATCGCACTACGGCGGCCACAGGCCAGGCAAGAACCTGTATTCCGATAGCCTCGTGTGCTTGAACGCCAAGACCGGGAAACTGGTCTGGCACTATCAGCTCATCCATCATGACCTGTGGGAATACGATGCGGCCACACCGCCGGTCCTCGCCGATCTGACAGTAGCGGGCAAAAGGATCAAGGCAGTCATCGCGTCAAACAAGACCGGGTTCTTGTACGTCTTCGATCGGGTTAGCGGCCAGCCCGTATGGCCGATCGAAGAGAGAGCGGTTCCCAAGTCGGCGGTGCCGGGCGAGGAAGCATGGCCCACTCAGCCGTTCCCCACCAAGCCGCCACCGTACGATCGTCAAGGATTCACTGAAGCAGACCTGATCGACTTCACGCCGGAGTTGCACAAGCGGGCTCTGGAAATCGTCAGTCATTATGTGATGGGCCCGCTGTTCACGCCTCCGTCTTTGAGAAGCGAAGACCCCGAGGGAAATCGTGGCACGCTGGTTCTTCCAGGTGGATGGGGTTCGGGGAACTGGAACACGGGCGCTTTGGACCCCGAAACCGGGATGTATTACGCCGTTTCCATGACCCAGGCGGGGTCGTTTGGCGTTCTGAGGAATCCGGACGCGGAGAGTCCGTTGTTATACGGCTTCCCGGAGGGAGGGCGGAATCAACAGCAACGCCAGCAGGCTTCGGTTGAACAGCGGCCCGCGGAACCACTGCTGCCGGGTCAGGTGCCCGATCAACCGAGACCGAATGCTCTGAGCATTGACGGACTGCCGATCGTGAAGCCGCCTTATGGCCGCATCACAGCTTTCGATATGAACAAGGGGACGATCGTGTGGATAAGCGCCAACGGTGACGGGCCACGAAATCATCCCTTGTTGAAGGATCTCAATCTGCCACCGTTGGGCAATATCGGCCGCCCGGCCGCGTTGGTGACGAAATCGCTGCTCATTGTGGGCGACAGCAGTGATGCGGTGATGGGGCAGGCGGGCATCTCAGGCCCCGCCAAGCTGCGTGCCTACGACAAGGCGAGCGGGAAAGTCATTGCCCAATTGGACCTGCCCGCCGGCACTACTGGCGGGCCGATGACCTTTATGGCCGGCGGCAAGCAGTATCTTGTGGTTCCCGTTGGGGGAAGAGGCTACGGTGCGGGATGGATCGCGTTCGCGCTTCCGTAATCGCCTGCCTGCTTATGGGAGCAGTTCTGGCCGCGGCGGAGTCGGGTGCTTTTTCGCCTGAGCAAGCCAGGCATGGGGAGATGCTGTTCGGCGACAAGTGCGCCGCCTGTCATGGCAACAAATTGGAAGGCGGACAAGAGGCGCCCCCGCTAAAAGGCGAGGAGTTCTGGTCTGAGTGGGACCAAAAGACCGCCCGGGCGATCTACAGCCGCATCATCAGTACGATGCCCCCCGACAGCCCCGGGAGCTTGGAGGAGAAGGAGGTCATCGATATCCTGGCGTTTGTACTCCGGGAAAATGGCTTGCCTCCGGGAACCAGAACGATCGAGCACGCCGGCGAGTTGAACGAGATCAAACTCCAGCGGCCAAGGTAGCCACTATTTACCTTCGTGGCAGAACTCGCAGCCGGTCGGTGCCTGGCGTTGCTTATGGCAAGCCATGCAGCCGGACATGTTGGTTACCTCGGAAATACGGACTATTCGGTCCATCTGCGCAACATCGCCGTGGCAGTCCTGACATTTGAGGCCTGCGCCCAGGTGCGAGCGGTGGCTCCAATACACGCCCGCGGCCACCGCGTAAACGCGGATCCACGGAATAGGCTCTTTGGCCCTATCAGACGCGGCCAGCCGTTGAATTGCGGGTTTGTCTTTCGCGATGGAGGAGTGACATCCCATGCATTTGGCGGAAACCGGCAGCGTCATATGCTCGCCCGGATCGGGATTGGGATGGCAATCCTGGCATTTCATCCCAGTCAGAGCGTGAACTTATGGCTGAAGGAGAGTGGCTGATCGGGCGGCTCCGCGCACAGTGTTCCGCTGTAGAGGACTGCTGCCAATACAATGAGAATCTTACGTGAGGCCATTCAAGACCAGTAGTTCCTGAACCGCGCGATGAGCTTCGTCGATGGCCTGATTGGTAAAGGCTGCCGCCCCGGCATCGGCATTGGCGATGGCGACACGGCCGAATCGCTGCCTGCCCAGAATGTGAGGCCTCTGTTCCGGCGGAACGTCGGGATCGGCCAAGCTATCGTAGGTGTAAGCATATCCGTATGGCCAGCGGTTTACGGTGATCGCGACGATGTCCTGCACCGGATCAAATCCTCCGGGCGCGAGCATACGCGCGAGTTGTTCGCGAATTTTTCGTTCGAAATCCGCGAAACTCATGGAAAGGAGTTCTTGCTGCCCCGCCTGATTCTGCTCTTTGCGCGGCAGCCCCGGCTTGTTGGGGTTTCGCACTAAGTGCACCAGAATCGGTTCTTCCGGAGAGGTAACGCCGCGGTAGCCGCCGACCGTCGAACCGGGATCCAGAGAACAGGCCGGGTGATACATGCCTGGCGCGCTGATCCGGGAGACTCCGAGTTTCTGAAATGCGGTCCAGTTGCGGATCAGAACGTTCGTATACATCATCGGCACTTTGACGGAATAGGCGAGCGCGTGCTTTTGGGATTCCGGAATCTCCGGCAGCAGCCACGGGATCAAAGCGTTGTAGCACGCCAGGACGCAGTTGCGGGCCCGCACTGCTTCGGCCTTGCCGCCTCGCATGTAGGCAATTCTCACGCTGCGTGGCGCTGCCCCAGGTCCTTCGTTCTCTACCCGAACGACCGGGCTGTTGAGACGGATGCGCATGTTCGCGTTCGCCTGGTCGAGCTTTTCGTAGGTCAATTTGGCGCCCACCACGGTGTTCATCGATTGCTTGCCCGGAAAAGCGCCGGGAATCAGCTTGCCTACGAGCAACCGGGCAATGGAAGCGTTGCCGTCGGGGAAGTGAAACAGGTAAGAGCCCTCGTTGAATCGCTCCTCAAATTTGAGACCTAGCCCGTTGAAGCCGGCCGCACCCCTCTCGGCGGCCTCGAGAGCCGGCGTCGTGTCGACCCTCTTATTGTTGCGGCCGCCATTGCCCAGGAAGAACGCGATGGCGCCAGAGTCTATTTTGGCGACGTTGAGCAGATAATCCTGATAGCTCATCTTCGCCAGCGCGGACCGCTTGTGTTCAGGGCTCATGCCCGCCATGTAATCCGGATTCTTGCCGTGGATACGAATCAGATCTTTGCGGGCGGCGTCGGACAACGGCGCCTTCTCGAAAAAAGAAGGCTGACGGGGGTTGCCGACCACCAGCCGGTCCTCGGCGAAGTACTCCTTGTCGAAGAACGTTCCCGCGGCCAACCCATATTTCGCTTCCAAATCCCGATTTGAGAAATCGGAATTCCGCTCGACCTCGACACCTAAGTCCTTAACAAGCTGCTTCGCGGTGAAGCTGTAGGGATACGGGGTGGCGATTCCCATCGTGCCACCATAGCCAATGAACGTTTTTCCCTGGAAATGAAATTCGTTGCGCTTCGCGTGCCCGCCCATGTCGTCGTGGTTGTCCAGGACCAGGATGCGCTGATCCTCTCCCAGCGCCATTCGCCAAAAGTACGCAGCGGAGAGTCCCGAGATTCCGCCGCCCACGACAACCAGGTCGTACTCTTCGCGGACTTCGCTTTGGGGCGCCGGGAACCTCTCGTACGCACCGGCGCGAATACGTTCGAACTCGGCGACTGCTGCCGGATACTGGCCGCGCAGACCGGTTCGCAGAGGCGGGTAGTCCTCGTTATTCGCCTGTGCGCGCGCCTGCCGCGTCCCCGTCAGCAGCGCGCCGGAGAGCCCGACGGCGACACCGTTCAGGAAGTCGCGCCGCGCAATCGGCCGGTCCATTCCCAACTGATGATCGGAGAAGTTCTGCATTATCACCACCAGTCCTGCACTTCGAACCTTACATTTTTCCTGCGGTCTTGCTGGAGCGTACTACGTGGTCTCAAATGGTGTCAATGGCCTTGTTCCCGGTTATCGGGCCGATCAATTTTCCCGATACGTTGACAGGGTCCCACCCTCAGGGTACACTCTCATAAACCTGCAAGGTTAAAAGAAACCAGAATGACAATCGAGGTGGAACGTGAAATTTGAATGCTTGCAGCGATCCGGGCGCAGAGCCCTCCTCCTCGTCCTGGGCCTGCTGCCGATCGTGGCCTTTGCCCAGACCGACACGACCTCCGGCGCGATCTCCGGAACTGTTACGGACGCCACGCACGCCGTCCTGCCAGCCGTCACGGTCCGGCTCTCCGGAACCGCGGTGATGGGCACACCTGCGACGATGACGGACTCCAATGGGTATTACCGGTTTGCGACGCTTTCGCCCGGCGACTACACCGTGGTGTTTGAAGCGAACGGATTCGGCACCGTCACCCGGGAACGGATTCATATCAGTTTGGGCTTTACCGCCGCATTGAATGTCGAGATGAGGCCAGGGAGTGTTGCCGAGAGCATTACGGTGGCGGGAGACGCCCCCGTCATCGACGTGCAAGCGAACAATGTCACGACCAGTTTGGATGCGCAGAAGCTGAGCTCGCTGCCGGGCTCGCGTGATTTTTGGGCCGTGATCGGGCAGGTCCCGGCAGTGGCGATGCCGCGCCTGGATGTGGGCGGGAGCAACGCTCTCACGCAGCAGCCTTATACGGCCTATGGCCTCACTAGCGCGGGCGGCGTAAACCGCGGAGAAATCGAAGGCATTATGGTCAACGAAGGAGCCGGCGGTGGCGGTAGCGATTTCTACTACACGGATTACGGCGCCATGGCGGAGGTCTCGGTGAATGCGGTTGGCAACACCGCCCAGATGCCCAATCCGGGCGTCCTGACGCAATTCATTGTAAAGACCGGAGGCAACCAGTATCACGGCGATGTCTATTTCGATTACGAAAACGACAGCCTCGAGGCGACCAACATCGATTCGGGGCAGATCGCCAAGGGACTATCCGGCAGCAAGGTCCTTTCCGTGTATGATCTCAACCGCCTCAGCACGTTCCGTGACTTCAACGCCGATCTTGGCGGTTATATTATTAAGGACAAGCTATGGTGGTACGGAGCATACCGTTACACCGTAACCGACCAGCGTTATCCCACATTGCTGGACGATATCCAACACACCTGGGCCCCGGTCTACACCGGCAAAGCGACATACAATTTCAACGCAAAGCATCGGCTGATCGGGTTTTATCAGCACGAAAACAAGTTGCAGCCGGATTATCTGGGCGCGATTTTCATAGCCGGAGGCCGTGCCACACCGGCGTTGATGACGCAGAACACCGTTTGGAATTCGCGCTTTCCGCTATTCGTATGGAAAGCGGAATATGAATGGATCATCACTCCGAGTCTCCTGTTGCAGGTTCGCACGGGTCAATATCATTCCAATTGGTTGCGCACGGGCAAGAGCACGGATTTCCGTACCGAGGACCTTGGCAATAACATCGTCACGGGTGGTCTTTACGCCACCAATCTTCTTCGCAGCCGGCCGCAAGTCAACGGCTCGCTCAGTTACACCAAGACTGGCTGGGCGGGCACCCACAATTTCAAGTTCGGCGGCGAATACATGCGGGACACGCTGGAACAGCCTTTCGGCCCATTTCCGAACGCCTGCAATTGCGTCTCGATTTTCAATAACGGTGTGCCGCTTCAGGTATATCTGTATCAGAGCAATGTGTCGCGGAACGGCCTCGCGACGACATCGTTTTACCTGAACGACACCTGGCAGATCCAGCGGCGCCTTACCATTAACGTCGGGATTCGCTTTGACCGCAACCGTGCTTTCCTACCGGACCAAACCGGTCCCGGCTCACAGCAGTTTCGCGCTAACGACACCCTGGTGGCGTTCAACACTTGGGGGCCGCGCTTCGGGGTCGCATACGATCTTACCGGTAAAGGCAAAACGGTCGTGAAGACGAGCTTCGGTCAATTCTACTTGTATCCCGGCGCCGACTTTGCCACCTCGGCGAATCCCAACCCGCCTGGCTGGTACAAGCAATATGCCTGGACGGATGCTAATGCGAACGGCCACTGGGATGCCGGGGAAGAAGGCCGCGTCATCTCCGTTTTGGGAGGCACTGCCAGCACTGCGCTCGATCCCCACCTTCGCAATACCTACACGCTGCAGGGTACTGGATACGTGGAGCACCAGGTGGCGAGCAACTTCGCGATCCGCACCGGCTTCGTCTGGAACGGGCGCCGCGAGGTGCGCGGCAACATCAATGTGAATCGTCCGTTTGGTGCTTACAATGTCCCGGTTACCGTGACTGACCCCGGTCCAAACGGCAAGACGCCCGGCAATACGTTCACCGCTTACGCGCTCGCGCCCAGCGCGCTTGCGCTTTCGCCGGTAAACATCACCACGAATCTTCCCGCCAACAGCAATTACTACACGTGGGAAATCACCGCCACCAAACGGGATACCGGCGGACGCTGGACGTTGCTGGGTAGCTTTGCCAAGACGTGGAGCCGTGAGACCGCCATCGGCGCGGGGTCCTCGTTCACACCGAACAGCCTCATTAACACGATCGAGGGAAAGAACGAGTACACCAACTGGCAAGGGAAGATCAACTTGAGCCTGCGCGCAAAATGGGCGATTCAATTTACTCCCGTGCTGCGTGTTCAGTCAGGCGTACCCTTTGGACGAACTTTCGTGTCCGCGCTGAACTACGGCAGCGCAACCATACTGGCGGAGCCGTTCGGCTCGGAACGGACGGCACACATCGCTTTGTTCGACGTCAGGACGGAAAAGGTCTTCCGCATCAAGGAACGCATTTCGCTAGCCGGGTTTTTCGATGTTTATAATGTCTTCAACACGAACGCGGAGCAAGCAGTGGCCACCAACTCGGGCAGTTCGTTCTTGCGTCCCTCCGCAATCACCCCGCCGCGCATCGCACGGCTCGGCGTGAAATTTCAGTTTTGAGGCGAATTATGAGCAAGACGCCGGACCGCACGCTGGGGATGGACCGGAAAATCACGCGGCGCGATTTTGTAAACGGAATCAGCGTCTCGGCCGCCGGCGCGTTTCTTCTGCCGCAAATCGCAGCCGCTCAGGAGTTCGCGCCGGAACAAGCGCCCGACTACTATCCTCCGGCGCTGACCGGGCTCCGGGGGGACCATGCGGGTTCCTTTGAAGCCGCCCACAATTTGCGCGACACCCGCAGCGTCGATCTCTCCAGCGCAGCGCATACCAATGAGACCTACGACCTGGTCGTAGTAGGCGCGGGGATGAGTGGCCTGGCAGCCGCTTACTTCTTCCTCAAGAACGCCGGACGGGGCGCCCGCGTGCTGATTCTGGATAACCACGACGATTTCGGCGGACACGCCAAGCGAAACGAGTTCCGGCACAACGGCAAACTGCTGGCAATCAACGGCGGGACACTAAACATTGAAGCGCCGCAGCGGTATTTTGAGGATGCCAAGGCGCTGCTGCACGACATCGGCGTCGATCTGGAACGCTTTCAAACTTCCAACAAGTCCAACCGCGACTTGTACCGGTCCCTGGGTCTGGGCAACGCCTATTTCTTCGATAAAGAGACCTGGGGCGCGGACCGTCTGGCTTTGAGTCCCGCGGGCGGCGGGCGCGGACGACGGTTCAGCGTGGAGTTTCTTGAGCAAACACCCCTTTCCGCGGGGGCCCGGAAGGATCTGTTGCGCCTGTATGATCAGGAGCAACCGGATTATCTCCCTGGTCTTTCTTCCGCCGAGAAGAAGGTCCGGCTCGCCAAGATGAGCTACCGGGACTTTCTGCTGAATGCCGCCAAGGTAGACGAGCAGGTCTATTGGTTCTTCCAGCACTTTGGGGAAGGCAACTTCTGTGTTGGAGGAGACGCCACACCCGCATTATTTGCGTGGGAGATGGGGCAGCCGGGATTTACCGGGCTTCATCTGGAGCCCACGCCGAATGGAGTCCTCGCGGAGTTGGCCGGCGTGCAGCACGGACGGCAAGTGGAAGCGCCTGGTCCCTCGGTGCACTTTCCCGACGGGAACGCGACCATTGCCCGCCTGCTGGTGCGGCATCTCATTCCCGAAGCGTTGCCCGGAAAGACTCAGGAGGACTCCGGGGCTGAACGCGTGAACTATGCCGCGCTCGATAAATCCGGCCAGGCCGCGAGAATCCGGCTCAATAGCACCGTGCTCCACGTCAGGCATGAAGGTGATCCGGCAAACGCGAAAGAAGTGGTGATCACTTACAACCGCGGCGGGAAGCTCTACGACGTGCGTGCGAGGGGTTGTGTTCTGGCCTGCTGGAACATGTTTATCCCTTACCTGGCCCCGGAGCTTCCCAAAGCGCAAAAAGACGCGCTGGCCTATGCCGTAAAAGGGCCGCTCGTTTATACCAGTGTCGGAGTAAAGGACTGGACCGCCTGGAAGAAGCTGGGTATCGCGAACGTCAATTGCCCCACGATGTACCACACGGGGCTGGCGCTCACCGAGGCGGTTTCTCTCGGTGATCTGCAGCATGCGCAGACTCCCCAGGAACCGGTCGCGCTGCATCTCACGAAGGTAATGAGCGTGCCGGGGAAGCCTCGCCAGGAACAGCACCGGCTCGGGCGCGCGGAGCTCCTTACCACGCCGTTTGAGACATTCGAGCGGAAGATCCGCGACCAACTGGCGCGCGTGCTCGGGCCGGGAGGCTTCGATCCCGCGCGGGACATCATCGCGATTACCGTAAATCGCTGGCCCCACGGATACGCCTACACCTACAACAGCCTCTTCGAGCCGATGGAATGGGTATATACGAACTCGAACTCCCGGCCGAATGTGATTGCGCGCCAGCCATATGGGCTGATCGCCATCGCCAATTCCGACGCGGGCGCCAGCCCCCACACCGATACCGCGATGTGGGAAGCCCATCGCGCAGTGGGAGATATCTTGAATCGGCGCTCGATGCCGTTTCTGGCTTAAACTGGCAATCGCGCCTGCCCGATCAGAGTTTGAAGAGTCGAGGCAGGCGGGCCGGGAATATGGGAGCGGGCGGCGAATCCCGTCATGTTGGCGACGGCAAAACTTGCGCCATTGAGGTTCGCGGTTACGGGAACGCCGGGGATCGGCCGCGGATAAGGTGAGGCGTAAAAGACTCCATCCCGGTAATAAAAGGCGTCGCGCGGACACTCGGGGTCGGGAAGGACGCCGATCACTCCGGACAGGCTGCCTGGCAAAGTTTGCGCCGCGCTGATCACCAGCAGATCATCGCCCAAGGCTTCGAGGAAACGCGTACGATGATCGGGATTCGAAGTTCCGAGACTCAAGTTGACAATGTCCATCTGGTGGCGGCGGCACCACGCCAGCGCGCGGATAATCACATCGATACTCGTGCTGAGACGAGTATCGAATACCTTGACAGCGTATAGTTCCGCATCGGGCGCTTTTTCCCGGACGGCTCCGGCTACCGCCGTGCCATGGCCGAGCCGGTCGATCGCGTCTTCACTTTCGACGTGTTCGGTGATAAAGACAGACCCCGCCACCGCACCCACGTGGGGGTGGCCGGCGTGAATGCCGCTGTCGACAATCGCGACTCTTGCTACGTGCGACATCAAAATGTCAGCGGCGTGTTTACCCAGATGAGCGAGGCTTCGATGTCCGACGGATTGAACCAGCGATGCCCGACGTTGCTTTCGAACCAGAAGCTGTCACCCTCCTGCAAGACGTGGCATTCCAGTTCGTCGAGCCAGATCTCGAGAGTGCCCTTCAGCATGAAAATGAATTCTTCGCCCATGTGGGAGTAGGCTCCATCACTTCCAGCGCCGGGTGACACGCGGAAGAGCATGCATTCGAGCATCTTCGTACCGATCGAGAGGAGCTGAATATCGACGCCCTTGCTGGTGCGCAACGATCTGCGCTGGTTGGGGCGGATCAACCGGCGCGATCGGTGCGGAACGTCGAAAAACTCAAGCACCGTCGTGTTGTAGCTCGACGCTAGCCGTTGCAGCGTCGCGATCGAGGGGTTCGCCCGGGATAGTTCGATCGCGCTGAGAAAACCGGCGGAGATCTTGGCCCGTTCGGCGGCCTCTACGAGTCCCAGATCCAGACTGCGGCGCATCTTTCGGAGACGGGGTCCAATATCAGGTTTGTGGTTCAGATTCGGCCCGGCCGGGGCCGGGCGGTTTTCCCCAAGCACCTCCTTAATGCCGGGAACACTCAGTTTCTTGACATCGCGAAGATACTTGATGCGTTTCAGGACTTCAAGAAGGTCCGGATTATAGAGACGATATCGTCCGGAACTGCGCGCCGGGCTCACCAATCCGACGTTCTCCCACAAGCGCAGTGTGGAAGGACTGATTCCGAGAATACGTGCGGTTTGTCCGACAGTAAGATACCTGGTTTGTAAGCTCTTCTGGGAGCGCTGCTTGGACGGCTTGGCCATGGCCTTATGGAAATAGAGAATTATAACCCAGCGGCACGTCCGCAAAACCTCTACAGTCAGCCAGCTCTGGCCTGAGCACACTTCTGGTGTAGGGCACGCCGCCGCCCTCTACTCTAACATTCCAGAATTATCGTAATGTTTTAACGAGCGTGGCATATTCCGCAGGACGATGTCAAGGCTTAGCCCGGCACAGCCGACCATGTCATGCGGCGTAGAATTTGGGGCTCGCGGTTATGGGGGCGGCATCGGCCTCAAAGAATTTTTTGATTTGACAACTTTGCAAAGTTGCCGTATTGTTGCAACCACTGGGTGCCATGCAGCCTCGTTTCACGCCCTTGGGCCACGTCGTCGGGGGCAATTGCCGACATGCGAGGATTGCACACAGGAAGGGGCAATGGCCGATTTTCCCCGGCTTGGCTGATGTGATGCCAAACCAAGATCGCCGCAACCGCAAACAAACCATTCAGGGGGATGCTATCCATGTTTTCCATTGGGGTGTCAGGCACGGTCGCGCGTAAAGTTTGCTCGTTCATCGCGCTTGCTACGCTCGTGCAGCTTTTCACTACAATCAGTCCGGCGCAATCCACCTTCGGGGGATTCGTGGGCACGGTAAAAGACCCATCGGGCAGCATAGTCGCCGGCTGCAGCGTGACTGTCAAGAACCTTGGTACTTCCACGAGCCGAAGCGTCCTTACGGATTCCACAGGATCCTTCACCGTGGTCAATCTCGAGCCGGGGAGCTATGAGGTCACTATGGAGATGAAGGGCTTCCAGAAAGTGACGCGCACCAACCTTCAGCTTCTCGCCCGGCAAACGCTTCGCGTAGATGGCGCTCTGCCGCTGCTGTCTCAGTCGCAGGCCATCGAAGTGAACGTGCAGGCTGAGGCGCCCATCAATACCGAAGTCTCCAACATCGCGGAGACGAAGCTGGGCCGCGAATTGATCGACCTTCCTGTCGCGCTCGGTTCGCGCGCGCAGGGCTCCACCAGCGCGTTCAGCACCCTGACGACGCAGCCCGGCGTGGAGACCGACAACAACGGCCAGATTTCCGTCGCCGGCTCGAACGTGGATATGCTGTCCATGAGCATCGATGGAATCAGCACGATGAGCGCGCGGAACAGCGCTCCGATGCGGGAGCTGTTTCCCTCCTTCGATGGAATCGCCGAAATTCGCGTGAGCGAAGTCAACAACAGCGCCGAATTCGGCGGCATCAGCGACGTCACCACCATTTCCAAGGGCGGCAGCAACCAGTTTCATGGCAGTATTTTTGAAAATCACCAGAACTCCGCATTTGCCGCCCGTGACACATTTAGCCCGAAGGTGCCCAAGCTGATCATGAATGACTTCGGGGCCTCCGTAGGCGGGCCTATTTCGATTCCCAAGCTTTACAGCGGTAAGGACCGGACGTTCTTCTTCATGGACTATGAAGGTCTTCGGCTGCCCCGCCAGGCGGTGCTGGTAGAGAGCGTTCCTTCGCTCCCTTTGCGCAATGGCGATCTCTCGGCCTACTCGACTCAGATCAAAGACGTGGATGGCACTCCATTTGCCGGCAACCAGATTCCCCAGTCACGGATCAATTCGGTTTCCGCGGGGGTACTCAAGTACCTCTTCCCGCTGCCGAACACGGGCGCGCCCAACGCGATTTCCAACAACTACGTGCAGAACTTCCCCGTGCCGATTGGCAGCAACCAGGGAGACATACGGCTGGACCAAAACATCACTTCCAAGCAGTCGGCCTTCGCCCGGTTCACCTATAAGCGCAAGGCAGACCAGCGCGTACCTTGCAACACGTGCGCTTCCTCTCTCAACGGCACGGCGCTGGGCGGCGCGGTGCTGGTCCCGGAGAACGACTGGAGCCTGACGGGCGCTCATAACTGGGTTATCAGCCCGCGAATCGTGAATGAGTTTCGAGCCGGATGGACGGGCCTCCACCAGGCGACGAAGTTCGGTATTGCGGGCAGTCAAATCGAGGATCAATTGGGTCTGACGCCCTTCATCCAGCAAGGCCGCGACTTCTTGTCCCAAGTCAATACAACTCCCAATGTCCGGATCGCGGGCTTCCAGCGAACGGGCGGCGTCGGCTCAAATCTTCAACAGACCCAAACCTATCAAATCCTCGATAATCTGACGTGGATCAAGGGGAGACACACAATAAAGTTAGGCGGTGACTTCCGTTATCTCACGGCCCTCTACACGTCTGTATTCGACGCCCTGTGGCTCGGGCGGTATAACTTCACCAACTCTGTGATCGGTCCGGTGATCGGGAACCCATATGCCGCCTTTATGCTCGGCGTTCCGAGCAGCCAGACCATCGCCACAGTTCTTTATCCCGATACGGACGCGTATGGGAAGGCCTATGCCTTTTATGCGCAGGACGACTGGAAGGTTACACCGCGGCTTACGATCAACTACGGTCTTCGCTGGGAATACCATCCCATGTTCCAGGATCACAATGGCAACGTGGCGGCGTTTCTGCAGGACTATAACACGACAGTCAACGGCACCAAGGTGCATGGCGCGGTCGCGGTACCCAACGAAAGCTTAAAGCTGGTGAATCCCGCTTTTCGCGATTCCATCGCTCCGACGCCCATTCTGACCGCCGATCAGGCCAGCATTCCCAACAGCTTGCGCTATTCGCAAAAAACTGACTTCGCACCGCGCATCGGGTTCGCGTGGCGCGCTACTCGCGATGGCAAAACGGTTATCCGCGGCGGCTACGGAAAATTTATCGATGCGCCGCTGGGCTTCCTGATTCTCTCTTCGTGGGCCGTGGAGGCCAGCTTCGTGGGCACGTTCACGAACTCCATCAAAAGCGGCAAAGCGCAATACACGTTCCCTTATCCCTTCCCTTCGAACCTCGCAGCGCAGGCAGGCACGCAGGATTTCGACCTGTCCTATGAGCTGCACTACAAGGATCCCTATGTCCAACAGTGGAACCTCACCATTGAACGGGATCTTGGCTTCCAAACCGCGGTGCGCGTTTCCTACGACGGCAGCCGCGGCACCCATCTGTCGGTAACAACGAATCCGGACCAGGTGCGGCCCAACACGATCGGGTTTGACGCGGCGAGCGCGGGCGCTCCCTTTCCACTCTGGGATTCTATCGTTAACGTGGAAAACAGCGGGCGCAGCAACTATCAATCTTTCACCATCTCGGTGAACAAGCGCCTCTCGAAAGGCCTTCAGTTCCTGTTTAGCTACAACCATGCGAAAAATCTCTCCAACGCCGGCGGGTGGAACCCCACCTCATTCGTAGGGGAGGGTGGCGGCCAGACCAGCGATTTCTACAATCCCAATCTGGATTACGGGTACGTTCCGTTCACGCGTAACCATCGCGTGATCGCGAACTTTCTGTACGAGACATCCAGCCACAGCGGGAACCGGCTGCTTGATCAGTTGGCCGGCGGATGGGAAGTGGCGGGCAGGCTGCTCTTCCAAACCGGTCCGTACATTTCCGTGACCGCGCCGGGCACCGATCCTTCAGGCACCAACTTTGACAATTCTTTCAATGGAGGCGATCCGCGCGCGGACATCGTGTCGGGCACCTCGTTATATCCCACGAACCGGAGCATCCAGCAATGGGTAAACCCGGCGGCATTCGCGCTGCCTCCGGACAACATCGGCCGGTTTGGCAGTTCACCGGTTGGCTCGGTAGTCGGCCCCGGGACGCAGGCAGTCTCGCTATCCATCTATCGAAGCTTTCGATATAAGGAGCGTATGTCTCTACGGGTTGGCGCCGCGGCAACGAATCTTTTCAACCATCCGAACTACGGCGTGCCGAACACGTCTCTGGGTACCGCCCCGTTCGGCACCATCACCAACCTGCAAACCGCGGAGGATAGCGGCCCGCGGGCGATTCAGCTCGGAGGGCGGTTTACGTTTTGACGGGAAAGTAGTCTAATACTCGAATAGCGAAGGAGAGCACGAATGATCAAGGTAGGGGGCTGGGTTGCCCTTTGGGGTTTGTTCGCGGTAACGCCGGCGCAAGCGCAACCTGCGAATCAAGGGTCGCCTTCGGCGGCCCAGGAAAAACCCGAAGAAGGCATCCCGGTCACTGATCCGCTCGTGATCGCCAAGTGTGGAACCTGCCACACCAAAGACGAGAAGGGGAATCTCTCGCGCATCTCCTGGGAACGGGCTGCTCCCGAAGGATGGGAGCAAGCTATCAAGCGAATGGTCCGGCTCAACGGGCTGGAGATTACGCCCGCCGAGGCGCGATCGGTTCTGAAGTACCTCAGCACCTATCACGGCCTTGCGCCGGAAGAAGCCAAACCTGTCATGTATATGGCGGAGCACCGTATGCAGGACGAACCGGTGCCGAACGAAACGGTACGGACCACCTGTATGGGTTGCCATCCGATCGGCCGGGCCCTCTCCTGGCGCCGCTCAAAAGAGGATTGGAAACTGCTCGCGAACATGCACGTGTTCCTGTATGCGCAGGCCGACGTAGCCTTTCGCCGGGGCTTCTTCGGAAATGGCAATGCCCCGGTAATCCCCCAGGTTCAGGAAGATGCGCCGCCGCTCGTCGATCAGACAATCGATTACTTGGCCAAGAACGTTCCATTGCACACGCCCGAGTGGGCGGCCTGGCGAGCACGCATGCGAACGCCCAAACTGATCGGCCGCTGGCTGGTAACTGCTCACATCCCCGGCCGAGGCATGTATTACGGCGAGATGGTGATGGAGCCGGGCTCCGCGGACGATGAATTCACCACCCGTGTGAAGCTTCAGTCCGTTGCCGACGGCTCCACTCTCACGCGATCGGGTCAAGGCTTGGTCTATGCCGGTTATTCGTGGCGCGGGCGCTCCAAGAATTCCGGCCCTGCCGGTTCGGCGCCGGGCGACCTTTCGAAAGAAATGCGCGAGACGATGTGGGTTTCACCCGATCAACGGTGGGCGGAGGGCCGGTGGTTTTGGGGTGAATACCAGGAATTCGGTGTCGACGTGAAGATGGTGCGCGCCGTGGCCGATCCAACGCTCGTAGGCGTGGATCGCACGATGCTCAAACAGGGCTCTCAAGCCAACCGTATTCGATTGGTCGGCGATAACCTGCCCGCGCAAGTGGCGCCGGCCGACCTGGACTTCGGCTCCGGCGTATCGGTGCGGCGCATCATTTCACGTACCGCCGGTGAGATTGTGGCGGAAGTCGATGTCGCCGCCAACGCGGTCCCCGGCAAACGCGATGTCGCTTTCCGGCGCTCCGTGCTCGAAAGCGCGATCGCCGTATACGATCGCATCGACTATATTAAGGTCCTGCCGGAAGCGTCGCTCGCCCACTTGGGAAGCGATGTCCACCCCAAGGGTTACGAACAGTTTGAGGCTGTAGCGTATCAGCGCGGCGCGGATGACAAGTTGCACACGGCCGACGATGTCGAACTCGGGCCCATCGATGTCACCTGGTCGGTGGAAGAGTATCTTTCCGTTTATGGTGATGACGACAAGGACTTCGTTGGGACGCTCAGTCAAAGCGGTCTGTTCACGCCCGCTCTGGATGGACCGAACCCCAAGCGCAAGTTCGGTCGCAACAATTACGGCGACGTCTGGGTTGTAGCCACTGCCAAGAACGAGAAAGACAATGATGGCAAGCCGCTCGCCGGCCGTTCTTACCTGGTGGTCACCGTACCCACATACGTCCGTTGGGATCAGCCGGAGGTCGGCCAGTGACCGCGTCGAGCTCGCTGGTCTACCGCCTCGGTGAGTTTCATTCGTTCTCCACGCGGGACCGGAGCTTTTTGTACCTGGTGCCGGCGGGAGCCATCTTCGAACTGGATGCTGCCGCCCAGGCGCTGATTGACAGGCTGGCTCAAGGCGAGGCTTCGCCCGAAGAACTCTGCGCAATGCTGGCTGCGCAGGGCTTGCCCGCCTCGGAGGCCCGGGAATTGATCGCAGAGTTGGCTCACTCGCGTGTGATCGTTGCCGGAGAACTTCCCCGCGTACCGCTGGACGACGCGCCCCCGGATTTTCCTCTGCAAACGCTGGTCCTCAATCTCACGAATCAGTGCAACCTGTCGTGCCAGTACTGCTACGAGTTCGGAGCGGATAAGGTTGCCACACCCGAAGGTAAGCCGAAGTTCATGGATTTCGAAACGGCGAAAGCCTCCGTGGACTTCCTGCTGGGCCAATCGCCCGGGCGCCGCGCGGTGCACATCACATTCTTCGGCGGCGAAACACTCATGAATTTTCCGCTGCTCAAGAAAGTAGTGATCTACGGGAAGGAACGGGCCGCCGGGGAAGGCCGCTCCATCGACTTCAGCCTGACCACGAATGCCACGCTACTGACACCTGCCATCATCGACTTCCTTTCCGAGAATCGCATCGGTGTGACGGTCAGCATGGATGGACCAGCGGACCTGCACGATCAACTGCGCGTGTTCGCCAATGGACGCGGCAGCTATGACGTGATCGAGCCTCGAGTCCGCGCGCTGATCCGGAACCACCGCACGCGGCCGATTACGGCGCGGGTGACCTTAACTTCGGGCGTCGCCGATGTGGTGCGCATCTTCCGCCACTTGAAGAACGATCTGGGCTTCCATGAAGTCGGCTTCGCTCCGGTCACCACTTCCCCGAATCGGCTCTACGCGATTAACGACAGCGGAATGGATGATGTGCTCGGACAATTTCGAGTGCTCGCCGACGAATACCTGGAATACGCGCTGCGCGGCGAATTGCACGGGTTTTCGAACGTCAGCGACACTTTGTCGGAGCTGTACCAGGGAGTCAATAAATCGCACCCCTGCGGCGCTGCCTTGGGGTTGGTTGGCGTCGGCCCGTCAGGCGACATCGCTCCGTGTCACCGCTTCGTGGATTCCGACACTCACTCCATGGGCCACATCTCCACCGGCATGGACCGGGACAAGCAAACAGATTTTCTGCGGCGGGGGCACATCAATTCCAAGTACGATTGCCATACCTGCTGGGCGCGCCCGCTCTGCGCGGGCGGCTGTCATCATGAAGCGTATGTCCGTTATGGGGACACCGGCCACGCCAACCTGCACTACTGTGATTGGATCCGTAGCTGGACGGATACGTGTCTGCGAATCTACGGGACGATCAGTGTCCACAACCCCGAGTTCTTAAGAGTTTTTGCGGAAAGGAAAGCCTTGTCATGAAGCACCTGCGACCTTTAAATCAGAAGGCGAGCCGCATCGCCAACCAAGCGGCGCCGCCCGAGGAAGACGTGATCGCGCTGCAGAATCCTCCGCAGGCGGCGCCCAAGCCCCACATCCCGATGGGTTGTTCGCTTTCTTTTTCGCCGGGTTGGGAAGTGGATTCGGCGGGCGGAACGGCTGGGCTTTGCCAGCCGGTGGAGCGCGATATCTACGATTGCTACGTAACCTGTTTCTGGCCCGCACAGGTGCCCGATCATCTCAACAACTCTCCCGATTGGGCCAAGAAATGCGCCGCCGCGACTAAGGACTGGCGGAACCTCGATCTCGTATTCCCGTAACCATTTATGAAGACCTTGCTTTCATTAGTGACGCTTTTCTCGGCCGGCGCATCCGGCGCCACGCTCTTTCTGGGAGCGTATCCCGACTCGATTATCGTGTTCGACGAAGCCAAGGGGCAGGTCGCCGATCGCATCTCTTTGAGCACCGGCCTTCCCACAAGCATGCGTCTTTCGCAGGACCGCAAGAAGATTTACGTCACGACCAACGATCACAGCGGCCTCGAAGTGGTGGATGTGGCTTCGCACAAAGTGACCAATCGCTTTGTGCTCAATACCCCGACCAAGCGTTACCGTTTCAATGGCGGCGCGCCCGATCCGCAGGATCGGGTGTTTTATACAGTGACCACGGAAATGAACAAGTTGAGTGACCGGTATGATATCGGCAAGCTCAAATACACCGTGATCGATCTGGCGCAGCAGAAGATCGTGAAAGCGATCGACATTGCACACGAGGATGAGAATGCCAACGCGGGGTTCTATGGCCGCGCCGGATTTGAGGTCTCTCCCGACGGAAAGTACCTGTACCAATTTCGCGATAAAGTCGTGATCCTGAACACGGATGACTTCAAAGTGGTGGACCGCATCGACCTCTCCAAACCGGACTTCCCCGGAATGGAGAATGTAGGTTTCGGGGGATTGTTGGATTCGATCAGCGAGCCCGGCCAGCATGTTTCGTTGTTCAATTCCGCCGATCCGATCGTGCACAACCGTGTATTTGGCATTGCCCGCTTCGATCTGACGACGCGGCAAGTCAACTTCACGCCCATCGGCCCCGCGCCGGGTGGAATGGCGGGTTTGCAAGTCGCACCCGACAAGAAACACGCGTACACCGTGATCGCCAACGGCCAACTGGGCAACAAACGATGCGAATTCTGGGCCTTCGACATGGGAACGAGTCGTATCACGCAAACTGCGGAAGTCCCGTGCCGTTCGCGGTTCAGTTTCGGGATGGCGGGCGACGGAGGGAAGCTCTATTTCTACGGCGCCGGTTTCGAAATCGAGGTCTACGACGCTGCCACGTTGAAGTACGAGCGAACCTGGGACCTGAATAACGACATCACCGGCGCCGGGATGATCGTCATCAACTGAAACCGCTTGCTCACCCGCGCGGCTCCGTTCCGAACCCCGTCACCTGCCGGCTAGCGCCCTCACGGCATAGGCGGTAGCTGCGTCGCTCATGAAGCGTCCGGCATCTGACGCCGGGTCGCGCTGCTTGTTCAAGGAAGTCGCTGGCCAGAAGCCTTCCGTTTTGTCCTGGTTCTTTACAAGCCAGGCCCGCGCCTGTCTCAATTGGGCCTGTGCGGAGGCGCCAGAGGCCTGCTGCAGGGCCAGTAGGGCCAGGCTCGTGCCGTAACCGTCGCTGCTCCTGTCGAGCGGTGTGTCGTCTCTCCGCTTCCAGGATGGCGCAACCAGTGACGACGTACTCCAGCCTCCATCTGCCTGCTGTTTGCTCAGAAGCGCCTCGACGATCGACTTTTGCTGCTGCGCCGTCAGCAACTCAGGGAGCCTGCCGGAAGCCCACAGAAGAAAAGTGCGGTTCAAAAGAGATTGCCGTTCCTGTTCTTGCTGAAGATATGCTCCCAGCAGCTTTACACTCTCGTGAACGCCTGCGGAGGCGCGATAGTCCGCGGGCGTGTTCCCTACCGCAAGCGCGCCGAGCGTTGCGCCCCAGAACTGTGAATCGTCCGCTTCCCAGGGCTCATTATGGAAATTCAGCCAGGTCCATGCCCCTTTCGCGTCACCGGATGTGAGTTGCAGAGCCCACATGTTATCGAGAGCCAGCCTGGTGTCTGCGCTCAGCTTGCCGTTCGGTACGTCATAGCTGGTGAGGATGAGCGCATCGAGAACGGATTCCGTTCCACGCGCTTCCGCTGTTTTGGGAGGGCCGTTCTTTTCGTCGCTGTAAAACGGCAGAGCTTCCGGCCAAATGCGGACACGTTTGGCGACGTTCTCCAGAAGATGACGCTCGTTTGCCGAAGGACCCTGCTCCTCCAGTGCGGTTCGCAGCGCAGGCCGGCCCAGAGCGTATGGCAGGGCCGTGTGGCACGAGACGCAGAAGGTGTCATGATCGCGCGCAGCCGTCTTCCAGGTAATCCACCAACTCAATCGCTGATCCAGGTAGTGAGCTGCGTTCTTGCTGTTCCAGGCGCCGGCGTCGCTGTCGGCGGCGCTCACGGCAAGCGCCATGAGGAAGAGCGCTAAAGTCAACAGGGTTGCTGTTTTCATGTAATCCTCTGGGTGGCTTCTATTCTACTAAATCAGGCAAGCCGGCGTGCCATAATAGCGGATATCCCCGTCGCGCGATGACCATCGTACTTTGCTAGCCGGGTACCGGCGCGCGTTGCGCTTCCTGGCGCCGTATTGGCCGCGCCTGGTCTTCGTACTGGTTGTGGGCGCGGTGGCCACGTCCTTCTCGCTGGTACAACCTTACATCTCGAAACTGCTGATCGATGAGGCGCTCGTCAAACGCAACCTCCCCATGCTGCTGGGTGTGAGCGGGTTGATGGTGTTGGCCACCGTCGGCAGCTTCGTCCTCAACATCCTCTCGAGCTATCAGTACGTTCGCGTCTCGGCGCAGGTATTGTTCGATATGCGGCTCGCCCTGTACCGCCATCTCCAGACTCTTTCGCCGCGGTTTTGGGCGCGCAGCAGATTGGGCGACGTGGTCTCGCGAATCAACAACGATATCGCGGAAGTTCAGAGGATTTCTGCGGACAGCCTGTTGAGCATTTTGTCCAATATCGTCTTTCTCGCCGGCAGCGCGGGAATCATGACCGCACTGAATCCCCGGGTCTTCCTGCTGAGCGCTGACGTGATTCCGGTAAGCATCTGGGCCCTGAGACACTATCAGCAGCGGCTGGCCGGGCGGGTGCGGGAGGTGCGGGAGCAGAGTGCGGCGATCGGCAGTTTCCTGCTCGAAACTCTGCTAGGGATCCGGCTGGTAGCGACTTCAACCGCCGAAGAACGGGAAGTGACGCGATTCCAGGCACACAATCAGCGTTTCCTGGACGCCCTGATGCGCATGCAGTTGACGTCGTTCCTGGCGGGCGCGGTCCCCGGCACGGTGCTGACCCTGGCCACGGCCGCACTGTTTCTCTACGGCGGCAAACTCGTCATCGACGGCACTTTGACGACGGGATCTCTGGTTGCTCTCATGGCTTATCACATGCGCCTGCTCGCGCCGATCCAGAACCTGATGAGTCTCTACACGAACCTGGTTTCGGGCGGAGTGTCGCTGGCACGTGTGTGGGAACTCTTCGACACGCCGGCCGAAGTCGTCGAACGCCCGGAGGCGCGGGCGCCCGAACTAATGCGAGGGGAAATCGAGTTCGACCGCGTATCGTTTCGGTACGGCGCCGATGCGGTGCTGCAAAACCTTTCGTTTCGCGTCCCGGCGGGAACCATCCTTTCGATTCTGGGACCCAGCGGCGCGGGCAAGAGTACGATCGCGGATCTTCTGGTTCGTTTTTACGATCCGGATGAAGGAGCCGTGCGGATCGATGGCCACGATCTGCGGGATCTCACGATCGGCAGGCTCCGGCGTGCCGTGGTGCTGCTCGATCAATCACCGTATCTGTTCCACGCCAGCATTCGAGAAAATCTCCTCTACGCCCGGCCCGAAGCAACCATGGACCAGGTCGTCGCAGCTTGCCAGGCCGCAGCAATCCATGAAAGGATACTCGCTCTCCCGCAAGGTTACGAGACGATTATTGCAGAACGCGGACAGACTCTTTCTGCGGGAGAACGCCAGCGTGTCGCCTTGGCCCGTGCATTGCTCGCCGAGCCGCGCGTCCTGGTTCTTGACGAACCTACGTCCGCACTTGACGAAGCCAATGAACGCGCCATCGTGGATACTCTGTCACGGGTCTTGGCGGGCCGCACCGCGATTTTGATTACCCATCGGCCTTCTTTGGCTCGCGTTGCGCATCAGACCCTGTTCCTTTCACCCGCCGCCGTACCGAATCAAGCCTCGGCGTAGCCTGGAAGAGCAGACGTGGATTTCCTAACAGTGTTGCCGGAAATCGGCTTCTGTCGCTGGTGACGAACGATACAGAGGTTTCGGGTTGACGGCATTCAGCAATACAACAGTGCATCCTCGGTGGCAATTCGTGCTTTATGTAGCGGGATAGAATCTGGATGCATGCCCACCGCTGTTCCGTCTTCTTTCTGCGTGGTGGTTCCCTGTTACAACGAAGAAGAGATGCTGCCGGACTTCTTTCGATTCGTTCTTCCCCAATTAGAACGTGCTACGAAGGGCCTGTGGACACTAATCTGCGTGGATGATGGGAGCCGGGACCGTACCTTCGATATCGTCATCGCGGAGCATCTGAAGGATCCACGAGTTGAAGGCGTGAAACTCAGCCGCAACTTCGGCCACCAGGCTGCCGTTTCCGTGGGCTTAGCCTTTGCAAAGGGAGATTACATCGGGATTCTGGACTGCGATCTCCAGGATCCCGTGGAGGTTCTCATCGGGCTCTTCGATAAAGCCCGGAGTGAGCAGTTAGACGTCTGTTACGGGATTCGAAGCAAACGCGATGCGCACCTGTTGCTTCGCATGGCGTATTCCGTGTTTTATCGCATCATCGGGCGCGTGGCAGACCACCCTTGGCCGCGGGACGCCGGTGACTTCAGCGTGATGAGCGCGCGTTGTCACCAAATCCTGCTCTCTTTGCCGGAACACTCCCGCATGTTGCGAGGGCTCCGTTCCTGGGTTGGATTCAAGCAGGCCGGCATTCCCTATGACCGGCCCGCGCGGTTGCATGGCGCCAGTAAGTACAGCATTCGTAAGCTGTGCGCGCTGGCCTTGCAGGGGCTAACTGCATTCAGTACCATTCCGCTTCGGCTGGCCAGCTTTATCGGGATCGGTATGGCCGGCTTCTCGTTGTTGTTCGGGATCGTGGTCCTGCTGAACCGTCTCCTTCCGCACCTGACACTTTTTGGATTCTGGATCGGTGCGAACCCAGGTGTTACCACGCTGGCGTGTTTTCTGGCCTTCGTGTTCAGCATCCTTTTTCTTTCAATAGGAATTATCGGGGAATATCTCGCGGTGCTGTTGCAGGAAGTGAAGCGGCGGCCCACAGCCGTGGTTGAGTCTGTGGTGGGAGATCTCGAGAAACATTCCCTGGCTGCACACGTCGCACACTTGCCGGGTGAGATCGCGGAGCAGTTCGTGCTGGCTCACGAAATCATGACCAGGGGCATCTGACATGGCAAGCCCGATTCTTTACCTTTCGCCGCCAGCGCCGGTCAGCATGAGTGACTGGTACTACGATCTCGCGAGCACGGAACATTTCTGGGTCCGCCGCCGGTTCGATGTGCTGACTCGGCTGGGTGATGACGTCTTTCGCAACGCGCGAAGCGCCGCAGAAATCGGATGCGGCCATGGCGTTTTGCAGCGGCAGGTTGAAGACCATTACGGAATTCCGGTAATGGGATTCGAACTCAATAAGTTTGCCTTGGAAAAGAGCATTAGCCGTCTTAGCCCTCTCTGCTGTTATGACATCCACCAACGCTGTGCCGAATTCAAGAGTAAATTTGATTTGATCTTTCTTTGTGATGTCTTGGAGCATATTCCTGATGAAGTCGCGTTCCTTGAGTCAGTAAAGTACCACCTGGCGCCATTCGGGGTACTGGTCATTAACGTTCCTGCCTTCCAGATGTTGTATTCGCAATATGACCGCACCGTAGGTCACTTCCGGCGGTATACGATCACAGCACTAAAAGAGAGGATCGAGGCAAGCGGGCTTCGCATTCGGAATTGGACTTACTGGGGATTGCCTCTCGCGCCGCTTTTGTTGGGCCGAAAGCTGGCCACCGGCATGCGTACAACAGAGAATCAAGTGGTAGACTCCGGTTTCAAACCTCCTGGCGGGTCCTTTGGGAACAAGGCATTACGGCTGCTCTCGCGTTGCGAGTGGATTCCACAAAGTTTGTTCGGCACTTCCTTGACTGCGTTTGTGGAGAAGCCGGATTAGGGCCGAGGCCCCGGGTTTTCCACTTCGAGATTCGTGCGGGGTTGCACGAAGCGCGGGGTGTCTCCAAGAGTACCGAAATTCGCTTGCATCCGATTGACAAATAGCTCAAATATGGCGTTTTTGTTAGTTGGGGATATTTTATGTTCAAGCCTATCGCACGACTCAGCGTCGTACCGCTGGTACTTTACATCACCTTAATGGCTGAAGGGGCCACGAAGGTAACAATTGCCATAAACAGCCCGATCACTCCCGTCGCAGATCCAACCAAGGTGTTGACCACATCAGGATATTGTAGCGGGGGTGTGGCGGGCGCCGTATCTATCGTCAATGTGACGACAGGTCTGAGTTTTAGCCAAATTCCTGGGTTCCCTGGTTGTTCTGAAGTCGCGATGGTAATTGCGCCGGCTCTGGCGGGATTTACCGCGGGAACAGTCTATGTTGCGTATCCGAATGCCACTGGAACCGCGACGGTTCTTGCAAGCATACCAGCAGGCGGTGGCGCTCCGGCCCCGATTGGCTCGATCTCCGGCACTTTCGATCATGTCGGCTTGATCTTCGATACTTCAGGGTTGTACGGAGGCGCTTTGCTCCTGGTGACCGAGTCCGGCCAGTTATTTACATACAACGGCTCTACGATTAGTGCATCAGGGGCCATCAGCACGCCGGCAGGAGTAAACCTCCATATCGAATCACCGGCGATATCTCCCATCGGCTTTGGTCCTCTCGGCGGCCTGCTATGGTTCGTGAATGAAGGCGGAGACGAAGCGGGAGACAACAAACTCTATGCGGTTACACCAGGGACATTCAAGGCACAGGCAGTAATTGCCATTCCTGTTGGAGGGAACCCACCGAGAGCAGAATCGATTGCATTCGTCTCCCCGAGCGCATGTGCTGTTCCCATACCAGGTCAGACTACATCCGCTACTCTCTTGGACGCGTTATTTGGTTTGAATCAACTGGCCTTCTACAATGCACCAGCGACATTTGCATACGTGAACATCGAGTATGACGGCAATCTCCTGCAACTTGCGTACAATGGAGTTTCCTATTCCTTTTCAGGGTCGCCCTTCGATACCGGATTGGGCCAACAGGAGCACTTGACTGCCGGCGTATGCCTTTCGTTTTGCACGCTGACTCAAGGTGGGTACAAGAACAATTTCAATTCTCGAGTAACTAATTTCCCAGGGGGCGGGCTTGTACTTGGCGGGACGTTCTACACGAACTCCGATCTGAATAAAATTTTGCAAAATAATGCCGTGAAGGGAAATGGCCTGATATCCCTAGCTCATCAATTGATCACCGCAATGCTGAATGTTGCCTATGGAGCGCTGCCAACATCCGCTCAGGCACAGGCGATTCAGGATGCGAATTCGCTGATTGCGACGATTCAGCCGCCGGGAACGAAAGTCATCCCGCCGCTCGGCAGCGGTTTTCTTTCACCTTCGGCAACAAGCGCTCTCGAGACAACGCTCGACCAATTCAACAGTAGCAAGGAGTGTCAATAGGAATCGCGCCGTGTGCCGGTGAGATGTTCAGGACGACGCACGGCGAAACACGAAATAGACCGGCACTCCGATGATCACGATCGCCACACCGGGAAACGTTGTAGCGGGCCGGTATAAGAATAGAACGATCAGAATTACGGCGGCGGTCAGCACGTAGAGGGCTGGAACCAGGGGATAGCCCCAAGCGCGATACGGACGCTCCGCCGACGGGCGCGAGCGCCGTAGCCGAAACAGGCCACTGATCGTGAGGATATAGAAAAACAGCGCCGCGGAGACAACGTAGTCCAGCAAATTGCTGTAGAGGTTGCCGTATGCCTGCGCCGACGGGTTGTAGGTGCGAAGCAGCACGAGCACTGCTGCCCATGTCCCCTGCATGACCAACGACCAGCCGGGGACGTGCGCCCTGTTGACGACACCCGCACGAGGGAAGAACAAACCATCCTTGGCCATCGCATAGTAGGCTCGAGCGCCGGTCAGCACCATGCCGTTGATGCAACCGAACGCCGAGACCATGATGGCGATAGCCATGAGCGCACCGCCCGCCGCGGGGAAGACGGCCTGAAGCATAGCCCCCGCGACACGATCGGACGGCGCGTGTTGAATTCGGTCCAAAGGTAGAACCAGCACGTAGGCAAGGTTGGCGCAGAAATAGATCCCGATCACGAGGATCGTGCCGAGAGCCAGCGAGAGCGGCACATTCCGCCGCGGGTTCTTCACTTCACCCGCCGTAAAGGTGATGTTATTCCAGGCGTCGGCCGCGAAGAGTGAGCCGACTTGCGCGACGCAAAGCGCCACCAACAGCCCGAACCAGGTTTCCGGGCTCAGTCCGGGAGCGACGGGCGTATATCCTTGAGGGCGCCACAAATCAGTGAAGTTCGTTCCGGCCCCCGCTGCATTTCGGCCGAGCACAAAGCCGACTATGATCACGGCGAACAATGACGCGATTTTCGCTGTCGTGAAGCCATTCTGAATCACCTTGCCGTATTGCACTCCACGGATGTTGGTCCAAGTCAGGAAAAGGATTATCAACACCCCAACAACTTGGGCGGTCGACAAGGAGACAGCATAGGTGCGAGAGAGGTGAATCGGCGCGACGAGATAGTTGTTCTCGGAGACGAACGGCACCAGCGTGCCGAGGTAACGCGCGAAGCCGACCGCGACCGCGGCGATGGTTCCGGTCTGGATCACCAGAAACAACGTCCATCCGTACAGAAATCCCCACAACGGCGACCAGGCCTCGCGCAGATAGACGTACTGGCCGCCGGCGCG